>NZ_CP014945.1:2423664-2726622 GCF_001606025.1 Psychrobacter alimentarius | reverse complement strand
TGCGCCGATGATGAATTATGAATGTCAGGTACAGAGCTTATATTGCGCGCTTGTAAAGGCATGTGTTCGTCAATAATTTGACGAATTTTTGCTATGTTTCACATATGACAGTTTGATGAATTTTTTTAGCTAAAAATATCTATGCCCCATAAATCAAAGGATAGAGCCGTCAAATACGTCAATATTCTGCCAGAGAATAATAACCAGATAGCCAATAAGACAAAAAAAGCGACTAAGTTACTTAGCCGCTCAATAAAACAAGGTCAAAAACACTTTATTAAGATCAGTCTTTGATATAGATCAAATCCCATACGCCATGTCCACGATCTAGACCACGACGCTCAAATTTTGTCATTGGACGAAAGTCAGGGCGCTCGGTGAAATTGCCTGTACCAGCTTGATTGGTCAAACCTTCAAAACCATCCAAAACTTCAACCATCCAAAAAGCATAGTGCTCCCAATCGGTGGCAGTATGAAACCATCCGCCTTGCTTTAAACTACGCGTCACGATAGACATACGTTCTGGGCTGACGAAACGACGCTTATAATGACGCTTTTTTTGCCATGGATCAGGAAAATAAAGCTGAATACGATCGATATGGTTTTCTGGTAATTGCTTTAGTAATTGGATGGCGTCACCGTTGATGATTTTGACATTGGTTAAGCCTTGAGTACCAGCCATATAGGCGCATTTACCAATACCTGGCTCATGCACTTCGACGCCAACAAAATTGCGCGTAGGTTCAGCTGCTGCCATTTCAATGAATGAATCACCTAAACCAAAACCAATCTCTAAGGTAAGCGGAGCGTCGCTGCCATTCGGGCTATCAGCAAATAATGAGCGTAAATCATCGATACCCTCTAAGTTACCATCACCAAAGCTATTGTTGACCAAATACTCTGCAAACTCTGGAGCAGTTAGTGCCAACTCAGCGTTTTTATTCATGTGCGTGCGTCGCTTCATGAATGTGTTGACAATACGCAGGTGCTTATCGGAAGTAGGTTCTGCGTCAATATCGGCACTGGTATCAATATTGGTAGGTTCGTTAGTGCTATTAAGGTTTTGCTCATCAGCTGGGTTGCTAATGGCGTTATCATTGATATCAGAATGTGGACTCATAGTATTAATAAGGCTTATTTAGGTGGGTAAGATACACTCATTATAAGTGAAATCCATACAAGTGTGAACGTACAATCCTATTGTAGCGTGTTTACAGTCAAACTGTCGCATTTCTCTATCCTATACATAGGTTGGAGCGTTATCATATAATAATCATTGTCAGAGCATTTTTTTAAAAGCTAATAGAGCATATTGCCATGCTATTTATTGAGACGGACTCGCCGCCCCCTTTTTATCAAGAACAATTGACGCCTAAAAAACGTCAGCAATTGGATCAATGGTTTATTGGCCATCGTAGCCAGCACTATTATCTCAAACGCTTTGAGCAATTTGATCGGCAAGGGTATCTATCGCCACAATGGCATTGGGCAGCATTTTTTGTGACTTTTCCTTGGCTGCTCTATCGTAAGCGTTATATGGATGCCATCGTATATAGCGTAGCAGGGTGGTCATTTATTCAGCTTAATATTGCCATTGTGTTGGTCATGTTCGAGTTTGTGGCCATGCCTTATGTTCCTGACATTTATCAGATGGCAGTACGTATAGGGATTGCTGCACTCATTTGGGTGTTTTGGTCGTTTATGGTGGCACGTTGGACGGATGCTTATTATTATCGAATGGCGCGACGTGAAATTGCTGATGCGCTCAATGACCATCCACGAGATGAAGCCATGCAGCAAGCACATTTGCGACGAGAAGGCGGGGTCAGTTTATTTGGTTTGGGATTGGGCTTTGGGCTTTTCGCCTTTGCTTTAATAGTGATTAAGGTGCAGTTTTTGCCTCTAGTTGCTAAGCCAAAAGCAAATGAAGTATTGTTCGACGCTTATGATACAGTCAAAACTGCACAAAATCGGGTGGCATTAATTTATCAGCAAACAGGTCAATGTCCGGTTGATTTGCCTTTGACAATGGGTAGTCAGCAAATACGTATTGATATAGACACCAAAGCTGCAGGTGTTGCCAAAACAGATTGCGCCGTTATTGCAACCATCCAAAACGTGACATTTCCAATACGTTACCTAAATGATCAAACGCTGGTCTTTTATCACCTATCCGATAGTGATGATTGGCGCTGCATGAGTTCACTGAGTAAAAAACAAGCTCCTGAAAGTTGCAGCGCTGATTAGAGGATTCTGGCGATTAATTTTTAGAATCGGTAGCGATGTCATTGCCGCTATCAGTAGGTGTCGCTTGACTCTTTAATGCATCATAAAACTCGCTTAAATCCATCTTACGAGCTTTATCAATGTCTTCATCAAACAAACTCTCAAGCTCTGCAATTGCTGATTGTGCTGATTCTATCATACTGGCCTCATCATCATAGATGGCTTGCTGGCGCTCAATCAAATCATCGTCATAATCACGGAAGGTTTTTACGGTTTCTCGCGCTTTTTCTGGTGAGATGCCAAGCAGCTGTAGTGACTCTCGCGACATGTCTAAAGATGATAAATAGGTCTCACGCCAAATGTGACGTACGCCAACCTCGCGTAAACGGTAATAATGCTGACGGTCACGAGCGCGTGCTAATACGATAATTTTGGGATAGTTTTTGCGTAGGTATTGAGCCGTTGTGATAGAACGCTCTAGATCATCAATAGCGAGAATAAAGAGGCGGGCTTTTTTGATACCAGCTGCGCGCAATATTTCTGGATTTTTTGGGTCACCGTAATAAACCTGATTACCGAATTTACGGACAAAATCTACGCGATTTGCCGAGCGTTCAATCGCGGTAAACTCGATGTTATGCATACGTAGTACACGACCAATAATCTGACCGACTCGTCCAAAACCAGCAATGATGACCTGATGTTCATGGTCTGGAATAGCATCATACTCCCGGCTAGGTTTACTCTTAGCAAATAAAGGCTCACCGATTTTTTCTAACAATAAAAATGCCAAGGGCGTTAGCGCCATAGAAATGGTGACGATGAGATTGAGCGTATTGGCAAGCTCTGGTCGCAAAACATTTTGAGCAGTTGCAACACTGAATAAGACAAAGGCAAATTCACCACCTTGAGCCAAAGTCACACCCAGTCTGATACTAGTCGGCCACCGATTGCCCAAAACCTTAGCAATTGCGGCAATGACACCAAACTTGATGACCATAAGTCCTACAGCACAGCCAATAATAAAGAGGGGCTCTGACAAAATGAGCTTGACGTCGGTTAACATACCAACCGACATAAAAAACAAGCCTAACAACAGTCCTTTGAAAGGTTCGATACTGGCTTCTAGCTCATGACGATACTCTGAATCCGCCAGCAACACCCCTGTCAAAAATGCGCCCAATGCCATCGATAGACCAATTTGCCCCATCAAAATAGACACACCCATCACGATAAATAATGCGACAGCTGTGAGTAATTCTGATGCACCGCTTGATGCGACAAACTTAAAAAACGGTCGAATAATATAACGACTAGCAAAGATGAGACCGGCAAAAACGGCAAAAACCTTACCAAAATAAATCAAATCATAGCTTTGTTCACGTACGCCTGATAAAAACGGAATGACAGCCAGTAGTGGAATGACAGCGATATCTTGGAATAATAAAATTGTAAATGCTTCACGGCCATGCGTGCTTGAGAGCTGCTGTTTTTCGGTCAATATCTGAAGTACAAAAGCGGTAGAAGAAAGGGCGAGGCCAAAACCGACGATAAAAGCGGTGTCCAGTTGTAAGCCAAAAAACTGATGTAAAAGCCCCATTAGTAATGTGCCGGTAAGACCGACCTGTAGACCACCCAACACAAATATAGAGCGCCTCAATGCCCAAAGCCGTGATGGCTGAAGTTCAAGACCAATGATGAACAATAGCATGACCACGCCAAACTCAGAAAAATGCAATAGGCTCTCAGCATCGCCCGCTACATCTAAAGCACTTGGTCCCAGTATCAACCCTGTGATGAGATAGCCTAATACAGTTGCAATACCGAAGCGTTTGCCAAGAGGTACAAAGAGCAGCGCTGCGCCCAAGAAAATCGTAGCTTGTAACATTAAATTTGGTGAGCCGGCGGCGGCAGCGAACATTTTGTATCCTTAAGGGTGACGATAAAACAAATAATATAGAATGGTAAAGCTTAAGCCGATGGTGCTATAAGCCATCGAATTGAGTTATTTTTTACGGTAAATTTTCCAAATACCATTATCCGCAAGTGGATTGCTATAAGCATCATTACGGCGCTTACGCGGCGTCTGCCGACTATCTACGATCTTAAAATCAGGTAGGGCATGTACGATAAGACCTGTACGATAAAAGCGAACGCGCTCTGGCTCTAACATCTCACCTTTGCTATCACGGCAAAAAACATACGCGCGCAAATCGATAAATTCACGGTGCGCAACCAAACGTGCTTCCTCATCATTATCAAACACGGCAGACATGCGCGCAATTTCATCAGGCGTATAATCACCGCATTTGTCAGTCAGTGCCCCTACCGAGCCGAAGCTTTTGGATTCTTTGGCGCGTGTCTTGGTCAGATGTAGGCGCTGAACATGATAAATAAACTGCGGTATCTCAAGGCTGGCAGGTAATGGCAGGTAATCAGGTGGCAGATTGGCAGCAGGATAAAAAGCCACTGCGCGTTCTAGTAGAGACTGCCAATCCTGTTGATAAGCCTGCACTTCGGCTAAATTGCCTTCATAAATAGGCATGTCACGAATTTGACGCAAAATATCAGGTGGAAATTGCTCATTACGAAAACGGGCGATGTCTTCTTGTAGCGTTGACAGCAAAACTTTGGCGTGTTTTTTGCCGTCCTTTGACGTAGGGTCTTCGATATGGTCTGGGGCAACAAAGGGCGCTGAGCGTTTAGACATAATAGAAGGTCACCGTAATGATGAATAAAGCGTGTAAGCCTCAAGTATACAGAATTTATATAAAAAATATGACAATAAGACCGATTTTTTCAGCGTTTTTCATGTGCAATTGCAATGACAAAAATGAATGTAACGTGTGCTCAACTCAGATGACGTCTCTTGCAAATTTACTCTGTTTATCTTAATGATGATGACCCATATGGCTATCCATAATTTCTGTACGTTCTGATATATCACAAACCAGCGCACTGCTATGCGCTTGAGTTTGCGGATGTGACGAGCTTTCAACCTGAATGGTGGCATGATGAATATCAAGGGTAAGCAGTCTTTGCTCAAGATTGGCAATCAAGATACTTGAGTCATGAATACTCATGTCTCCATCGACAGTCACATGACAGGATAAAGCGTTTAAACCGCTAGTAATACTCCAAACATGCAGATCATGGACTTCTTTTACTTGCGGGTGTTCTTGTAGTTCTTGCTCAATCTCGACTAAAGATATATGAGACGGCGTACCTTCCATGAGAATATGAACGGAGTTGCGTACAACACGATAACCACTGACTAATATCAGGACGGCGACGATCACTGAGGCGACTGCATCTGCCCAGACCCACCCAAATCCCATCATCAATAGAGCAGCAATGATGGCAGCAACTGAACCCATCAAATCACTCAATACATGCAAATAAGCACTATGCATATTGAGATTGACAGGTTGTTTTTTACTTGATGGTTGAGTGTCTTCTTTACCATGACTGTGTGTATGATCGCTGTTATTGTGTTGGCTTCGATGCATGAGCCACGCCACCAAGATATTGATCAACATGCCGACTATCGCCACAATCAGCATACCTTGAGTCGCAATTTCAGGAGGTGAGCTAAAGCGTTTGATGGCTTCATAGAAAATCATTAAAGCAATGACAATCAATGTTGCCCCATTTACCGTCGCAACTAAAATCTCAAAGCGCTTATAACCAAAGGTTTTTTGGTGCGTGGCAGATTTTTCGCCAATTTTAAAAGCCATCAAGGTGACACCAAGTGCTATGGAATCACTCAGCATGTGACCTGCATCAGACAATAACGCTAAGCTTCCTGTAAGCCAGCCACCAATCGCTTCGATGAACATATAACTGGTAATAATAATAAAGCTAAAAAGTAACGTTCGCTGATAGCCTTTCGTATCTCGTGCTGCGACAGACCGTGTAGAGTGTGGCTCATGCTCATGACTGTCATGTGTATCATATCCATCATGCGTATCATCAGAGTGCGGCTGATGTGTATGAGCATCACTTTGATGAGGATTGTTAGATGTAGAGTCTGACTTTTCTGGCGTCATAGCAATACTCAAATTCAGAAGGGTGGGAGGATCTAGTCTATACTGACTCTGCACAGTATAGCGATGCAGCTTTAAGTAGCAGCCTATATCGTGATTATAAATTTAACATAGCTAGGCATCAGAGGTTGTAGTGACGACGTAAAACTCACATCACCAGCCTATAGGGTCAATATCTAAAGTAAGTTTGAGGTATTTGGCGCTTGGAAGCGCGATTGCAGGTTGCCACCACTGGTTTAAGATGCGGTGTAATTGTTGTCGATCCTTAGCTAATAGTAGTACTTGCGCATGGTAGCGGCTGTTTTTTTTACTCATTGGTGCATCGATAGGGCCAAGCACAGCCAGATTATGAGCAGTTGGTAACAGCTCAATGGCATCTTTTAGGGCCTGCGTGGTAGCTGCCATTGTTTTGCCTTCACAGCGTATGAGCGCGGCATAGCTATAAGGAGGCAAACCCATTATTTTGCGTTCTTGTAGCAATTCACGGGCAAACGACAGATAACCGTCCTTGACTAGTTTTAATAATAGCTCATTGTCAGGTTGCAAGGTTTGAATCAGTACGCGTCCTGCTTTGTCACCACGTCCAGCGCGTCCAGCCACCTGAACCATCAATTGGGCAGTATGCTCAGGCGAGCGAAAATCTGCTGATAAAAACCCGCGATCGGCATTGGGCAAACAAACAAGGGTGACATTGGGGAAATGATGACCTTTGGCAACCATTTGTGTACCGACTAAGATAGCAGGCTTGCCTTCATTGATACGTTGATAAATATTTTCCCAGCTGTTCTTCAACCGTGTGGTGTCACGATCAATCTGAATAATAGGGTAGAGATCTTTACTGGTTTGTGGGTTGGCAAAGATGGCATGTAGGTTTTCGCTCAGTCTGGTGGTCCCCATGCCTTTAGCATCTAAGTTTTGACTGCCGCAATCAGGACAGGCAGCAGGGATGTAAGCTTGCCAATCGCAGTGATGACATTTTAAATAAGAATGGCTGTGCTGAGCTTGATTATTATAATGAACCGTTAAATGAGCATCGCAACGAGGACAGTCTGCCTGCCAGCCGCAGGCTTTGCAGAGCAAAACAGGCGCATAGCCACGACGGTTTAAAAAGATCAATACTTGATCGCCTGCCTCTAGCGTTTGACGTATTGCACCAATGAGTGCATCGGTCAGACCAGTGTCATAACGTGCGCCATCGTCAGTGGTTTGCTGATGAGTACTTTGTAGCCGAGCATCAATGAGCTGCATCGTCGCAGGGTTAGCATTACCAGGCCGAGTCAGCAGTTGATACTCTACTAGTTTACCTTCATCGACCAATTTTAGATGCTCAAGAGAAGGCGTGGCTGTACCAAGTACGACAGGTATGTTGTGCTGAAAGCCACGATATAGGGCAACGTCAGCGGCATGATAACGCAACGTGTCTTGCTGCTTATATGAGCCATCATGTGCTTCATCCACGACAATAAGTCCCAGATCTGCAAAAGAATATAAAAGAGCTGAGCGTGTACCAATGATGATTTGTGCATGACCAGTACGGCAGTCTTGCCATCCTTGTAAGCGGTGGGTGTTGTTCATTCCTGAATGTAGTAAGACGATGTGCGCTGCAAATCGACTGGCAAAGCGCGCACGTGTCTGCGGTGTCAAACCGATCTCTGGCACAAGAATCAAAACCTGCTTTCCTGCTTCTAATACCGCTTGCATCGCTTGCAAATAGACTTCCGTCTTACCACTACCTGTAATGCCATTTAACAAAATACCTGTGTAGCGCTTGGCTTCATGGGCTGCAATAATGGCATCAACGGCACGCTGTTGCTCCGCATTCAGATCCAACGGCATTTTTGCTAATTTGACAGGAGAAGGGGCTTGTTTTGACTCAATATAACGTTCGATGAGTCCTTTGTCTTCGAGTGTCTTCAAGAACTCTCTTTGCATTCCTTCTAGTAACAGAATGTCCTCACTGGCGCCGCGTTCGCCATGCAGCTTTAGCATATCAAATTGCTGTTTTTGCTTTTTGGCATTGGCACGGAAATCATCATCCGTCACATGAGGCAAAATTCGCCAATGCGTGATCAGAAGATCTAAAGGTTTACCTTGGCGAACCAAGCTTGGCAAAATGACGGCTAAGACATCCCCTAATGGATAATGGTAATAGCGCGCCAGCCAATAGGCCAGCTTTAGCATACTATCGTCTAAGATGGGGTCAGCATCCAAGCACTTATTAATAGGTTTTATCTTATTCAAAGGAACGCTACTGTCTGCCTCAGGAATATGGGCAATGACAATACCGATTAAGGTTTGGCGACCAAATGACACTTCGACACGAGTGCCAATTTTCGGTATCGATGCATTTGGCAACGCGCTCATCTCTGCTGGTAGACTATAGTCAAATACCCGATAAAGGGGGACGGGCAGAGCAACTTGTACCAACATAAAATACACCCATCGCCTTTAGGCAGTTAAATTTTAGACAATTGCATGATGATTGAGAAAAGATAATAGCAATAAGCCCAAATAGTGATATTTGGGCTTACGTTGAAAAAGGTTACGTAATCTTAAGTATTTGAGCATTTATACGGTAGTGATATCCGTATTAGTCAATGTATAGAATGGACTCAATCTCAACCACGCCACCTTTTGGCAATGCAGCTACTTGTACCGCAGCACGGGCTGGATATGGCTCGCTTAAATTGGCAACAAACACTTCATTTAAAACCGCAAAGTCGTTCAAATCGGTTAATGACACATTAAACTTAACCACATCATTCAAGCTACCGCCAGCAGCTTCGCAGATGGCTTTGATGTTTTCAAAAACTTGCTCAGCCTGCGCTTTAAAACCTTCTCTTAATTCCATAGTCTCAGGATCAAAACCGAGTTGTCCTGAGATATAGACGGTTTTGTCAACTTTTACGGCTTGTGAATAAGTGCCAACGGCGGCAGGGGCTTTGTCTGTCTGAATGGTTTGACGAGTCATATTATGTCCTTTTTACAGCTTTTGGGTTTATAGTTTTCGGGTCAATAGCTTTTTGGTTTGATTTACAAAGACGCATTGCGTGTCTAAAGACGACACTATAAATAAAAACACGCTTTTCGTCTATTTACTAGTAAGCAAAACAGTTTATCACTGTTTTACGTCTTTCTAAATGGGGCTTATTTTATATATCGATGCCATTGAATAGTTAATAAAGCCAATCTTATCATCTAATTACAATTGGTATAGACGTATGATATTTGGGAAGCCAAGTAAGGAGCGCAGTTCACGAATACCCTGTGCTAAGTGATTGCGGCTACGTACAATAATGTGAACAATAGTGTCACTACTACGCACATCAATGGTTTCAACACCAATATTCAACTGGCGTAAATGATAAATAACTTCTGTAATTTGTTCATCGCTTAAAGAAATAGACAATTTCAAATAAGCTGGAAAACGAATCTTTCCTGTATTTTTTATGTCATGTTCACCCGGATCACCTTGCTTGACAGCTTTATCACTGCGCCAGCGCAGCTGTATCACTTGATAAGGGTTGTCTTTGCGAATGTCATCAATGGAGAAACATTTATGTCGATGCACAACCAGACCGTGACGCGATAAATGACCAACAATAGGATCACCATAAATGGGATGACAACAATTGGCAAAATCAAGCTCAACGCCAGACGCGTTGACAATTAATTGCTGGGGCTGGGTCATATCTTCGTTATGTTCTTTTGCTTGCAGATCATTTACTTCATCACTAAACAAGCGCGTAACCACCAATTGCGGCAGCAAGGTACCAGAGCTGATTTGCTCAAACAAGGCGTCTTTTTCTGTCAATCCGCGCCATTCTGTAAGATTTTTCCAGTCATTCTCTGTTAAGTCGTCAAGGCTTTTTTGGTAGGTTCTAAGGGCACGATCCAGTGCTTGCTGACCATGATGGCGTTTATCATCAATAGATAAATCTTTAAACCACCGCAAAATCTCTTCACGAGCTTTGTTTGTCACGACAAAGCCAAGCCACTCTGCTTTTGGTTCTGAGTGACTGTTTACCTCAATCTCAATGAGCTGTCCGTTTTTGACCACCGTGCCCAATTTTGCCGCTTTGTCATCGATGTTAGCGCCGACTGCGACATTACCGACCATGGGTCCAACGGCATAAGCAAAATCTAGTGCGGTTGCGCCTTGTGGTAACTCATAAGCGCGACCTTGCGGACTGTAACAGATGATTTTACTAGAATGCAGGTAATCCATCAGCTCATTAATAGTAGAAACAGCTGCTGAAAAATCAGGACTATTTTCATTCAAATTGTCTTCGTCGACCAAGTCTTTCATATTACGTAATGAGGCTTGAATCACCGACTGACTGATATCGGATGCGTGCTCTGCACCAATAACACCAAGTCTGGCCGCGTTTTGCATTTGCTTGGTCAAAATGGTTACTTTTACAACATCATTGTCACGCTCATAAATTAATGTGAGCGACTGACTACCGCCTGGGAGCGGCCTGCGAATATTATCAGCGATATGACTGTCATCAATTTGATATTTTTTAATCAGATAATAAGCCAGCTTGTCACAAGATTCGATATTGTCGAGGACAATCTCAAACGCATAATGACGCAGTAAAGCATTGATCTCACCGCGATTGCGGAAAAACTGACGGTAGATGACCACGCGATTGTCTAAGACCTTGACCAGTCCATTCAATTCTAAATTGGTGAGAACAATATTTAAGTAGCGATGAATGGCTTCTTTTTGAAAGTTACGTCCAAGACCATGTTGCAAAAGCTTATCAGAGATCTTGTTATACATATCCGAGTTGAGATTGCGATAACAAAGCACCTCGATATAATCAGCAATATCATTGAGACCCATTAGACGCGCAAACGGTACATAAAAGTCCAAGGTTTCTTGGGCCGTTGTACGCTGCTTTTCAGGGCGCACAGCGTCAAGCGTGGACATATTGTGTAATCGGTCAGCAAGCTTAATAATCAAGACACGAGGATCGGCCAATGTGGCAGTCAAGATCTTATGAAAAGTCGCAGCTTTATTTTGTTGCTTGTTATGTGAAGAGGATTTGAGTTTGGTCACCCCATCAACCAACCTTGCCACGGCCTTGCCATAGCGCTCTCTAAGCTGCTCATCGCTCACATCAGTATCTTCGACGGTATCATGTAAAATTGCTGCGATAATCGTATCTCGATCTAAGCGAAAACCGGCCAATATTTCAGCCACCGCAATAGGGTGGGTGATATAAGGCTCTCCTGATTTGCGCTTGTCTTTAATATGCGCAACATCACCGAACTCGCACGCATCAACAATATCACGCCGTTCAGCAGCAGTGAGATAACCTACTGAGCGCAGTAAGTTATATTGAGCTTCATCTACCAGATGATGACTGAGTTTGGGTAAGGTTTGACTCATAAAGCAACAATCCTATTTCCATTATCTATTTGTCTAACTGCTTATCAAAGTAATAAACTATCAAGATAAACAGTGACTTAATTGAATGCTGACTACTACATAGAAGCCTAATGAAAAAGCTAAAGACAGTTAGACCATTCTCTAATTAATCGCAAATCGTATTCAAAGTCAACTGATAAGCGAGTAGGGATGATAAAAACTTAAAAATTCTGCCTCAAAGGTTTATTTTGAGGTATAAATGGCAATTACAACCATCAAAACGATGTCGTTACAACCAAAAAACCACAGCCTGTGCTGTGGTCTCTATCGTCACCATGTATATATCTATAAAACAATCAATTGCTTTATGATGCTATACAGTGGACGTTATCAAAGCGATTTATTAGAAGCTGTGATCGCCTGACAATGCCAAATCCAGTGAACTGGTTGCAAAGTGATGCTCTGGCTGATTTAAAATATCACGTGTGATTTTACCAGCAGCAATTTCACGCAATGCCAATACGGTAGGCTTGTCGTTATCGACGCTAACCAATGGCTCTGCGATACCTTTAGCCAATTGACGGGCACGTTTGCTTGCCACTAAAATCAGTTCAAAGCGATTATCAACATTATCTAAGCAATCTTCAATCGTCACTCGTGCCATAAATAGCTACCTCGGTTGTTTTTACCAGTCACGGACACGGGCCGCCACTCAATAAAAATAATATCAAAAATATAAAAAAGTAATAGCCAGACATTATAGCATTTTTTGCGCAGTCGCGTAGTTGCTTTTTATATTCACTTCTCAAATGACTTATGAATAGTAAGCCATACTTTGCTTATTCGTCTGCTTTATCGCTCAGTAGATTGGTAATGGTACGATGATAGCGTTGTTGTTGGCGTTTGAGGGTTTGTCTATCAGCCACGATAATGGCTTTTAGTTCAGCTAAGGCCACCTCAAAGTTGTCATTGATAACCACATAGTCCGCATTTACGTATTGTGCCATTTCAGTAACTGCGCCAGCAAGGCGCTGCTCAATCACTTCTACGCTATCTTGTGCACGGGTTGAGAGACGTTGACGCAGTGTCGTCAGACTGGGCGGTAAAATAAAAACCATAATGGCATCGGCAAACATATTTCTGATCTGCGTCGCTCCTTGCCAGTCAATCTCCAAAATCACGTCAATACCTGCCGCAAGCTGGGTGCGGACACTTTGCTCAGACGTGCCGTAATAATTGCCAAATACCTCAGCATGCTCCAAGAACTGGCCTGCAATGATACCGTTAGTAAAGCTGTCGACATCAGTGAAATGATAGTGCTGACCATCAATCTCGCCAGGACGTGGTGCGCGAGTGGTATGTGAAATACTGACGGTCAAATCATTGGTGGTGGCAAGCAGCTGTTTTACCAATGAGGTCTTGCCTGTACCCGAGGCGGCGGTGATAATAAATAATGAACCTGTCATACAATATGTCCTAGTAAAAGACCAAAAAATGTCCTAGCGAAGGGCAAAAGGCTGGTAAAAATAAAAATCGCCATCATGTATGGCGATAAGAGTTAAAATCGATGCGTTATTATAAACTGCTTTTGTGACTTTTATTTTAATAAAGCCGCCCTGATTAATTCACTATCCATATACTGGCGTTTAACGATAGAACATTGGTATTTTCAAGGGCAATAAAAGCAAATTATGATAAAGTAGAGCGTTGCTTTTGTTTCAACTTTTACATTGAAGCGGTGTAAAATACGCTTTAACTATAAATTATCTAATGATAGGCCTGTTTATGCAAATTTATCTTGCCAACCCTCGTGGATTTTGTGCTGGTGTGGATCGTGCGATTGCGATTGTGAATGAAGCATTGACGCGTTTTGAGCCACCCATTTATGTTCGCCATGAGGTAGTACATAATAAATTTGTTGTCTCTGATTTGGCAAATCGCGGTGCCGTATTTGTGGAAGAGCTTGACGAAGTACCAGATGGGTCGATTGTTATTTTTTCGGCACATGGTGTGTCAAAAGCCGTTGAAGATGAGGCTGAGCGTCGCGACTTGACAGTATTTGATGCCACTTGTCCGCTAGTTACTAAAGTGCATATTGAAGTGGCAAAGTTTGCGCAAGAAGGTATGGATGCAGTACTAATTGGCCATGCTGGGCATCCTGAAGTTGAAGGTACGATGGGCCGCTTTAATCGTCGTCACGGTGGTCAGATTCATCTGGTTGAGGACGAGAGTGATGTCGAAGCACTCAGCGTACAAAATCCTGAGCGCTTAGCGTTTGTTACCCAAACCACGTTGTCGATGGATGACACAGCACGCGTCATTGATGCCTTACGGGGCAAATTTCCTAGTATCCAAGGACCGCGCAAAGACGATATCTGTTATGCCACCCAAAACCGCCAAGATGCGGTAAAAGATTTGGCCAGTCGCTGTGAAGTGGTCTTGGTTGTGGGCTCACCCAATTCTTCAAACTCCAATCGTCTACGTGAGTTGGCTGAACGTATGAATTGCCGGGCTTATTTGATCGACAATGCTAGCGAGATGAATAGCAGCTGGTTGGAGGGTGTACAAAGTGTTGGCGTGACGGCTGGTGCTTCAGCGCCTGAGGTGCTCATTCAAGAAGTCCTACAGCAGTTGCAAGATTGGGGTGGCGATTTGCCTAGTGAGCTGTCAGGTATTGAAGAAAACGTAATATTTAGCTTACCAAAGGCCCTACGCATCCCTGTCACACAGGTAGGTAAGTAGGGCAAGAGCTTATGTATGTAGAGCTCTAAGCACCTATAATTTGATAAAAAATCTCTAATCAGCCTTCGTTAAAAGTCACCTACTATGGATAAGGTAGAATGAAAAAACAGAAAACCAAGTTTGTATTGGCAGAGGCCACCCTTGAAGAGGTGAACAAACAGTTAAAAATAAATATGTTTGTTATTGTCCTAGTTGCCTTGATACTTCTCCTAAATATCGCAAATTTTATGCAAAGTTATAGTCTTTTTTATGGCTTACTCGTTGTGGTTATGATTTTTTTCTTGTTCATTATTATCAAAAGCCGCCAAATTCTTGAGATGAGAAAAAAAGCGCTAACGAGAGTTGAGTAGACTGGTCTCTAAAAGAAAAATATTCCGTCAGGTAGAGCAAATAAATCCTCTGATTTTTACGGGTAAAGAATTACGATACATTTCCCAATAATAGATTTTCATGTCATTTAATAGCGAAGATACATGAGAACGCTTTGGTACAAGAACAAGGATGGTCATGCCAGCTTATTACACTTTTATTAAACGCGAACAGCAAGAAAACGGTATCAGTGTCGCACATTATCAGCCAACTAAGCATGCGCAGGGCGCTTGGAATGAGCACGAGCAACATATGGCGCCAGCAACGGGGGTGCTCACCGCTGAGCTAAATGGTTATGCGCCGCAACACAACATGCGTATTGCTCGCATTAGTCTTGATATTTTAGGCCTGATACCGCTTGATGACTTTACCATTACTACGCGCTGTATTCGACCCGGCAAAACCATAGAATTGATTGAAGCAGTCATGAGTAGTCGCGGCCGTGATGCGATCATCGCACGAGCATGGCGATTAATGACGCAAGATACCAGTGAGATTGCAGGGATTGAGGATCAGCAGTCTGCGCACAAGCCTGAGGATCTATCCGCTTGGGACGGTATGAAAGGCTGGCCAGGGGGATTTATTGAAAGTGTGCGCTTAGTAACCGATACGCAGCGTCGTCCTGGGCGCGGTATGATATGGATCACCAATGATTTCGAGATGGTCGAGGGTGTACCAACGGATGATTTAGTACATTTATTGGGTATGGTCGATACCGCCAATGGTGTTGTACCACGGGTTGGTCTTGGCTTATCAAAATTGGAATGGATGTTCCCAAACACCGATTTGCAAATCCACATGCACCGCAAACCTCAAGGTCGCTGGCTAGGCATTGAGGCTGTTCAGCAATATGGCGATGATGGTATCGGCTTGACCAGTGGCATACTACATGACACACAAGGCCCATTTGGTCGTAGTGAGCAAATTCTGACTATTCGACCGATGCCACGTTAAAAGATAAAGCATTATTTAGCTATTGGTTTTAAAAAATGAAACAAGAAGTTGTAATCAATTAATTATACAAATATTGGGAAAATGGTTTTAATAGTACCTAATAAGACGATGTTAATCGATATAGAGGTTGCTATGAAAACACACATTCATTTTTCAAAAAAATTGACTGCTATCTGGGAGTTATTGCTAGAAGCTTATTCAGAATAGTTTTTAGCGTTATCGTTTTTAGTATCTGCGCTTGGATGTTTATTTCTTAAACTTCTATAAGAAAAGTACTCACCTAAGAAAAACACTACCTTGACAAATATGGGTGGTGTTTTTTTATGGGATAAGGTTTTTGTGCTTGAATTTTTTCTCAATGCCCCTATTAGTATAGACAGTTTAACGGTATCGCATACGACAGGCTCTCTAATATTACGAGAGCGGCTTTAGTGAGTATATCGTTATCTGATAATAGGTCTTTCATAGAATTTAAAGGAGTTTTTATGAGTGAAGCAACTCAAGCTGAAGGTCTGAATCCAGAATTAAAAAAACACACGTTTGAAGCGGAAGTGGCGCAGTTGCTGCATTTGGTGACACATTCACTATATTCTAATGCTGATATTTTTGTGCGTGAGCTGGTTTCTAACGCTTCTGATGCCTGCGATAAATTGCGCTTTGAAGCCACCAATGACGACAGCCTATATGAAAATGACGGTGAGCTGCGCATACGTATTGCCGTTGATGAAGAAGCCAAAACCATCACCTTTACCGACAATGGTATTGGTATGAATGAAGCGGATGCGATTGATAACTTGGGTACAATCGCCAAATCCGGCACCAAAGCATTTTTGGACAAATTGTCTGAATCACAAAAACAAGATGGTCAGTTGATCGGACAGTTCGGTGTTGGTTTTTACTCAGGATTTATCGTGGCCGATACCATCAGTGTTGAATCACGTAAAGCGGGCGAGCCTGCTGATAAAGGCGTGCGCTGGGTATCAGATGGTACTGGTAGCTTTACGGTTGAGCCTATCAACAAAGCAGAGCGCGGTACCGCCATCACTTTACATTTAAAAGAAGAATATTCTGAGGGCGAAGACAGCTATCTTGATCGCGGTAAAATCAAGCGTTTAGTGAATAAATACTCAGACCATATCAGCTTGCCGATTCAGATGCGTAAAGAAGTTTGGCAAGAAGATGTGAAAGAAGACGAAAACGACGACACGCCAGCTGGTGGCGAGATGGTGCTGACAGATGAGTGGGAAACCATCAATAAAGCCAGCGCGCTATGGACACGTTCAGCATCTGAAATTGAAGATGACGAGTATGCCGATTTCTACAAAAACATCACTTATGATATGGATGCGCCGCTCGCTTGGACGCACAACCGTGTTGAAGGCCGCGTACAGTATACGCAGTTATTGTATATCCCGAAAAAAGCGCCTGTTGATCTTTATACCCGCGAGCAGCAGCATGGCTTAAAGCTGTACGTCAAACGTGTGTTTATCATGGACGAAGCTGAGCAGCTGCTTCCAATGTATCTGCGCTTTGTTAAAGGGGTGATTGATTCAGCAGATTTGCCATTGAACGTCAGTCGTGAGCTGCTACAAGAGTCACGTGATGTCAAATCAATCCGTGATGGTAATGCGCGCCGTATTTTGACCTTGCTATCAAGTTTGGCTAATAGCGAAGACAGCGACAAGCAAGAAAAATTCGCTCAGTTCTACGCAGAGTTTGGTGATGTGATCAAAGAAGGTCTTGGCGAAGACATGGGCAATCAAGAGCGTATTGCCAAACTGCTTCGTTATGCGACCAGCACGCAAGACGGTCTTGAGACCAGCTTTGAAGACTATAAAGCTCGTATGAAGGAAGGCCAAAAAGCCATCTATTATCTAACCGCAGATAACTTAGCAGCGGCAAAAAACAGTCCGCAACTTGAGCTGTTTAAGAAAAAAGGCATCGAAGTTATCTTGATGACCAGCCGTGTTGATGAATGGGCAATGAATTTCTTAACTCAGTTCGATGAGACACCGCTACAGAACATCGCCAAAGGCGCTGTAGATTTGGGTGACTTGCAAGACGAGGCTGAAAAAGCGGAAGCCGAAAAAGCCCAAGAGACATTGAAACCTGTGGTTGATAAGCTAAAAACGGCTTTAGGTGGCCGTGCTAAAGATGTGAAAGTATCAACACGTCTGGTCGATAGCCCAGCTTGTTTGGTGGTTGGAGAAGGTGAGTTGTCACCGCAAATGATCCAGATGCTTAAGCAAATGGGGCAGGATGTACCAGAAAGCAAACCAACGCTTGAAGTGAACCCTGATCATCCATTGATCAAAAAACTTGAAAGCAGTGAGCAGTTTGATGATCTTGCTCAAGTCATTTTTGATCAGGCTTTATTAGCAGACGGTGGTCAGTTAGAAGATCCAGCGGCTTATCTGAAGCGCGTCAATGAGTTGTTGATGAGATAATATATCGTCTTGAATTAAAAAGGAGGTCTTAGATATAAGACCTCCTTTTTTTGTCGGTTTCTATATTAATTTAAGCAAATTTTACAAATCAGCCTTATCCTCTTAACCGACAATCCGTTACAATCGCGATAGATTAGCGAGCTAAAATAAAAGCTTGTATTGTTCGCTATTTGTCACCATTTCCTAGTGAATTCAATATGAAATTAATGTCTACCAACCACGTAGAAGTTATTGATCAATAACGTTATACAGTGGCTGTATGGAGACACTTATACTTGACTCACTTTATCTTCTTGACTGGCTAGAGGTCTAAGTCTTTGTCACTTGCGTCGCTAAAAACCGTATCACTTCAGCGTTTTTCGCTCAATTTCGCTGCCAATATTATTGCAACGTTGTGGATGCTGGTCGGGTCAACACGGGCATTTTCTTGGGTAAAACCGACCTTTATTCAATTTGCTGTATTTGCCCTATTGGCACTTGGCAGCAATGTGCTTTTTTCGTGGCTTGCGGCTGAAAGCGGTAGCCTCTTTAATGAGCAAGGATTGGTCAGTTATCTGATTTGGCCGATGATTATTCTGTTAGGCGGCATCATTTTGGCACGCCGCGCAGGC
Organism: Psychrobacter alimentarius; assembly: GCF_001606025.1. Classification (NCBI taxonomy): domain Bacteria; kingdom Pseudomonadati; phylum Pseudomonadota; class Gammaproteobacteria; order Moraxellales; family Moraxellaceae; genus Psychrobacter; species Psychrobacter alimentarius. The sequence continues at coordinate 2,707,847 of NZ_CP014945.1, read as the reverse complement.
AATCAATCGCTGGTTTTTGTGCCTGTGATTCTGTGGTTGGTTGCTGATACTTTATCAGCACTTCTACAGAGCCTAATGCAGCTTTTGGGCAGTTATGGCTGGTTACCTGATTGGAGTTACTCGTTTTTACCAATTTTATTTTTGGTGCTGTTTTTATGGCAAACGCTAGCCTTATTATGGATTTTTTCTCGTCGCTTACGTATACCGTGGTGGGAGCGGATTATTGTGTTGGTGGGTGCGGTTGCACTCCTAACTATCTGGCAGCGTAATGTCGCTGATCAGCCCATATTCAAACAGACGCCAGTAACGCCTGTCTTAGAAGAAGCGGCGTTTTATGAGCAGCCTCGACTGTTACAACAAGCCTTGAACAGTATTGATGCGGGTGTTTTGGGCAGAACAGATTGGTATTTTATGGGCGTTGCAGGTTTCTCTGAACAAGATGTCTTTCGTTCTGAGATCAACAAGGTGCGTGAATTGTTTGATGTGCGTTTTGGTACCAGCGGCCATTCTTTGGCGTTGGTCAATAATACCTATAGTTGGTTAGATGAGCCAATCGCGACCAAGACCAGTATTTTGCGAGGCTTAAAAAAAATTGGTCAACAAATGAATGCGGATGAAGATGTATTGTTTCTCACTTTATCTTCACATGGTAATCAAGACATCATTCAATTGGCCAATCCGCCACTTGTGATGGAAAATCTAGATGCTGCATGGTTGCGTGAGGCACTCGATGACTCTGGCATTCGTTGGCGTGTGATCGTCGTGTCTGCCTGTTATTCAGGTTCATTCATTGATGAGCTGGCGTCTCCAACCACTGTGGTAATTACGGCATCAGCCGCTGATAGACCGTCGTTTGGTTGTACCAACACCGCTGAAATGACGTATTTTGGGCAAGCGTTCTTTGCTGAGAGTCTGCGCAGCAATACCAGTTTTGAAGCTGCTTTTAAGGACGCAGGAGTACGTGTGCATGAGCGCGAGGAGTTGATGGGGTTTGAACCATCAGAGCCGCAGATGGCCGTTGGTAGTCTTATGGAAACAGCGCTTCCTGCATTCGAGCAAGTGCTGTTTGATAAAACAAGACCCCCTGTGGCAAGCGTGATTGATAATGAGGTAGCCACGATTAATGTATTGCCTGAAGGCGCTTCTTCTCAGTCAGCGGATACTACTGTAGCTACAACGGACTGATGATTCAACAGTATCTAAAATCTTAACATTGTCGGTATTATCTTATAAGTGCTTCTTATAAGTCATTGTGTATTTTACTTTGGATAAAAAGGATGTCACTCATGAAAAAGTCTTACAGTCATCGCTTGTCTGCCAATAGCCAACTCACACAAAAAAGTGTGAATCGCTGCTTTAATGGTGAACAGCACTATTATAGTCATCAATCAACCGCCACCAAAACACCGATGACGTTCAGTATTTACTTGCCTGATGAAGCACTCACAGGTCAGCGCTGTCCTGCTATCTTGTACTTGTCAGGTTTGACGTGTAATGCCGATAATGTCACTCATAAAGCGCATTTTCAACAGAGATGTAGCGAGCTTGGCATGATCTTCATTGCACCCGATACTTCCCCACGTAGCGTGCCAGCATCAGACGAAGCAGAAACCATAGAGGTTCCTAATGATGAGCGCTACTTTGTCGGTCAAGGGGCAGGGTATTATGTCGACGCGACAGAAGCACCTTGGGCAGACAACTTCAACATGGAGAGTTATATCGTTGAAGAGCTGTATGATTTGTTACGTTCAGAGTTTCCCATTGATACGATTGGCATCACAGGGCACTCGATGGGTGGTCATGGGGCACTATTACTAGGATTTAAGTTTCCTAGCAAATTTGTTAGCGTGTCGGCGCTATCGCCTGTCTGTGCCGCCAGTGAGTCAGCATGGGGACAAGCGGCTTATACTGAGTACTTTGGTGATGATAAGTCATTGTGGGCGCAAGCAGATGCTTCAAAGATGATTGAAAAAGTCGGTCGGCAGTATGCGAGTATCTTGGTCGATCAAGGGGCAGCCGATAACTTTTTAGCAGAAGGTCAATTGCAAACGTCTACATTACAAGACGCTTGTGAAAAAGCTAAGCAGCCCTTAACACTGCGTTATCAAGGTGGTCATGATCACAGTTATTATTTTATTCAAACCGTGATTAACGACCATATCGATCATCATTGGCGTATGGCGCAGCTTCGCTAGATTTTTAATTAAGTTTTAATATGATGTTTTTTTTGTTGTATCGTTTGATTCAAAAAAGGTAAGTCTTATGGCAAGTTATCAAGATTTGGCCGCAGTAGATTTAAAAGATCAATCATCGGATTCTAGTGATTCTGAATCTACGCTCGCTACCATGCAAGCGGACATGGACGCAGCTTTGAAAGATAAACAGCATGCTGATATTGGTACTAATTCCAACGAGAAGCTGACAAGTTCAGTGCAATCAAGTGATATGATTGAGCAGTCAACGAATGAGGCTGGGAATAGAGTGCTGGATGAGGCTCAGGTCTCACGAGTAATAGAGATGGCGTGGGAAGACAGAACACCATTTGGCGCCATTGAACATAGCTATGGTCTTAGTGAGCCTGACGTTATTAAGCTTATGCGTCAAGAGCTCAAGCCGTCGTCTTTTCGCTTATGGCGTCAACGAGTCAGTAACCGTGCGACCAAACACGAGGCGAAGCGCTCTTTTGAAGTTGGTCGCGCATATTGTAAGACACAATATAAGCCGCGCTAGTCATTTAAGCATAAAACGGTTCGTATCTTTGATATGATCTGAATATTGAAAGCGCTTACCTCCGTTATAACATCCTTTATATTTTGCTCGTCTTTTATTTAAACATGAATTAGGTAGATCCTTATGATCAGTTCTCCAAAACCTTATCTTATCGCACCTTCGATACTGTCAGCCGATTTTGCACGTTTGGGCGAAGAAGTTGAAAAAGTACTGGAATCGGGCGCTGATGTGATTCATTTCGATGTCATGGACAACCATTACGTGCCGAATTTGACATTTGGTAGTATGATTTGTAAAGCACTGCGTGACTATGGAGTTGATGCGCCTATCGACGTACATCTGATGGTCTCGCCTGTTGATAGCATGATTGAACAGTTTTTAGATGCAGGTGCGAGCATTATTACTTTTCATCCAGAAGCCAGCGCGCACGTTGATCGTTCTTTACAGCTGATTAAAGATGGTGGGGCAGAATGTGGCTTGGTATTAAATCCAGCAACGCCATTACATCATTTAGATTATGTTATGGACAAGGTCGATCAAATCCTACTCATGAGCGTCAATCCTGGATACGGTGGGCAGTCGTTTATTGAGAGCACTTTAGATAAAGTTCGCCAAGTCCGTCAACGCATTGTTACTAGCGGTCGAGACATCAGGTTAGAAGTCGATGGTGGTATCAAGGCCAGTAATATTCGTGCAATTGCTGAAGCAGGCGCGGATATGTTTGTCGCTGGTTCTGCAATTTTCAACCAAGAAGATTATAAAGCTGCTATCGATGCGATGCGTGAAGAGTTGGCACTCGTTAGGGCTGATCAGTAACATCGGTATCATTAAAATACGCGGTGTACTCGTCATTTATACGATGGTAGGTTATGTAAAGGTAAACTATGAACACAAACAAACCCGTTCCCTCGTCAGTGCGTTCTGAGCCAATCACAGATACTAGGCCGCATCGTAGCTTAGTACCAAAAGGGATTACAATTGGCTTGGCTATTTTTGCGCTTGTGCTAAGTTTAGCAGGCTATGGTTTTCGCTTAATGATTGGCGATGACGTTGGCGTCGTATTGCGTCATGCTGCTGTAGTCATACCTACCTTTGTGCTTGGCATCCCATTGTTTTTTTGGCTTGGCTCGCGAGTGCTTAATAAAGTTAAAGGTCTGCATATTGAAACCAGAAATGCGCTGACGCTTGGCTGGTTGACTGCTTGTGTGTCAATGTTGTGGTTGATGGGGAGTTATAGTTAACATCACGATCAGCAAAAATAATGTGCATTCATAAATATAGCGTTGTTATTTTTTTACGAGCTATCTTTTACACTTTTTTTTAATCATTGAGCCATACCTTATAAGTATGGCTGGAATTTTATATGCGAATCGTACCAGCTAGTATTGCCAAAATTATCTATCCAAAAGACTTACCAAATGGCTTGTTTACTAGTTTGATTATAGCTTGCTTATTCATGGGCTTAGCATCGCTGCGTCATGGTACAAGTTTTCAAGACTGGCTAAATGTGATTGAAAATTGGCTCATTATGCTACTGATATTCCCTACCGCTACTGCCACTGTGGCACTACCATTCAAATATCGTGATCCAACCTTTGAGTTAAAATTGACGTATTACCTTGGCATGTTTGTCGCATTTTTATTCACCTTAGCCAAACTGAGATACTGGCGTTGAGTTTGGATAGCCTCTCAAACGCTTACTTATATAGAAGACTTGTGTGACAAACCTTGAAATCCAAGGTCAAAGCGTCCATTGTATGAGTAAGACAGTTTTACCCGCGTTACTAAAAGACGAAAGATTTAAGACGAGAAATTTGCTGAATGGATTTTTGTAGTGAATAGATTTTTTGCCATTACCAATTCGTTTGCAAGTATCAGACGGGACAATAAGGAACAAATGAATGCCATACGATATCGATAATGATATAGAAGTAGATAGCGAGAGTACCGATCAATTTGCAGGATTTGCGAAAGAGACCACTCTTGAGCTGGTAGAGGCTGAAGATGGTAAATTGTTGTTGCGTGACGCTGAACAAGATGAAGCGCCGCTTATGACCATTGATTTCTCTGATAAGCTAAAAGAGCTATTGGGTAGCGATACCCAAGCGATTGGTCAACATATGATTCATGCGGCGATTCAGGTCATCATGCAAAAACAGATGAGTAAATGGCACGCTCACGTCTATGATAAAGAGCCAACACACTACAGCTGATCTTTAGTTTATTAGCGAGCTGAAGATAGCTAAATATACAAGCATAAAAAGAAGGGTTTATCGATTGATAAACCCTTCTTTTTGTTCAAATAGTACCATTTATAAAAATGGAGATTATTTGATTTTAGCTTCTTTAAAGATCACATGCTGGCGTACTTTTGGATCAAATTTTTTGATTTCCATTTTGCCAGGCATAGTGCGCTTGTTTTTAGTAGTGGTGTAGTAATACCCAGTACCCGCTGTTGATACTAATTTAATTTTATCTCTCATGATAGCTTTCCTGTAAATGAGGGGTCTTAAAACGATAGGTATGCGTCTTAAGTAATAAGTTGCTACTCATGTGGTAGCAGAAAAGCAGCTTTAATAACGAAAATTATCGTTATTTATAAGCTGCTAATATTCACTTAAACTTTTTGACCTTGTGCGCGTAGATCCGCTAACACTTTATCGATACCTAGTTTGTCAATGATGCGCATACCCTTGGTAGACACACGTAGACGTACAAAACGATTTTCAGACTCTACCCAAAAACGATGGTTGTGTAGGTTTGGTAGAAAGCGACGACGGGTTTTGTTGTTTGCGTGCGAAACATTATTACCCACCATAGGGCGCTTTCCAGTCACTTGGCAAACTCGAGACATGGCGAACTCCTAATCTATGAGGTATGAGTTTTTCTCATACCAGTCTGGGCAAGTTGCACGTTTTTGCGGCATGGACACAGCAAGCGGCAGCTTTGCACCAAACAAAACTATATGAAGGTTGAGCTGATATGACTGCTATCTAAAGGCAAATAACAGGCTAACCAATTCAGAAAATTTTAAAGCCGACATTTATACCATAAAACAGATGAATACTCAAATATTTTTATAATTACTGCCGATCTAAAGGATGGCTATTATACCCTGAAATAAGCGCTCTATGTTGTTGATTGTTTAATAGTAACCATTAATTTTTAGTTGTAAGTTATAACAAAAGTCAGTAAAGTTGCTGTTATATATTTAATACAATCTGTTAATACAACTAGCATCAATGTAAACCTATGTATCATTACCAATCTAATATGATTCTGTGTACTGATATTTACCTATTTGCTCAAATAAATTACTGCTTATGCGGAGTCTCAAAATGTCATATAGCTCATTACCTGCTTCCAAGCTATTTCAGCTGACTGCACTAACCTTATCACTGACTTTGGCTGGATGCGGCGGTGGCGATGGTACTGATACAATTGCCCCCGAGCCTGATACGGGTGTGACTCAGCCTGGGACGGGGGATGGTGGTTCTACTATTGATACTCTCAATATAGCTACTAGTAATCTGGTTGATATAAATAGCAATCCAGTTACTTCAATCGGTTTAGACGGTGCTTACTATGAGGTTTTAATAACTGACGAAAAAAATGAACCTGTCGCAGGGGCTAAAGTGAGCTTTGCTATCGATGCTACAGGGGTGATGTTGTCACAAACTACGTCAGGCTCAGTACTAACAGATAGTGAAGGCTTCGCTCGTATATTCTTAAAGCCAACGGGAACTGAAGTATCAGGAGCTTATACTATTTCTGCGACCGCAACCTTTGCAGGTAATACAGCGACTGTAGATAAAACTTTTTCAGTTCAATCGACCAAAGTTAGCCTAAGTGCTTTTTCTGTTGAGAGTGTCAATCTATCATCAGGTGCGCAGACTGCATTGTCTTTGATCGTCTCTGATGCAGAAGGAAATATATTGAATGGTGTGTCAGTTAATCTTAATGCGAGTTGTGGACAGATTCCAGCACAAATAACTTCTGATGCTAATGGTATGGTAGAGGTGGTTTATAAATCGATTAATGATGATGATACCCTTTGTAGTGGTCCTGTGACAATATCTGCAAACGTAGGTAATGCAGTACGATCTACCAATATTACTGTGCAGGCTCCTGAGGCAACCTCAATTGTATATACCTCTAATCCATTAACACTTGGCATTGCAAATAGTGGCTCTTCTGCGACAGGAGAGGTTGAGTTTACGGTTTATTCTAATAAAACGCCTCTTGCCAATGCCGATGTGGTTTTATCCTTAGAAAAATCACCACTGGGTCTATCCTTTGGCGTATTAGGTAATCGTTCTAACATTCCTGCTAGGACTGATGAAAATGGTAATGTATCTGTCAATATTTATCCTGGGTCTACACCAGGGCCTGTGGAGATTAAGGCTTCACTTTCTCGAGATGGTCGTATCAATGCATTATCTAAAGGTATATCGATCGCTAGCTCGCGCGTGACGCAAGATGGTTTAAGTATCTCACAAGAGAAAAACGTTTTAGATTGGAGTATGGATGGCGATAGCACTAACATCACTATTAGAATGGTAGATCGTAATGGGAACTCAGTACCAGATGGTACAGTGGTAAACTTAACGGCTGAAGGTGGTAAAGTCTCTCCTGCTAGCTGTACCACTACTGATGGCGTTTGTAATGTGACTTTCTCAACCCAAAACCCAAGACCAGGTGATGGACGTGTGAGTATTTTAGCTGTAGCAGAAGGCGAAAAAGCTTATATTGATAACAATGCCAATAACGCATGGGATGAGGGGGTAGATACCTTTGTTCATAATATTGGTGATACCTTCCGTGATGACAATGAAAACGGTACATTTGAAGCTGGTGAATTTACGTATCCATTGACTACACAAGCAAGCGGTATGTGTGAGAATAATTTGGATAGATTTATACAACTTAAATTCCCAACATACAGTCAATCAAAAAAAGACAGTTTTGAACAGAGTTTTATTTCAAACTTTGTATCGCCAAATAAAGCCAATACATGTAACTCAGGATTGGATGCTATTGTACGTTATCAAACTACTCAGTTATTGTCTGACGGTAGTAATGCGCGTTTTACCTTATTAAACAATCTAGGTAATATGCTGACGACACAAGTGATCAGTGGCTCAGCAACGATGGTTAATGTTCGTACGAATAGCGGTGGTTTCTACGACCTAAACCCAATGCCTTCTGGTACGACTATTGCTGCAACCGCTGTTGACAAAACAGACAGTAATGATAAAAGTTGTACAGTAGAGCAAGTTGGAGGTTTCAGTAAAGTCCCTGCTTTGGTGAACACAGGCGCTCTCGGTCAAAACTTAGGAACCATCAGCAACTATACGTTGGATGGTTGTGCAGCAGGGGACTACTTTAGAATCTCTGCTACTGCACCGAATAGTAATGTCACGACTAAGACTTATATTATTCAATAAGTTCACATAGTAACCAGTTAGTTATAAAACCCTCAACGCCACGTTGGGGGTTTTTGCATTACCCTTTTAAATAACTAAATCAATCTGAATAACCAAAAACAACCAACACGCTCAGCAAAACATTGCAAAAAAGATTAAAATAATCGGTTTACTACGCTGATAACAGTTTTTCAGCGATCAGTCATTATTTTTTAATTGGGCGTATTATGTCAGACACTATCAAGACGGTTCCCTCATCGGATATCGAGTCAAACACTACTTCTAGTGCTTTACCTACCACTGATGCTAGCGACACGGCGACACTGTTGATCAAATGCAAAGATCAAGCGGGTATCGTACAAGCGGTTTCTGAGTTTATCCATCGCTATGGTGCGAATATTATTACGCTTGATCAGTATTCAACGGCTCATGAAGGCGGTCAATACTTTATGCGTTTGGAGTTTGCTTTGGCAGGGTTAAGCGAAATTATTGACAATTTTGAGGTCAGCTTTGGACATACGGTTGCCAAACGCCACAACATGGATTGGCGTCTCCATAACAATGCAATTAAGACCAAAGTGGGTATTTTGGTATCCAAGTTCGATCACGCATTGTTAGATTTATTATGGCGTCATCAGCGCGGTTTGCTGGACTGCGAGATTACCTGTGTGGTCAGCAATCATCCTGACTTACGTCAAGCAGTCAAAAACTTCGGTATCAAATTTCACCATGTGGCTGTCAATAAAAACAATAAAGAGCAGGCAGAAGAGCAGATTCATAAACTGATGGAAGGTAATGATTTGCTTGTATTAGCGCGTTACATGCAAATACTGTCACCTGATTTTGTGAAACGCTGGCCGATGCAGGTAATCAATATTCACCATTCATTCTTGCCAGCTTTTGTGGGTGCCGATCCTTACCGTCAAGCGTATGATAAAGGGGTGAAACTGATTGGTGCCACCGCGCATTATGTCACCGCTGAGCTTGATCAAGGGCCTATTATCGAGCAAGATGTTCACCGCGTGACCCATCGTCAAGGCGTGACAGAATTACGAGCCATTGGTCGTGATATCGAGCGCAACGTCTTGGCGCGTGCTGTGAACTGGCATGTGCAAAATCGAGTGATTGTCGCAGGTAATAAGACCGTGGTTTTTAATTAAAACAGCGTTTGAGCATAATGCATTCTCTAAAATCTCATCTTATTTTTAAATAATACCAAAGCGGACAGTCAATACTCGTATGAGATACAATTGGCTGCCGCTTTTTTTACTGGCCAACACCTAGCAATAGCTCTAGCACAAACTTGCTACCGACAAAGCCAATTGCCAATAAGATAAAGGCATAAATAGTGATATTAGCCGCACGCTTGCCACGCCAGCCAGCACGCCAGTTGCCAACCAGTAGTGTACCGAATAATAACCAAGACAACAGGCTAAAGACGGTTTTGTGTACGATATGCTGTGCCATCAGATCATCTACATAGATAAAACCAATCCCCAACGCAATACTCAATAAAACAAACCCTACCAAGAGCATATCGAATAACAAACCCTCCATGCTTTGCAGGGATGGTAACTTATTGACCCAAAATCGATGAATGGTATGATGCTTGAGCTCGCGTATTTGTAAGCGCAAAAATAGTGCTTGTATCGCTGCCATTAGCAGGACACAGTAAGCCGCGAAAGACAGTAAGATATGTGCTTCTAGCCCTGCACTGATATTGATGATCGGCTGATAGGGCGCGCGTCCAATGTAGCCAATGGTCATACCTAGGAGTGCTGTTGGTGCCGCTAAGATGCCCAAGCTGATAATAGGCCGGTACAGAGAAAACAAGACGTAAAAGAATAAAAAAAACAAACTGATCAGGCTAATGACATTGAATAAATTAAAATTCAAACCATAAAGCGTAACAACGTAGGGGTAGAGCAGCAGCGCATGTGCGACCATACCGACCATCAGTAACCCCAAACCAATGCCTTTACGAACAGGTTTGTCCTGAGTCAGCGCCCAACCAAGGTAAACACTGACTAAGATATAAGCTAGACTAGCAAGTAAGAATGCAAAGTGCACAGATATAAAGCCTCATCTCATATTGAGCGCACAATGGCTGCTCAATGCAATGCGAAAGTGGTATTATCGGAATGATTAGAATAATTGTCCAATTTATCATAAAATGGGGATCAATTGAGTACCATCTTACGTATTCCCTATAAATGCTCAGCTCTGTCCATCTGAACTCAACCCAGTATGCGTCAGTGACAGCTCAAATATCCAAGCCTTTTGCAAAACGATGGTAATTTTTCGATCATCTTAATGCTATAGTGTTGATAATAGACTGTTTTTTATAATGTCGTATCTAAAAACCAAATCTAATATATTATTACGCATGCCCTTACATTATTGGTAAGCCATTTGACTGGTTTTACTAAAAAAGATTTTAACAAAGAATTATTTTAACTGAGAGTTATTTATGTTTGATACCTTAACAGAACGTTTATCGTCGAGCCTCCGTAATATTGTGGGGACTGGACAACTGACTGAAGACAATATCAAAGACACCTTGCGTGAAGTACGTATGGCATTGTTAGAAGCTGACGTGGCGTTACCTGTCACGCGCGACTTTGTTAAGCGTGTCAAAGAGCAAGCGCTGGGTGCTGAAGTCTTAAAAGAGTTGGCACCAGGACAAGCGTTTGTCAAAATCGTCCATGACGAGCTGACCGAAATGATGGGCAGTGCTAACCAACAACTAGAGATGACCGGTAAGCCACCAGTCGTTTATCTACTAGCGGGTTTGCAAGGTGCGGGTAAAACGACGACTGCTGGTAAATTGGCCAAATTTTTACAAGAGCGTCATAAGAAAAAAGTCATGCTGGTTTCAGCTGATGTCTATCGTCCAGCCGCCATCAAGCAGCTTGAGCAAGTAGCAGGTCAGGTTGATGCCAAGTTTGTGAACTCAAGCACTGACGAAAATCCGATTGATATCGCACTACGTGCCATTGAAGAAGCCAAAATTCAGTATCAAGATATTCTAATCATTGATACGGCAGGTCGCTTGCACATCGATGACAACATGATGGATGAGATTAAAGCGCTAACGGCGGCGGTCAATCCTTCTGAGACCTTGTTTGTCGTCGATGCCATGACGGGTCAAGATGCTGCCAATACAGCCAAAGCGTTCAATGATGCCTTGCCATTGACTGGTGTTATCTTAACCAAGACTGACGGCGATGCTCGCGGCGGTGCAGCACTTTCTGTACGTGCCATCACAGGTAAACCGATTAAATTCTTGGGGCGCGGCGAAAAGTTGGATGCCTTAGAGCTGTTCCATCCTGAGCGTATTGCCCAGCGTATTCTTGGTATGGGTGACGTACTGAGTTTGGTCGAAGAAGTTGAACAAAAAATTGACCGTGATAAAGCCGAAAAAATGGCGAAAAAGATGCAGAAGGGCGGCGATTTTGACCTTGAAGATCTATTGACCCAGTTCCAGCAAATGAAGAGTATGGGCGGTATGGCAGGCTTTTTAGATAAGATGCCAGGTATGGGTGGTTCTGACATGCAAAAAGCGGTCGAAGATGCCAAACCAGAAGAAAAAGTGCGTGAAATGGAAGCATTGATTAATTCTATGACGCCATTTGAGCGTAAGAACCCTGATAAGATCAATCCAAGCCGTAAGCGCCGTATTGCTGCGGGTTCTGGTCGTGAGATTCAAGACGTTAATCGTTTGCTCAAACAGCACAAGCAAATGGCAAAAATGATGAAGATGATCTCAAAGCCTGAAGGCATCAGTAAAATGATGAAGTCCATGCAAGGACTAATGGGCGGCGGCAGTGCTGGCGGTGGCGGCGGTCCTCTATTTGGTGGCGGTCAGCAAGGCGGCGCTAAAGACGTCAATCCAGAGCAAATGGCAAAACAAATGGGGCTTGATCCTAACAATATGCCAAGCACTGAAGAGATGCAAAAGCAAATACAGGACATGCAAAATCAAGCGCCTAAGAAGTTTAAAACCCGTTTTTAATACTTCCATAAGTAATATCTACATTTAAGTCTTTTGATCATTGTTTCTAATAAAAACCTCAAAGCGGAGATTGTTTTGAGGTTTTTTTTACGTTTGTCTGATTTGGAGAGATTCTCATGGATAAAGTATGAAAAAAGCAGAAAGTGATAAAAATAGCCTGCCCTAAATGCTATGATAGGCGCTGATTTATTTATGAAGCCAGTGCTTTTTTTATAATGCCGTGCTTTTTTTAATACCGATAGTATAGGCCGAGAGTATGAAGTTTTTAGCCATGGATACCGTGTTCGATCAGTGCTCGGTCGCAGTTTTAGATTCGAATGGTCACGTACTAGCGAGTCATACCGAAACAGGCAAACGCCAACAAACCCAGCAAATCCTTCCTATGATTGATGCTGCGCTGTCAGAGGCTCAGTTAAAACTTGCCGATATAACTGCCCTTATATTTAACAGAGGGCCTGGTGCCTTTAGTGGTATACGCATCAATACCGCAGTGGTGCAAGCGCTATCTGTAGCGCATGATATTCCTTGTGTGGGTGTCTCAAGTTTACAAGCGATAGCGCAGCGAGCTTATCAGCAATACGGCTTGAGCGAGGCATACAGCGCTCTTGATGCGCGTATGCAGCAGGTTTATTTTGGTCACTATAAAATAGGCGACAATAGCCAAACAGGTCAAGCTGTCATGCAATCTGTGTCCATAGACGGCAGCGACAGCAATGAGCAATTGCTCGATTATGACAGTCAAACAGCACTTAATCTGCCTATCGTTGGTAACGGCTCAATGCTGTTAAGCGCTCATAGCGAGCAGATATGTCATGAAGAGGTCTGGCCAGATGCAGTGGTTATAGGACAGCTGGGTATTGCTCAATTTATTACCTCGGGCGGTACGGATGCGGCCAATGCACTACCCAAGTATTTGCGCAATCAGGCATGGAAAACGTTAAAAGAGCAAGGTAAAGCTTAATCATTGTCATCGTCGTTGCCCCTCAAAAATATTAGAACATACTAAAAACTATACTGAACAATCGGTATATCTTTGTCTAGGAAAGCCATCGTGGATATTATTTTATTACTTCAAGCTGTCATCATGGGTATCGTTGAAGGTATCACTGAGTTTTTACCCATCTCAAGTACAGGCTATTTGATTCTATCGGCAGATGTGATGGGATTTTGGACCAAAGAAAAAGTGGATCTGTTTGTCGTTGTGGTGCAGCTTGGCGCTATATTGGCGGTTATCTATGATTACTGGGGTAGATTGTGGCAGGCGCTCATGGGTTTGTTGACTGGCAAAGCAGAAGGCATGGCCAATCCAAGACAGCTGGGGCTTAGCTTAATTGTAGCGACTATTCCCGTCATGATCGTAGGCTTCACCTTTGCTGATGAGATCAAAACCTATTTATTCAATCCGATTGTGGTCGCCATCATGCTCATTCTTGGTGGGCTATTGATATTTTATGTTGAGAAACGTCCTAAAAAAATCATTGCGCAAGAAGCGGAAGATGTCAGTTTAAAAACAGCGCTGCTTATCGGTTTGTTTCAATGTATTGCCTTAATACCAGGCACGTCGCGCTCAGGCTCCACTATTATTGGTGCTCTATGGCTTGGCGTATCACGCAAGGCGTCCGCAGAATTTTCTTTCTTTTTAGGTATACCTGTCATTGTCGGTGCCGCGCTACTAGACTTACTTAAGCATGGCGACGTGCTGAGCAGTAGTGAAGATTGGACAGTGTTAGCGATAGGAACGATAGTATCTTTTGTGGTCGCACTATTATGTATTCGCTTATTGGTTGCTTGGGTGAGTCGTCGTGATTTTACCGTTTTTGCGTGGTTACGCATTATCACGGGTGTGATCGTCTTAATCGCCGCTTGGGGATTTGGGTATCAAATGACAGGTTAGATTGTCAGCATTTTTATCATCTCATTTTTCTATGATTCATGTGAAATAAATTTGATGTGTGAATCGTAGCCATATGAATAACAACGTGCTACTGGTATGAATTTTCTTTGCTCATGGCGTGTTTTGCGCTTTAGATGCAATGAAGATTGACGCCAGTGGCACTGTTTTTTTGAGTGTTTTTATTGTCTGTCGCAAAAGAGGTGGCTATCATGACCCGTGTACAACCAGAATCACGCGCCTTTATGCGCTGCCAACTTGTCTACGTCAACGACTCGCAGCAAGTACAAATTGAAAGTCTCAAAGCCCTGATAGCAGAGCATAAATTACCCATCCTTCTAGAGACTGAGCAGTCTATAGAAAAACTGACTCAAAAACGCCGTCAGCAATTGAGTCAGATATCGACTCAGCCCATACTACTACTGGATGACAAAAACGCATTGTCATGGCTAAGTAATGGGCTAAGCGTGGCACCTGAATGGGATAAACTACAAAGGCGGGTGGTAAGCGCTGGTCGCAAATCAGAATTATTGTTGCAAGCCGTCAAAATCACCTCGGATAGCAGGGTCATTGATGCCACTGCTGGTTTTGGACACGACAGTTTGATATTGGCCAGTATGGGTGCGCAAGTGGTGATGCTTGAGCAGCAACCATTGATGGCGTTGCTACTGTTAGTAGAGCAGCAGCGCATGAGTAAAGTAGCAAACTGGCAAAAACTTATGTCACGTTTGCAGATTATAAATACCGATGCCCTCAGTTATTTTGCAAGTGTGAACAGCTCGCCCATCTCTGAGAGTAATCGGGCAGTCGATGTGGTATATTTAGATCCTATGTTTCCAGAAGACAGCTATCAAGATAGCAAGACAGGAAAGGGCGCTAAAGTTGGCAAACACATGCAAGCCTTGCATCAACTTGCTCTTCCACCGACCTCAGAGGAGGAGCAGCAGTTGCTACAAAATGCGCTCGCTGTAGTCGGTCATCATGAGCAAACATCGGGTCGAGTGGTCGTCAAGCGTCCCCAGTTTGCACCGCAACTTGCTCACCAGCCGCCAAGTGAGTGCTGGCATAACGAAGCGGTGCGTTTTGATGGCTATTTTGTCTAATAGCCGTTTCGTATAGGAGCAGGACATGTCAGCGCTGATTATTTGGGTGATGGGTGCCGTTTTATTAATCATCAATATTATGCTGCGTACTCGAATTCTTCGGTTAGAAGCGCGTTTAAAAGCGCTGAGTAATCCGCAAGAGCAACTGGCATTTTTGCGTCAACAAGCCGCCAAAAAAGAAAAAATTGCCGCCATCAAATCATTGCGCAAACAATATCCTGAAATATCACTGATAGAAGCAAATCGCTTATGGCAGAAAATATAGGGACCATCACACAATGATACAAGACCCTTCATCTATGACGCTTACCGACAAGCTCTATGCTTATATGCAACTGACACGTTTTGATAAACCTGTTGGTATTGAGCTATTGCTGTGGCCAACGCTATGGGGAGTCATGCTAGCGGCAATGGGTAAAGCGCAGCAGCAAGCGATGCCAGCAGGCCTGCCCACGCTTAAAATCTTTATATTATTTGCGCTAGGTGCAGTATTCATGCGAGCAGCAGGCTGTGCCATTAATGATTTTGCTGATCGCAAAGTTGATGGTCATGTGACGCGCACAAAAAATCGACCACTAGCCGATGGTCGTTTGTCTGCAAAAGAAGCCATTGCTGCCTTTTTGGTGTTGGTTATCCTAAGTGTCAGTCTGTTGTTGTTTTTGCCTATTGAAGTGTTTTATTGGTCCTTTGGTGCGATCATACTGGCTTTTATTTATCCCTTTATGAAACGCTATACGCAGTTGCCACAAGTGTTTTTGGCAGCGGCGTTTGGGTGGGCGATACCAATGGCATACGTGGCAGTACAAGGCGCGCCAGATATTTGGTGCTGGTTATTATTCTTTGCTTATATGTGCTGGACAGTGGCGTATGACACTCAATATGCAATGGCCGACCGCGATGATGATTTAAAAATCGGCATCAAATCGACGGCGATACTATTTGGTCGTTATGATGTGATTATCATCTCTATCTTACAGATGTTGTTTTTGCTCATCATGGGGGCAGTATTGTGGCATTACTTTGAGCCAACCAGCTTGAGCATGATTCCAATATTTGGCTTGGGATTGATAGCAATGATGTTTGCTAAGCAGAATAGTGCTTGTGCGAGTCGTCAACCGCTCCTATGTTTTAAGGCGTTCTTGGCCAATATTTGGATAGGCCGTTATGCTTTTGCAATCATCGCTATTGCCTGCATGTGGACCACCTTTAATGGATAGATTCTCAAATAATGGATAGATTCTCAAATAATGGATAGATTCTCAAAGCTAAAGAGGACAAGAGTGCCGAGCGCAGGCATGTCTACTGCTGATTATGAAGCAAAGTTAGCGGCGCAAGGATTGACACGTCAACAAGTCATCGAAACTGAACGTAAGCTGGCAAAGTTTGCCAATATCATGGATTCGCTAATACGTGTGCCTTTTACCAAGCAAGGGATTGGGGCTGATTCTGCGCTTTCAACCATTCCGCTGGCAGGTGATTTGGCAGGATTGGCGCTGACCAGTTATGCGTTTATACTGGGTCGTCAGTTAGGTGTGCCTGCCCACAAAATGACCCCTGCTGTTAAGTTGGCACTTATCGATATGGTCGTTGGCATTGTGCCTGGCATTGGCACGTTATTAGATATCTTCATTCGCCCTAGTCGTAAAACCTTGGACATCGTCCATCAGCATCTACAAGATGAGTATGGCATTACGGATGTGATGCATATGGATCGACCGTTTTTGCATCAGTCGTTAGAAGACAAACAGCAGCAAGCTGGCTTTTGGCGCAATCCATTCATTGCATGGCTGTACTTGCATATCCCAGATATTCTTGGACTCATATTTATTGTGACGATCGGCTGGGGTCTGTGGGCAGGTATCAGCTGGCTTGTTGGTCTATTTGGAACGACTACTGGATTTGGTTAATCGTAAATGAGGCTGTGTCAGCTCATCCCACACAAAACCATAGCAAAGGCAGCCACGTTATCGACGTGTGCTGCCTTTTTACATAGTAATTGGACTGCCTAAGAGTTGGCACCAAATCGTTTTATTCATATCATTCCGCAACAACTTCAGCATCAGCGCTGACAGCATCAAAACTTGTAATTTTATCGTTTCGAATGAGGTCAATCGTGCCACCACCTGCGTGACTGACCAGCTGAATATCGCCATCGCTTGAGCGATAGGTAGGATTGTTGCCTTGACCTTCAGGTGCTGTGAGTGTCATTTTTGGTTTGTTGGGTAGAGTAACAATGGCGTTGAGCAAGCCTGCCGCTGACGTCTCAAATACGACAGATAAAGACTCTCCTGCAGCACTTTTATAGCGCACATCAGTAATTTGTGCGCCTTTGATTGCTTGTTCAGGGCTTGGTGATGCGCTTGCATTCGTTGGTGAAGTATCCGTAGTCTCAAGATTGTCTTCTAATTGGGTTAGGCTGACATCGCGCTCTGAGTCTGCTGACGAAGTAGTATCCTCATTTACATTGTTATCGTTAGGATCAGCGACATTGATATTGGTCGTCACAGGTGTTGTTTGATCTTTTGTTTCTACTGGCGTCTCATCAACCGCTTCAGGCTCTGGTGTTTTTTGGCAGGCTGTGAGGATTAGTGCACTTAAAAAAACCGCAGGTACTATCTGATAGTAACGTTTGAGTTTTGAGGTATTGGAAGCATGAATAGTCATGATAATGTGTTGTCCATTGAGTGCTTTATGAGAATAATGAGATAAATGGCGTTTGGCCATCTATTGAATCTGGATATATCTTATTAGGTATTGATAGTAATGACCAGTCTTCGCTTGCCACCATCATTTCTATGCTCGCATAAATAAATGCCTTGCCACATGCCCAAACCCAATCTGCCATTGATAAGTGGCACTGTTAAACTGACGCCAAGCATCATGCTTTTGAAATGAGCTGGCAGGTCATCTGATCCCTCTAACGTGTGGCGATACTCTGGCTGATCAGCTGGCGCGATTTTGTGTAGCCAGTCCTCGGTATCTAGTCTGACATCAGGATCTGCATTTTCATTAATAGCAAGACTGGCTGAGGTGTGCTGTAAAAACAGATGCACCAAACCAGCGCTGGCAGTCTCAGGTATTAACGTGTCAATTGCTTGTTCAATCATTGGCGTAATGATATGAATACCGCGTGCATGGGCAGGCAAAGTAAGGGTGGTTTGATGGTAGGGCATGTAGTGTTTCTCATTATTAGCATCGGCTTTATAATGAATATTACAAGATAGTCACCATGGTTGAAAGCGATGACTCAAATCAATCTAAACGAGCGGCGTCTGCAAACGGACACGGGTTGGTAAAAGCCGCGCAAGCATGGCTTCTGATAAAGGGGCAAACGTGCCTGTCATCATATCTACCAGTGCATCGGCACAGATGGGTGCCAAGGCATAACCTTTTGCGCCCATCGCACTCATGACCCACATACGCTTACTATCACTCAATCGTCCGACAATCGGATGATAATCAGGCGTTTGCGTACGAACGCCCGCGCGCCCTTGCCATAAACGGGTATCTGTCGGAATGATAGTGCTCATCTCAGGTATAGCGGTAACGAGCTTGTCGCGGCTAATCTGGTGCTCTTCATGACGAATATGAGTATCGATATCATTACGTATAAAGCTGGCACCCAATAAAAACTGAGGCTGGTGAGCTGCCTCATTATCGAATGAATCGTCGTTCGTTTGCGCGGTAAATAACGTACAGTAACCACTGTATTTGAGCGGTATTTTGGGTAAGTGAGTGAGTTGTTCTCTCGTAGGTGTAAACCAAGAGAGCTGCCCACGAATCTTGCGGCAATCAAAAATACGCTTGTCGATGTCATGACTCTCAAAAGCGGCGCAAATCACGACGTTATCAGCGTCGATTGTAAGGGCAGCGTTGTCTTTATTGTGTCCTTGAATCGAGACCTGAGTTTCTGTTTCATTAACACTATCGACAGTCAGCTGCTGAAAGCGGATGAGCGGATGCAACAATATAATCTGCTTTAAGGTTTGTGGATTGACCAAACCTGCGTGTGGTAAATACAAGTTTGTCGCCAAATTCTGTTCTTTTAAGCCACTGAAATTTCGCGCTGCTTCAGGTGATAACGTCGTTGCCATATCGTCAGGATAATCGGCGATTTGCTCTGTGCCGATATTGGCTTTCATAAGCAAATCAAGAGCGCCCGTCGATTCAATTACGGACGATATGCTTTCTGATTGGGCCATGTCATTAAACTGTCGGTATACTCTACTGCTGTAGAGATAACCGATGGTGTGCAGATGCTCATCGACATGATGAATGGGTGTCATTTTGGGCGCAAGTAAGGCACGAGGGTTGCCTGATGCGCCTGCTAAAGGCGCAGACTTATCTACTAGCGTGACTTGAATGCCGCGATTGGCTAGAGACCAAGCGACGAATAATCCTGAGACACCAGCCCCAATGACAACGCTGTGAGACTCAGATAGAATGACGTTATCACTAATATCAACTTCTATGGCATCACACGCTATATCTGATTTGATGGCATTACTCTCTGAACATGCAGCGTTCGTCATGATTGCTGTGAGCATTTCACGCTTTCGACCAAACCCTTTTACCTTGCTAATTTCAAAACCAGACGCACGTAGGGCACGCTTGACCACGCCTGCGCAGCTATAAGTCGCAGCAGTTGTGCTTGGACGCGATAAACGTTGTACTTGCGCAAAGATGTTCTCAGCCCATAGCGTGCTGTTACAAGAAGGGGCAAACCCATCCAAAAACCAAGCATCCACAAAGGGCGTAGGCTCAATTGATTTATCAGAAGATAGCTTAGTTAAGCTGGTAGCTGCATCACCAAACCACATATCGACAGTCAGATTATCAGTAAAAAAATTCAAACGATGACAGCCTGCAACAAGGGGCGGATAAGCGTCTAGAAATGGCGTAATCAGTTCTGTTAGCTCGGGCGCGCGCTGTCCCCATAAAGCGAGTATTTTTGTCAGGTCTGTAATGGGTATGGGGTATTTTTCAGTCGTGATAAAGTGCAGGCGAGCAGTGGCTAACTGTGGGTGTGTATCGCGTAGATGACGCCAAAGCAGCCAAGTTGCCAACAGATTTAGCCCTGTCCCAAAACCCAGTTCGGCTATCGTAAAACTTTGCTGCGGCGCAAGTTTTGATAATCGTTCTGGTAATTGGTTGTGCGCCAAAAATACGTGACGCGTTTCTGCCAGACCATCTGCATGTGAGAAGTACACATCCCCAAACTCACCTGATACAGGCACCTTATTGCCCGTATCATCCGTTTGCCAGTCGATGTTGGCTGGCGTAATGACGCTCAATGTTTCATCAGTTTGAGTAGTAGACATGGCAAGTTTCTTAGCAGCATGAGGCGTTTGAAAAAGAAGAGTACGTTTTATAAAGTGGCAGGTTCTCGTGTGTCGGTTGTTCGATTAAAAGCGATCTATATCACAAGCAATCAGGACTACCAACGGTCACGGCGTACAAATACCAGCCAAGAGACGAAAATACCAACCAATAAGCTGATCAAGACGGTAAAGGCACCATATAAAAACAGTTGTCCTTTGCTCTCATAAACCAAAACATTGACTTGCGTCTGCAAGTCATTCACTTCGCGCTGAAGCTGGGCATTACGGCTCAAAAGCTCTTGATTGGCATCAGAAAGCGCTTGGGTAGACGGCTGTAGCTGCGCGGCTAACAACGTATTATTGGTGCTGGCGGGTGTGCTGGCAGTTATCGCTTGTTGATTAGTTGGCACTGGCGTCGTTGATGCTGAAACGGCCGCAGGATCATCAATAGCGTTCGTCGTCGGAGCAGCATTTACTGATACAGCCATAAATAGCATGACGCTTGTCACACCAGTTTTATAAACAGTAAGATAAGTGCGAGGGTTTAGTAGCCATTGACTCACGATGCAGTTACCTTTACTGATGATGTACTGTCAGTCGTATCATTAGGGGCTGGCAGAGTTTGAACAAACGGTTTGACATCGACATGACTGTAGACACCATCACGCAAGTAAGGCTCAGCGCCTGCCCATTTTTTTGCTGCATCGAGTGATTCAAAGTCAGCAATAATTAGGCTGCCTGACATCTCGCTTTTACCATGTTCAATGGGTGTTGGGCCAGCAATAATGAGGCGCTGTTCGCGACCCAGTGCTTGCAAACGCTCAACGTGTTCGGCGCGTGTTATTTGACGCTGCGCACTACTGTCTGCAACGTCATGACCAATAATGGCAAATAAGGACATAGTACTTCCTCAGTAGATAATAAAAATAAAGCACCATTTCTTTTAGTAATATTTGCAATCAATATTCGTGATTAATCATTGTCACTATTAGAATTTAGAAATGGCGTATTATTATAAGATAATAATTACTTGACGGTCTTGTCAGTCAATGCTGGGTTGAGATGTTTTTTCAATACCAAAAACTGGACAACGACAAACACTAGCATAATCGGAATCCAGCCATAGGTTTTGAAGTTAATCCACGCCTCATCTGACATCATAAATGCTGTGATATAATGTAATACGCCCATAAAGGCGAAAAATACAGCCCAAGCAACGGTCAGCTTTTTCCAGCCACTCAATGTGAGTGTAAACACTTCTTTCATTGCAAGCTGCATCAAAGGTTTGTTGATAGCGGCACTGACGAAGAGGGTAAAAGCGAAAATACCGTTAATGATGGGTGATTTCCAGCGCAGATAGATATCGTCGCGCAAGAGCAACGTACCACCGCAGAATAAAATGGTGAGTAACAAGACAACCCATTGCTGCTTATCGAATTTGCCTTTTTGGCGCACAAAATGGATAGCATAGATGACGATAGTGGCGATGAGTAATGCGCCAGCTGCCGCTAAAATACCGCTATGGCGAGCGGCAATGAAAAAAGCAATTAAAGGAATGAAGTCTAGTAAGGCTTTCATAACAGATAAGATGTCCGACAAAAACGTATGGGGTAGTTTACACGTCTACTGCGCCAAAAAAAAGCAATCAACACTATAATCATCTTATATGCTGTGCCTTAACCGCCTATCATGTACTTTAATGATAATATGTTCATTATTAACCTCTACTCAGATTGACACTATCTTCAAAATTTTAAGGTCAGCTTTATGAAAATCGATTTACATTGTCACAGTACTTGCTCTGATGGTACCTATGCACCAGCAGAAGTGGTACAGCGTGCCCACGCGGCTGGCGTCAATGTATTGGCATTGACTGACCATGATACGCTGGCAGGTATTGATGAGGCGAGCGAAACGGCGAAAGCCTGCAACATCCAACTCATCAATGGCGTTGAAATAAGCTGTGAGCATACACTGACTGGTGGTTATGGTAAAAATAAATCCACCAATAAAATCATACATGTGCTTGGGCTTGATTTTGCCGATCGCGAAAAAATGCATAAAACTTTGCAGCAGCTGCAAGACAGCCGAGCATCGCGTGGACAGCAGATGACAGAAAAGCTCAGTGCGTTATTAGAGGTCAGTTATGATGAGCTATGGCAAGCCATACTTGATAAAGCAGGTGGTAACCCACAAGCGGTAGGGCGCGCTCACATTGGTCAAGTACTCTTTGAACACGGTCATGTCAAAACGGTACAAAAAGCCTTTGATAAATATTTGGCTGATAATAAGCCTGCCTATGTCGCTATCGAAGCGCTAACTATGGAGCATGGTATTGAATTGATACATGCTTGTGGTGGAAAAGCTGTGCTGGCGCATCCAACGCGTTATCAACTTTCAGCGACAAGAGTGCGTAAGCTTATTGAAGAGTTCGCACAGCTTGGCGGTGATGGTTGTGAATTACCTGCCAGTAGTGAACCTGTTAGTACCCGTAAAATGGTTGACCGTAGTATCGCTGAACACAATCTGGTTGCCTCTATAGGTAGTGACTTTCATGGAAGTAACATGCCATGGCGACGTTTGGGTGATGTGCCAAAACTCAACCCAGAGCAGCAGGGTATATGGCAGTCTTTTGCCACTTTGTCTTAGACAAAATTACAGCGTCACAAACATACTGTCGTTCGCATGACAAGCCGCTTTCAATCCCAAACGCCGCACCCTTTAACGTAGGCTGTCATGCATTGGCGCACTCATCAATCAAATGAAGAGTTGGCTTAAATCTATATAAGTCTTATTCTTAATCTACATTATTAATCGTAGGTTGTTTCTCACTGTCCGCGGTATCCTTTATGGCTATATCAATATCTCATCTAGGCTACAAAAAACTCTCGCGAGTGATTTTTGAGTGGCAAGCTGCTGATAGGGCGTCGCTATTGGCACTGTTTGTCTTAATGGAAGTCTTTTCACATTGGCTTTGGTGTTTGTTTGTTTGGTGGCAGCGCGATGTTTATGTGTCTTCTGTCGACATGGATCTGCTTTATCCTTCATGGATCGGGGTGACCCTGACAGGTATCTTCTTTTTTTGGATGGCAAGCCGCTTGTCGCCCTTGAGAAAAGACGGCCATTCGCTACATAAGTGGCAAGCTGTTTTGGTAGCGGTCTACAGTATTTATATTGCTGTGGTTATTTTAGTCATGGGTCATAGTAGCTTGGTGTCAGGTGTGTCGTTGGTTGGTGGAGCGATGCTCGCGATGATGCTCATACGCCGGCGCTATGTATGGAAAGCGTTTTTGGGTCATATCGTCTTGATTGTGGTATTTACTGTTTTTCCTTATTTTGGATTTGTATTGCCCACTTTGCGTCAGACAGCCGTCACTAACGCTAATGCGTTTCCTGTCGTGACCTATACTTATATGGGCTATAGCGCAGTCACGTCAGTTGAAAGTAGTATCTATAATTCTATTTTGCAAAACAGTAAGTTAAGCTGGGAGACGTTGAGTCAATTGCGTTTTTCTTCTGCATTTTTTTGGCGTGCCACTCACCTTTATATGGCCTTGCCCAAAGCTATTTTTATTATTTATACCTTTCGTACCTTACTGCTTATATTGGATGCCAGTAAAAAAGAGATACTGCAGCATGCCAATCAAGATGAGCTGACACAGCTCCAAAGTCGCCGCTATGGTTTGATGCAAATGAAAGAAGCCTTGATCGCTATAAAAGATCAGCAAGACTTTAGCGTCATTTTATTGGATTTGGATTGGTTTAAAGAAATCAATGATAAGTATGGCCACGAAGTTGGTGATCGTGTTTTAGCGGAGGTGGCACAGACACTATTGCAGTCATTAGCTGAGGAAACGATTATTAGCCGTTATGGCGGTGAAGAGTTTTTGATTGTGTTGCCCGATACAAAACATGATAGCGCGATGCTCATTGCTGAACAAATACGTCTCAGCATCGCCAATCAGATCATCAATGTTGAGGATGACATCACTTTCAATGTCACCACCAGTTTGGGGCTGTATACGCTGACGCACGAGGAGCGTAACTGCATCAAGCAAACACAGGAAATACTGGCTCAACAAGAAGCGCCCCACACTACTATACAGACGAAGAAAGCTAAGTCACGTGCGATCAAGTTCACACGCGATCAAGTCAATCACCCAGCCTCTATCGATCAGCCTCCTCATGACATTTGCCAGCGTCTCATTCGTGCAGCAGACAAAGCGCTGTATGAAGCCAAAGGCCGTGGTCGCAATCAAGTGGTCAGTGCCAATGAGATGTGTGACTCAGAAGAAGGAGTGGCAACTTCTCTTTATGGTACGTAATCTAAATCCGCTATGATGAATTTTAGGTAGTTAATTGCTGTACCACGCTTGCTAAAACGCTGGTCGCAAAGCTACCGGTTGTCAACGTAAAGCTCAGTACCAATGTCTCCTCATCATCCCAATGCCAAGATAGTGCCTCGATAGGCAGACGTAGCGCGCGTCGTTGCGCTTTTATATCGCGTTTCTCTAAGCCTGTTGCCAGTTGTGATAGTAGCGGATTGTTTTGGACAGTGCTGTTTTCGATGGTGGCTGCTGTAGCACTGACCTTGTCATTATCCGTACCCCACAAGACGCCCGTTGGATGGATATCACCGCTGTTAAGACGCGCGCGTAACGTGTCATCTATCTCTTCGCTAGTAAATATCGATCCCGACCCATCTAAGTTAAATACTTCACCTGCTAGACCCTGGTTCCAACTGCCATCACGGACTCGCGCTGCCAATATCTCATTAAATATCAAGCTACGGGCTGCGGACAGCTCCATGGTGTTCTGCTCACGTGGTGCACGCTTGCGTTTGCTCTTCTTGGGTTGTGGTCTTGCCTCGCGCGGTGGGCGCGCAAACAGTGCCAATGCTTCTCTCACATTATTGCCTTCACGACCAAAGCGCTGTGGCCCAAAATAATTGGGCACACCAGTTGCACTGATGGTTTTTAAATGTTGTTCGAGGTGCTGCTTGGCAAGGCGTGTTTGCTCTGGCGTTTTAGTGGCTAATTCTTCACATTGAACATTACGCAAAGTAATAATAAATTCATTGGCTCTATGCGTGCCGCGGTTCAGTTTTTTATTGTGCCAATGCTGGGCAAGAATGATAACCGACTCATTGTCGCCGATATCCTCTGGAGCAAATTCAGTCGTGGGCAGTTGCTTTTTTGGTATTCGTAGGCTAAACCACTGCGTTGTCACTGCATGACGGTCTTTGAGTCCTGAATAACCCACATCACGTAATGGAATATCAGCCCACTCTGACAATAATTTGGCAAGATAAGCGGTATTCACGCCTGACTTTTGAATATGTAGCCATAAATGCTCACCATCATTAGTAAATTCCAACGGCAGTATCTCGTTGACGATAAAGTCCGTGGCGTGGGTTTTATAACTCGCTTGTGCTAGCGGTGGTTTGACTGGCTGTGGCAATTGCGAGGTATCTGTAGCAGCTGTGATATCTATATTTGAAATATTGGATGCAGCCTCTGTGAAAGCGGAGGGAGAGTTAGTCGTCATTTTTATATTTTCGTCTTGAGAAGTCATAACTGAGTCTTTTATTTTAAGAAGATGTTTTAAAGGGGCGCGATAAAGGTATTAGAGAACAGTAAAGAATTACGTTTTGCAACGTAGGGAACATACAAAAAAACATGGTGAACCAGCGGATATTGATATTATCAATAACAATGCAGTTATGGATTTAGCGTTACTTCATTTGAGACGACTGCCTTTAACATGCACTTATCAAACAATAACTATAACCGTTAAGGAAAACCTATGAGTAATGCAACTATTCCGACCGTCACTATCAGTAAGGCTGACATCCCAAATGGTGGGATGAAATCTTACAAACAAGATGACGATAGTATCATTTTAATCACTCATAACGAGGACGAGTTTAGCGCATTTGACGGTAAATGTCCGCATGCAGGTGCAGATTTAGGCGAAGGTCTACGCTGTGGTAACCGCGTGGTCTGTCCATGGCATCATGGGACTTTTGACAGTCGCGATGGCACGCTATTAGAACCAGTGGCAATGGAAGGCTTGACTCAGTATAAGCTGACAGAGGATGGCGACAGCCTGATAGTAGACACCTCATCAGCAATAAACAAGCAAATAAAAAATGACCAACTGACCGACACCCAGACCATCATTGTGGGCGGTGGCGGAGCAGGCTTTATGACGGCGGATCAACTGCGCAAAACTGGCTACGGTGGCAAAATCACACTCATCAGCGCCGATAACACCGCACCTTACAACCGTCCTTTATTGTCCAAAGCATTTTTGGCAGATCAGATGGGAGAAGACAAATTATTGCTGGGCGGAACTGAGTGGGCCAGTAATAACAACATTGAGCTACGTCTCAATCAAGTAGTGAGCGAAGTAATGCCAAACGAATGTACCATCGTCATGAAAGACAACAATGGCATTAGCAAGCGCCAAACGGCAGATTTCTTAGTAGTGGCAACAGGCGCTGAGCCAAAAAAACCGTCATTTGCAGGCGTTGATCTTGAAGGGGTGTATACGCTACGCAGTATGGATGACGCAAAAACCATCAAAGCTGACAGTGATGGCAAGCATGTGGTGATCGTAGGAACAGGCTTTATTGGAATGGAGGCGGCGTCGGCATTGATACAAGCAGGTAATGCAGCCTCTGTCACCATTGTGGGCCGCAGTCGCCGCGTTATGGGTAACATTGTCTCTGAAGCGGTCAGTAATGCCTTGATCAATCTGCATGAAGAAAAAGGCGTTAAATTCGCATTTGGTGCTGGGGTTGAGACGATTGATGATAAGGATGGTTCAGTCAGTGGTGTCACGTTATCAGATGGTAGTACGCTTGCAGCCGATATCGTTATTTTAGGTACTGGGGTAGCGCCACGTACTGATCTATTAAACGCGGTCAATGATCCCGATGGCGTACAAGTCGATGGTCATTTACAATTGCGTGATGGTGTCTATGCGTTAGGGGATATTGCTAAAGCCCCCACTCAAATGGGACGTATGCGTATTGAGCATTGGCGAGTGGCATTGCAGCATGGATTGGTAACGGCAGCTGCGATACTGAACGATGAGACTGTCGATTCACTTGAAGATCGCATTCCTTTCTTTTGGACGGCGCAATATGGCAAAAGCCTACGCTATAGTGGGCATGCGGCAACGCCAGACAAGGGTATCTTATTCGGCGCACCGAATGATCTTGATTACATCGAATACTATTTCGATGATGAAGGGGAAGACACGCGCGCTAGTGCAGCAAGCTCACTTGGGCGTGACAAAGAATTGGTTGCTTTCTCTGAGCTGCTTCGCCGTGGTCATGCGCCCACGCGCGCACAAATCAATGCTGGATTCGATATTATCGAGCAAGCGAATGCCTTGTTGTCCTAGTATTTGGCAGACAATACGTATTACTATTAAGGCTGGCCTGATAACTTAGGTCAGCTTTTTTAATAAGTAAAAAACAAAAGGATAAGAAATGAATCAAGCATCTGTATTTTTACGGCAGGCCAGTGCTGATGACAGTGAGGCATTAGAGCAGCTACTTAACCGCTGTTATCGGCAAACAGAAGGCTGGACCAATGAAGCTGACTTAATCGGTGGCATTCGAATTACTCCCAATGAGCTGGCAAACACCATTGCCAATCCCAAACATTATCTTTTTGTGTATCCAAAGACGACGATAGGCGATCGGGACGGAGAGGAAACAGGGGAATTGCTTGGTTGTATTGCGGTCGATATAAAAGTTGATGCTGACGCGAAAAAAAGCGCCTATATCGGTATGTTTGCGGTCCATCCTGAGTTACAAGGACAAGGCGTTGGTCATCAAATATTGCAAGCCGCAGAGACATTTGCAGAGCGCCATTTGCAGTCAGACATACAAGTGACGCATAAAAATCCTGCGCGTCTTACCATGTCTATTTTGAGTCATCGTCCTGAGCTACTGGCTTATTATCAGCGCCGTGGCTACAAGCTTAATGGTCGTAAGATGCCGTTTCCAAATGATGGTAATAATGGCGAGCCCAAACGTCAGGATTTAGAGTTATTAGAATTAGAAAAAATCGTTAGCGAGTAGCGCCTATCGTTGATGTTCTATAAAAGACACATATTACTGGGATATATTTTACGCAGCCTCTATCGCCGAAGATAAAGCAAGCAAGGAAAATGTATCCCAGTAGCACATTGTCATGTGTTTTTTTATATAAAACGGGTTATATCTTTATCGACCCCAAAAATGACCAAAAGTCATAAGCAACCCAATACTCAGTAAAATAAATGCCACGATGATTAAGCGCTTAAACCAGTTAAACGCTGGTAGGCGTGTGGCATTATCATCAGACATGAGGTAAGCAAAAAAGAATAACAAGCTTGCCGCCAGCGTCATGATGCCAAGACCAATCGGCAATATAAAAAGGTAGACCTGCCACACAATTATCTCTCAACAGTCATTGTTAGTCGTATCATAGCAGTAACAGGATTGCGCTGTCAGTATAGTCACGCCACTATAAAAGTGTTACGACATTAACCTTGTTTGAAGTATGACATATACCTCTGCACTCGGTTGTCTCATAACACTTTCAAATTGAATCGACGACATGAGTAGTTTTTAAACCTGTCCTCAAACTAAAAAATGGGCAAGGCTGCAATCCAAATAAATAGCATGAAATTAGATTGGGTTTTGAACGTTAATTATATATAGTTCAGGTAACTTTATAACTATAGTGAAAGTGACGTGAAGCAGGTAAAAAAACTGACCGTGATAGCGTTATTGATTCCACTATCTACGGCATGTTCGAGTCCGCCTTCCGAAAGCATCGTTGAGGGACTCATCATCGCTCAATATAAGCAAGGCGATCAGATAGTGAGTGAGGCTGTGGCAAATGCAGGCAATGATAAAACAGCAATAGCCATGAGCAATATGATGGAGCGCATGATGCCAAAGCTTGAACGTATCGAAAATATCAATTGTGATACGACAGAAGGCTGGAATACTTATATGTGTACAGCGGATATCACACAGACGATTGCTGGTACTAGCCGAATCGATAAGACGCGCTTTAAATTGTCTAAAGTAAATGGTGAGTGGGCCTTGAAGGATTAAAAATATATTCGTGTGATCTGTCGCTTTTTAATTTTCTTATGTTGTTAAGGATGTCTATGACTCTCTCTTTTATCCCTAAAAAATTATTCAAGGCATCCGCTTTACCAGTTACCTGTCTTTTTTTACCTTGTTTAATTTGTCCTGCCATTGCGCAAACGTATCAAATCCAAGGTTTTTCGGATGATTATGATGCCGTTATTAAACCTATAAACGATGAAGACAGCGAAGCAAATAGTGTCATCAATATTATCGATACCAAGACCAAAAAAATCTTGATTAGCCAACCTGCTGACATCGACATAGATTATGAGCTAGATAACGGCCAAGAGCGTCAGCTGGGTAAAAAAATCAGCGCCAATATTGTCAGTATCCCGTACGGGGAACACAGCGTATTGATTTATGAGGATTTTAACTTTGATGGGCAAAGAGACTTGGCACTGAAAGATGGACGCAATGGCTGCTACGGTGGGCCTTCTTATCAAGTGTATTTAAAAAAAGGCGCTGCATTCGCTCATAGCGAAGCCTTTACCGAATTGGCACAAGGATATTGCGGATTTTTTGACGTTGATGAAGATAGCCAAACCTTGAGTACCATGACCAAAAGTGGGGCGGCGTGGCATCAATATTCAGAGTATAAAGTGATCGATAATAAGCCCGTAGCCGTCCATATCCTTGAGGAAAAGTATAACGATAGAGGATTGGTTTCTATCACTGAAAAAACAAAAGTAAATGGCAAAATGGTGGTCGATAATTATGAAATGCTACCACCGACTGACCACTCAGAAGAAAATGAGATGTCTTCTTTTGTTTACAGGTTTGATTTGGAAAGCGGTAAAAAAATGGTGCTAGACAGCAGTTATAGTAATGATACTGACGGTAAGCAGCTGTTTTATGTGTTTGCAGACAAACGCGGTAGAGTTGAGCTGTTTTATGATGGTCGGTTCGACTATGATGCATCAACGCAAACGCTTAGTTTTATCAACAAGCCCGTGCGTTATCAAATCAACCAAAAAGGCATCACAGTAAAACAGTCTAATAAAACCACTTTGTTAAAATCGCAGCCTAGAAGTCAGCATGGTAGCTTGGACAATCTTGCTCAGTTTAAGAATGTTAGAATTAGATAAGTGTAATCGAATAGATGACAGCCATTCTGGCATCTATACAATCGCACGGCGTCTATAAAATAACAGTCCAGGAATAGACAAGCCAAGCACCAAACCAGAAGTCACAAACAATGCCTCAAACAAATACACCATCATCTGACTAAATAATTCGTCCGAAAAACCAAAATAGCCAATCTGCACCATACTGACCATCGCTTTATAAGCAGCAATACCGGGCATCATACAGATGACACTGGGTGAGATAAGTGCTTTGGGCGGTAAGGTATACTTCTTAGAAAAATACACGCCCAAGAAGCTGGCAAGCATCGCCCCAAAAAAGCTGGCGATCACAAGGTGGACATACTGATGGACAAGTGCCGTCTTGAGTCCAAATCCGAAAGCCGTCATGAGCAGACACGGCAAAATATAGCGTTTGGGTACGCTAAACATCAGCGTCCAGCCAAGCGTAATGATGCAGGCGAGCACCACCGTTTCAATGAACCACATCTCAAAACCCCCAGTGCTGTATGCGCATTAATACCAGCGCCATCACGATACCAACGCACGCTGATAAGGTTAGCATATAGGTAAACACGGCACGACCAATGCCAATATTGACATAGCCTTTTAAAATATCTGAGAAAGAGTTGATCAAAGGAAAGCTTGGTATCAATAACAACACGCTAGATGCAACTGCGATATCGGCATTGTTACCAATATCAAAATAATAGGTCGTCGCGCCAATGAGCGAGGCAATAAAAGCGGTCACAATGACGGTGATAAAAGGGTTAAAGTGATGCTTGGACAGATAGATACGGGTGAACATCGCCACCATACCTGCGATAAAGGTCACCGCCGTAATCGACCAACTACCGCCATTTAAATAAGCGAACGCGGCACAAGATGCGCCCACAAATATGCTCACTAACCATGTCGGATACACTGTTTTATCCAGCTCATCAAATGCAAGCGTGGTACGGTCAATCAAATTATCATTATCAACAGTGGCTTCTGTCTTATTGATGATTTGCTGGATTTGTACCAATAAATTGACATTGATGCTTTGGTTGATCGTGTCTCTGGTGGTGGTGATACAGCGCTCATCACAGATGGTCGTCAGGGTAATAGCGTTGAAGTTCAGCGAGCATTCGACGCTGTTCATCCCCAAGGCGAGCCCCAAGCGTTTGGATAAGTCCACCACCACGGCAGACTCAGCGCCATACTGCATAAGGAGTAAGCCGCAGCGCACGCATAATCGAGTGATACGCTGCTGCTTGACGTAGCTGATAGAAGTCATGGGTGAGATACGCAAGTTGGCGATTGATACGCTATTATAAAGGGTCTGAATATTGATGCGCAGATATTATCAGGCATTATCAAATATTATATTGGCTGCTATGATAACGCGTAAACCGTTTTGCCAAGGAGAATAAAATGCATATCGCCATTTTGACATTGACGTTTTCATTGCCCGGATGTGGCTCGCTAAAAGAAAAGCGCCAACGGATGGGTGGCTTGCATGAGCGCTTCGGTCGTAGTCCAAGCGTCGCGGTCTGTGAGAGTGGCGAGCGTGATCGGCATGATGCCAGTGAATGGACGTTTGTGATTGTCGGACTGTCAAAACGTGAGATCGAGTCGCAGTGTCGTGAGATCGAAGAGAAGATAGAGCGTATTGTGGATGCGCGGGTGGTGAATGTTGAGCGGGAGTTTTTTTAAAGTGTAACTATAGTTCGATCTATACATTTTTTTATACTGTGGAAAATGTTTAGTAGAACGAACTATCTAAATTGACTCTTCAATTATAATTCTGACATTATGAAATCAATGATTTTTTGTTTTCTTCGTTGGATTAATTGTCTTGTCCATACTTCATAGTCAGTTGTCATTCTTCGAATTTCTAACTGTTGTTCTAAGTAAGTATAACTATCTCGTTTTTCTTTAAACGGTTTATTTCCTATTGAGCGGTTATGGTGCATTGATAGGAGTATGTAGTTACCTAGACAGTCAAGATATTGTGTACGAAACTCTTCATCATATCTATCATAACCTGTTTCTGGATTTTCAATTTGGGGAGCAATGTGCTCTAGCTCAGGTTGTTCAATGTTATCAAAACGTTGAGCAAGATATCCTTTTTTACCATGAACCTTTAAGTAATGCTCATATTTCCAGAGAATGTATTTGGCAGTGGAGTGGTTAATTTTACCTTGGATTGAATTTAGTAGCTGTTCATTATTCCAGTAAGACCACCACCAATTACTAGAATCAATATTCTTCAAATATTCTATTCTTCCAATGATAGGCTCAACATTAGTATTTTCTAAGGTAAAGTTTTGGTAAACGCTACTTAGTCGAGAAGTAATATCTGCTCTAGTACCTATGAGTCTGTGACGTAATACTATAGATTCGAAGCTTTTGCATAGGGAGTTAATGTGCTCTATAGGTAAGCCAAAATTATAAGCTTTGATTATAAAGGGTGTGACAATGCCAATACGCCCAATAGTAACTAATGAATGAATTTCAGTATTATCCTTTTCATCTATCGATAAAAACCTTGTTAAAGCTTCAAAGCTTTTAGTAAGAGACTGGGTGAATAGTTTTATGAATTGAATAGGGTCTTTCTCTGACAATTCTTTATTAATTCTATCGATCGGGCTTGTCTCCCAAAGTGAATTAAAATACACACGCAAAGTATATATTAATACTTCGTCTTCCTTGATACAGTTCTCAATTAAAGAAATTGATTTATAGACTTTTTCAAATCTATTTTTAATTTCCTCCAATAAGCTATCTTTATTGCTGTTACCATATAGGTGAATGTTAAACATAAACTGTGCTTTTATAACCTCTAAGCTTGAAGGTTTTTTCCCCCTATTATTTTGAAAGATGAACATTTGGATTGCTTCTGCTTCATCTTTTACTGGATGAGTTGTACAAGATGCTTGTTGTATAACACCTAATAGTTCTAACAAATATGTTTCGTCTTTATTAGAGAAATAAGAAGTGAAGAATTCAAAAGCTTTAACTATACGTTTGGCTGATTCAGTTTCGAGTAGATATTTATTGGTTTTTTCTTGGTTTATAATACAGTCTATGAAGAGCTGTTTATCATAATCTACTGTTACAAACCTATATATAGATGATCCTCTAACAATCATGTCTTCTTTAATTATTATTTCTTGTTCAGTTAAATCTCTAATAGACTTTATCTTTTGAAATAAAGCGGATAAAAATATGACTATGGTTGTCAATCTTTGTTGTCCATCAATTACACCAAATTTGCTCTCTGTTCTTTCTTCAAAGAGGAAGTGTCCGAAATAGTATTTGGATTCTGTACTACTTCTTTGGTAGTCTTCTAAATCAGATAAGAAGGTGTTAACTTGCTTAAAGGGCTTAGATTGGTCTGTCTCTGTATCCCAAGAATATGCTCTTTGATAAGCTGGAACAAAGATATGATTACCTGCTAACATTTTCCTTACTGTGGTTGACGCTTCCATTCAGATTACCTTCTTATTAGAGTAAGTATTTTGTATTTATCTATGATTGACATTGATTAAGAGTTAAAAAAGCTATATCTGCTAACAGATTATACAAATTTGTGTTTTTAATATAGAGTTTATTTGAGTCAAAGGGCTTTTCCTCTGAAAGTGGTGTAGTCTCGACTGTGACGGATATATCGGCAGATAGTAGCGACACAAAAAAAAGGCCACTCCCGAAAGAGTAGCCTTTTATCAATAACTCATTAATTTGTCTTAGCTTACGTCTTTTAACCTTTGCTCAAGCATCGGCTTTAAGAATTCACCAGTATATGAGATTTTTACTTCCTCAGGCGTACCTTCAGCGATAATCATGCCGCCACTTAAGATCAACTATCTAATTAAAGATATATTGTGATATTTATAGTTATTTTGAACCTATAAATATTCTAAAACAATCATGCTTAACTAGAAATATGTTTGTTTAATCAATTATACTTAAGGATTAATAGATACATAAAGGACTGTCATGACAATTACCACTATCCAGCTATTTACCTTCATTATTGCTGTATTCATATTTATTATGACGCCGGGTCCTGGTGTCTTTGCCACTATTGCCAAAGCCATGACACAAGGCTCTTGGGCGGCGCTGCCTTTAATCATTGGCCTTGCCGCAGGGGACACTATTTATATGGTGTTCTCCGCTTATGGACTGAGTGCATTAGCAAGCAATTTCAATACACTGTTTACTATTGTTAAGTTTGTAGGTGCAGGTTATTTATTCTACTTGGCATACAAGATGTGGACGACGGTGCCAAGTGAAATTATCACTGGGGATATAGCGTTAAAGAATAAAAATGAGGGTTTAAAAAGTGTGATGTCAGGCTTTTTGGTTTCCATTAGCAATCCAAAAGTTATTTTATTCTACATAAGCTTATTACCCAGCTTTTTTCCAGTAACCAGTCTTACAGGAGTAGATATTACAATTCTATGTCTGGTTATTTTTAGCTGTGCCATTATTGCGATGATGATGTATGCCTTTATGGCGAGTTACGCGCAAAAACGTCTAAAAAGCCCTAAAGCCCGTCAGAAATTTAACCGAGTAGGGTCTTCATTTATGGGGTTGGCTGGCACATGGTTGATCGCGAAGGGTTAGATTTACCATATAGTATGAGATAAAGCGAGCGACGCTCAACAGATGCCTTTGATTCTCCGCAATAAAAAAAGGCCACTCCCGAAAGAGTAGCCTTTTATCAATAACTCATTAATCTGTCTTAGCTTACGTCTTTTAACCCTTGCTCAAGCATCGGTTTTAAAAACTCACCCGTATATGAACCTTTCACTTCCGCCACTTCCTCAGGCGTGCCTTCAGCGATGATGAGTCCGCCACCTTTACCGCCTTCAGGGCCAAGATCAATCACCCAGTCGGCCGTTTTGATGACATCGAGATTATGCTCGATGACCACGATGGTATTACCTTTGTCGCGTAGGGTATGCAGGATATGGAGCAGCTTATAAATATCATGGAAATGCAAGCCCGTGGTTGGCTCATCCAAGATATAGAGCGTCTGTCCGGTATCGCGTTTGGCAAGCTCACGTGCCAGTTTAACACGCTGCGCTTCACCGCCTGATAGAGTTGGGGCAGACTGACCCAAGCGAATATAACCAAGACCGACATCCATGAGCGCTTGCAGACGACGATAAATCGCTGGAATCGCTGAAAAGAACTCAGTCGCATCTTCCACCGTCATATCAAGTACATCGGCAATGCTTTTGCCTTTATAGTGAATCTCCAAGGTTTCGCGGTTATAACGCTTGCCTTCACAGGTATCACATGGCACATACATGTCTGGCAAGAAATGCATTTCAACCTTGATAAGACCATCACCTTGACACATCTCACAGCGTCCGCCTTTGACGTTGAAGCTAAAGCGACCTGGCTTGTAACCACGAGCGCGTGCTTCTTGCGTTTGGGCAAACATTTCACGCACAGGAGTAAACACGCCTGTATAGGTGGCTGGGTTTGAACGCGGTGTACGACCAATTGGGCTTTGATCGATATCGACCATTTTGTCCAAATGCTCAAGACCGCTGATGCTCTCATGCTTATCGGCGATCAGCGTTGACGCATTATTTAACTGCGTCGCTGCCAATGGCATCAAAGTACGGTTGATGAGCGTTGATTTGCCCGAACCTGATACGCCTGTCACACAGGTCATGATACCAACTGGTATGGACAGGTCGACATCGTGTAAGTTATTGCCGGATGCGCCTTTTAGTTCAATCATCATTGGTACTTTTTTGGCTTTGGCCTTACCTTTAACTTCCATATCCATGGTTTTGGCTTGATGACGAATAGCTGGAATCTCAATCTGTCTCTTACCAGACATGTATTGTCCAGTGAGCGATTCTTTATTCGCCATAATATCATCAATCGTACCTTGGGCGATGACATGACCACCATGAACGCCGGCACCGATACCGATATCGATGACGTGATCCGCTTGGCGAATGGCATCTTCATCATGCTCAACGACGAGTACGGTATTACCCAAGTCACGTAGACGCGTCAAGGTTTTTAGCAAACGATCATTGTCACGTTGATGCAAACCGATAGATGGCTCATCGAGCACGTACATCACACCCATGAGACCAGCACCGATTTGGCTAGCAAGTCTAATACGCTGGGCTTCACCGCCTGATAATGTCTCAGCAGAACGAGCAAGCGTCAGATAATCAAGACCAACGCTCACAAGGAAGTTTAAACGCTCATTAATTTCTTTAAAGATTTTCTCAGCGACTTCACCTTTATGGCCGCCAATCTTAAGCGTTTTATAATAATCCGCAGCGTCACCGATAGACAATTTAACGATTTCGGCGATGGTTTGGTCATCGACACGCACGTTGCGCGAGATTTCATTCAAACGCGCGCCATCACAGACATTACAGGTAGTATCTGCCAAGTATTTGGCCAGCTCATCACGCACCAGATTGCTCTGCGTTTTGGCGTAACGGCGTTCTAGATAAGGCAATACGCCTTCGAACGGCACGGTCTTATTGGTTTTGCGGCCTCGCTCATCGGTAAAGTTAAAGGTAAGTTTTTCTTTACCAGAGCCATGCATGAGGATGTCTTGCTGCACTTTTGGCAAGTCATGCCATGGCGCATCCATGTCAATCTTAAAATGATTGCAGACCGTAGACAGCAAGCCAAAGTAATAGGCATGACGCTTGTCCCAACCATTGATTGCACCTTGGTTAAGCGATTTTTCATGATGAGTAATGAGTTTTTCGGCAGCAAAATACTGACGTTTACCTAGACCATCACAGCTTGGACACGCTCCGTATGGGTTGTTAAAACTGAACATACGTGGCTCAAGCTCAGGCACTGCTCGGTCACAGATAGGGCATGAGTGCTTAGCTGACATGACTTGATTGTCATCACCACCTTCTTTTGGATTGCCATCCATAAAGTGCAGCGTGACCAGTCCTTGACCCAAACGTAGCGCTGTCTCTAAACTCTCTGCAACGCGGTTACCTAAGTCATCACGGACTTTAAAGCGATCTACCACCACTTCGATGGTATGTTTTTTCTTTTTATCGAGTGTTGGTAGCTCATCGGTATCATAAACGTCACCATCTACGCGTACACGGACGAAACCTTGACCAATCAATTGCTCAAGTAAAACAGTATGCTCGCCTTTACGCTCACGAATCACGGGTGCCAAGATCATGATCTTGGTGTCATCAGGCAATGCCATGACTTGATCGACCATCTCGGTGACCGACTGTGCGACCATGGGTTCACCATGTTCAGGACAATATGGCGTGCCGATACGCGCATAAAGCAGACGCAAATAGTCGTAAATTTCGGTGATGGTTCCCACCGTTGAGCGTGGGTTATGGTTGGTCGATTTTTGCTCAATCGCAATCGCAGGTGATAAACCTTCGATACTATCGACCTCAGGCTTTTCCATTTGCGAGAGAAACTGGCGCGCATACGCCGACAAGCTCTCGACATAACGGCGTTGTCCTTCAGCATAAAGCGTATCAAATGCTAGCGAAGACTTGCCTGATCCAGATAGGCCAGTGATTACCACAAATTTGTCTCGGGGAATGTCTAAGTCGATATTTTTTAGATTGTGGGTGCGTGCACCACGTATTGCAATATGGTCATGTGCCATCGTTTATGGGTTTCCTATTTGCTAAAATGGTATGTAAAAAGATGTCGAAAATATAAAAGGGTCAATGAAAATACATTCATTGATCAATCAAAAGTATGAATGGTTGTTTTTATTTTAATTTTACTGAACGAATTTAAATCAAATAAGGGTTAAGTAACAGGAGGTGTTTGTTATAGATTTAAACAAACAGTGTCATTTTATCGGGGTATTTGTCATAGGCAGTATGTGGCAATAATGCTTACGACGCCTTACTTTATGGTCATGATGGGTACATTATTCAAGGTGTGATGACGTACCAAAGGCACTTGGTAACAAAATTATTTTGTTACGTTTATGGTTTGGCATAGGTCTAAGCGTGGGCGTTGTATTGGGTATGGTACAAAGACAAAAGTCTCGGCAACATGGCGACGAATACCTTATACTAGGGAGCTTGATTTTTAGGGTGATGCCTTGATAAAGCAGCAGTGCCAGTGTTAAACCAGCAATTTAAAGCCAGTAGTGTTAAACCAGCGATGATCAATCAGTGAGGCAAGTATGAATAGCGTAGAAAAGCGAGCAATCCTCGGGGTCGGCGGTATTTTTGCCTTGCGGATGATTGGCTTGTTTATGATTGTACCCGTGTTTTCTGTCTACGGTAACAATTATGCGCATGCCACCCCGTTTTTGATTGGTTTGGCAGTTGGTATTTATGGTCTAGGACAGGCAATCTTTCAGATACCGATGAGTCTGGCAGCTGATAAGTTTCCACGTAAACCTATTATATTTTTGGGGTTAATCTTATTTGCTGTCGGAGGTATGATTGCGGCAAATGCGACAGATATCTATGAGGTTATCATTGGTCGTGCGCTGGCAGGTAGTGGTGCGGTCTCTGCTGTATTGATGGCATTATTGGCAGATGTGACCCGCGAGGAGATGCGTACCAAAGCAATGGCGACAATGGGTCTGACCATTGGTACCTCTATTATGCTTGCTTTTGCTTTTGGTCCCCTGTTAGTGGGTGCGCTTGGTATCTCAGGATTGTTTTGGCTGACCGCAGGTTTCGCTGTCTTAGCCATGCTGCTGTTGCTCATGGTTCCCACGCCTTTGCGTGTGCTCAAGCACAATCTAGACAACAAGTCGATTCGTGAGCAGTTAGCGACTGTCCTTAAGATAGGCGATTTAAACCGCTTACACATCGGTGTCTTTGCGCTACATCTAACCATGACCGCGATATTCGTCATACTACCGCACCAGCTCAAGGACGTCATGGGTTTGTCGGTGAGTCAGCAAGGAATGGTTTATTTGCCGCTCTTGTTTGTTGGTTTCGCAGTGGCGATTCCTTTTATCATCATTGCCGAAAAAAAACGTAAAATGCGCCAAGTATTTTTGAGCGCAATTGCAGTAATGACTGCAGCCTTGGCATTTCTTGCCTTTGGTAGTCAGATTGGTGTTGGTATTATTTTTGGATTGCTACTGTATTTTATGGGATTTAATTTGCTTGAGGCCACGATTCCCTCATGGATCTCTAAGCGTGCGCCCGTTGCCAATAAAGCGACGGCGATGGGGCTAAATTCATCGAGTCAGTTTTTAGGCGCGTTTGTTGGCGGTGCGATGGGTGGGTTGCTACTCAGTCAGCCCAACTTGGTGGCATGGGGCTTACTGGCACTTGTCATGGGCGCTGCGCTATTTTTGATTATACCAATTGCTCAACCACCTTATTTGTCCAGCACGACGGTGACGATTCCCAAAAACATCAATATACAAGAGTGGTCACGCCAGATATTGGCGGTAGAAGGGGTAGATGAGCTGGTGGTTATGGCAAAAGAGCAGGTCGCTTATTTAAAGCTTGATAAGGCGCAGTTGACCGATGATTCGCGACAAGCACTGTCGCATTTGGCACAAAGTCCACTAGATATCTAATATACCATATCTCTTTGCTGCACCATTTTAGGTTGATAAAAATCAGAATAAATAGGTAGAACTGAATAGACAATAACCGTACAGATAGCCATTATCAATCAGTAAACACTAAATACTTATCTTTATCTAAAAGGAATTAATATGAGTAAGTTTAAAAGGCTTTCTAGTGGCACGATGGTTGGTAGAAACATGGTTAATAAAAACGTGATTGGCAAAAAAAATGTCACTCGCACAATGACCAAGATTGTAGTAGGTTGTGGGCTATCAGCTACGTTATTGATTTCTGGCTGCGCCACGCAAAATATTCAAGCCTATCAGAACACTACGCCGACGCTCGATATGCATGAGTTTTTCTCAGGGAAAATTGATGGTTGGGGAATGTTTCAAGGTCGTAATGGTGAGGTCAAAAAACGGTTTTATGTCGATATCAATGCGACTCACGAAGGAGATAACGTCATCGTTTTGGATGAAAAATTCTCGTGGGCGGACGGGTCAAAATCGCAGCGTATATGGCGATTGACTGAGCAAAGTAATGGCGTCTGGGTTGGGACAGCAGGAGATGTCATCGGCGAAGCAACAGGAGAAGTAGTCGGTAATACCTTGCATTGGAATTACGTATTGGCTTTGCCTGTTGAGGACAAAACCTACCAAGTCGATTTTGACGATTGGATGTATCTTATCAATGACGGTGTCATGCTCAATCGCTCAGTGATGAAAAAATTTGGGGTAGAGTTGGGCAGTGTGACTCTAAGCATGCACCGCAAAGATCCTGACACAAAATAACGTAATAATTAGGATTTTACTTAGAAATGATAAAGGTTGATGGTGTTCATTAATCGCTTAAAATGGCAAAATAGTGGCACTCTCATTTTTTAGCCTTTAAATATAATGATATACATATCTAAGCGACATACATTGTCGTCTCCAGCTGATGGTCTGTAGATATTTGAACAAAAATTGGTTAAAGTAACGTCATATCATTGATAGAATTTACGGGTTCTATTAAATAATATTTGAGTAAATTATTCATAAATAAAAGGACGGTATCATGCGCGGAGTTAATAAAGTTATCATCATCGGTAACCTTGGAGCAGATCCTGAGGCACGTCAATTTAGTAATGGCGGTAGCGTAACCAATATTTCGGTTGCGACGTCAGAGCAATGGACAGACAAGCAAAGCGGCGAAAAAAGAGAAGCGACAGAATGGCATCGTATCTCACTATTTAATCGTCTGGGCGAAATCGCTGCACAGTATTTGCGTAAAGGTAGTAAAGTCTATATCGAAGGCAGTTTGCGTACTCGTAAATATCAAGATCCAAATGGTCAAGATCGTTATATTACAGAGATTCGTGCTGAGCAAATGCAAATGTTAGATGGTCAGAGTGGCGGTCAAGACAGCAGTAATTTTGGTGGTCAGAACCAAGGGCAAGGTGGTTATGGCAATCAAGGCGGCCAAAGTAATCAAAATAACTTTGGTCAACAAGCCAATAATCAGCAAGGCGGCTATAATCAAGCAGTTGGGGCGAGCCAAGGTGGCCAGAATAGCTTTAATAACCAAAATGCGCCTGCTCAGCAAAACCAGTTTAACCAACCGACTCAACAACGTCCCGCACAGTCGAAGCCTACTGCCATGCCGGATGGTCCTGTAGACGATGACATCCCCTTTTGATTTATACAATGACAAGATGTTGTATTTATAATTCTGTAGCTCATTGATAGTAA
The DNA here is from genome assembly GCF_001606025.1 of Psychrobacter alimentarius. NCBI lineage: Bacteria > Pseudomonadati > Pseudomonadota > Gammaproteobacteria > Moraxellales > Moraxellaceae > Psychrobacter > Psychrobacter alimentarius. The sequence goes on along the minus strand of NZ_CP014945.1, from coordinate 2,665,856 downwards.
TATCTTTGAGCTATTTTTTTTAATACGACTTGCTTAGAAAAAAAAGACTCTGCTATTGCAGAGTTTTTTAATGCCTAATGATAAATAATATGAAAATATTTGATTTTAAGTAATTAATAAAATTTATATAGGAATAATATAGAGAGAAATAAGTTTATATATTTCTTTAGAATTAATAATTTATAGAACATTTGTTTAATTTGATCTAGATAACCGTTTTCTCTTATAAGTATATGTTCATACATATTTACAGATTATTTAATATCACTAAAAGATAATAAGTATTTATATAAGAAAAATGACAAATATTGCATTGGTATTTTTTAATAAATTTTGTCTTGAAATTTATAAAAAGTACCTTTCATACGCTATATCAACCGTCTATTCCATTGGTTTCAATTAATGCTAGTAGTTTATTAAAAGTGGTTGATATAATCCTTGTAAATGAAGAGATTAGAAAATATAAAGATAAATATTTTTATAAAAGTGTTTTTTAGGGGTAATGAAAACCTACTGTTTTACCATTTAGTGCTAAAACGTAAAATTTATTGGGTGAGAGGTTTACGATAAAGCGATACTCTCTTTATCGTTATTGGCAGGGATAAAGCATGAATAGTAGTGATGTGTTTGTGAAAACGGATTTAGGAAGAGATGAAGTAAAGTCTCAAGGTCTGGGTATATTACCACGAGAAGCAAGAACATTACTCATCATGATTGATGGTAAAAGAGATTATCAAAGCTATCTTTATGCACTAAACCAGAGCAAGATGTTTGCAAGTTTTGGCGGCATAACATCGTTACTCGAATTGCTTTTAGAGCTTGAGTATATTGAGATCGTCAGTGCCAACAGTACCTCGATAAATACTCAAACCCAACCAATAAACCAGTCCTCTGATATCAGTATTGAGTCAGCTGTTGATCGTGCTTTCAATAATAAATCTCCCAAAAGAATGAAAGCAATTGGCAATATTTTTAAAACTAAGTTATCTGCGGCAAGATATGAAAACATAAAGTCAGATTTGGCAGTTTATATAGAAAGAAATGCATCTGCGGCAGAGGCTTGGGGCTATTTACTCTTGCTAGAGCAATGTGTCAATAACTCACAACTGTTGATTTTGGCACAAGAGATACAACGTAAAAGTCATGGCGATCTATCGCTTGGTATGACCAGTTTTATAAAGCGAATTGAGCAATAGTATTGGGGCTATTTCAATCTCAGCTCTATAGTACTTCTAATGGATCTAGTGATCGCCAAAAATAGATAAAAGTACTTTATAGTTAAATATAAGGATTAAATCTCTTAAGTCAGCTAGAGATTTTTTATAGATTTATGTTTATTTTATCATAAATAAACTATTTAAAATTAGAGAAAAATTATGCTTGCCAAACACTGATTTATAAAAATTATTTTATTTACTTATGTTTGCTTTTTAATTTTTTTGTTATGTGGTCATAATAGTGCGCTATTGATTTATGATAAGTTTTTGTTTATATTGACGACCATCATAAAAATGATAATTAATAATTTTATATATTTAATATTTTAGTGGTTTATTCATTCTTTTAGAGATGAATGAATAATTATTTATCAGTGCTTAATAGCGATTAATATATCTATTAAGTTGATCTTTATTTCATTTTACAGTTGGATTTATTATGAGCAAGAATAACGTAATCGACTTGGACAACCTAAATGTAGATGAGCTACGCGCCATCACAGAAAACGCTCAGCAACTTATTGCCAAAAAGCAACATCAGCGTTTGTATGATGCTTATATGCAGTTCGAGAAAATTTCAGAAGACAGCAATGCGACTATCGAAGAGATTTTGAAAGCGGGCGAAAAGCTAGAGAAAAAGCGCAGTATCAAATATCGTAACGCAGATAACAATGAAGAGACTTGGACAGGACGTGGTCGTAAGCCAACTTGGTTGGTTGAAGCATTAACGGCAGGTCGTGATCTTGAAGATTTTGCAGTGTAATAGATAATATTGATGCCATCACTTAGGTAGTCATAGGCTACCTTATCTATAAAATCAATGGACACAGCTTAGGTGTAACCAGTAAGTTTTATTGTACGCAGTGATAGCGTTTATAATAGACGAAGCCAGTATCTTTTTAGCCAGTATTTTGGCAAAAAAGATACTGGCTTTTTTTCTGTCATCTGTATGCCATTGTTTGTTATGATAATGACGTTTTCGTCTCATAGAAGAGTTATGCCACTGTGCCCCAAGTTTCTGCATCGTCTCATAAGCGTCCTCGCAAGTTATGGTGGCTGGTTGGGATTATATTGTTTGCACTATTTGCTATCTTGCAGATGCCAGCATCGTGGCTACTAGAGAAGTACGCGCCTGATACGCCTTATGTGCAGCACGTGTCTGGTAACTTATGGCAAGGCTCAGTTATTTGGCAAATACCTGTGTCAGCGATACCACTCACAGGGACGGCAAAATGGTCATGGCAGCCGTGGCATCTATTATTGGGCAAGTTAGGTGCTGAGGTTGATATTCAAGCAGACCAAACCCGCTTAAACGGACAAGTAAAAGTAGGGGTCAACTCGTGGCAAGTTGATAATATGAGCGGTAAAATTGCCCCTGAAACGCTAGCCAGTGTGGTTGATTGGCAGCTGCCCAATACACCCATTCAAGTCAACAACGTATCATTGCAACGTCAGTCTGGCTCAAGTGCAACAGACAATGAGTCTAATAAGGCGCCAGCTGGATTTACTCAAGCGGACGGTCAGTTGACGTGGGTTGGTGGTGAAGTTGGCTATCCGAGCGGCGGTAAGATTTTTTATATTACCATGCCAGTGATGCGAGCTGAGCTGAGTGCCGAGCAGAAAAACAATCAGAACCTGCTGCATATCAATTTGCTCAACAACCAAGATAAGCGTTTGGGTGACTTATATGTTGATGGCGATATGATGTTAGATGTCAGCTTGACCCAGCGTCTATTAGAAAATATGCCTGAGTATAAGGGACAAGCACCGCAAGATACACCAGTCGTCAGCGTACGTCAGCCACTATCGGCTGGACTGGGGATGCCATAAATGATGAATGTGTCTGCGAACTTCAAGCCTGTTATTAAAATGCTCAATCGCTTCTCAGGTTGGTTGCTATTATTGACCATCGCTTGGTTGTGCTGGACAGCCGCGCGATTATTGTGGTTATTATTAGCGCCACCATTAGCGCCTTCATTGCCGTTAGCGACTTTGCAAAACACGTCTAGTGCCAACACTGATTCTGGTAGTGTATTCGCTATTTTCGCTGAGCCTGATCCCATTGCTGCTGCCGTACAGCCACCACCCAATATTGGTCTGAAAGGCGTATTACTGGCCATACCGGAGAGCCTATCTTCAGCCATGCTGGATGTTAACGGTGAAGTAAAAAACTATCGCATTGGCGATCGCTTAAAAGACAGTGGCTATACTTTAATTGCAGTCGACTGGAATGAGATTGTCATTGCCGATGCAAATGAAAAACAAACCGTCATTCAGATGCCAGAAGCCATGCCATTAGACCAAAGCGATATGATAGCAGGCGGCATTAGCAATCAGCGTTTGCCAAATAATAACATGCTGCCTACCACGCCTCAGTCTACGGAAAATATGACGCCTGAAGCCCCCGAAACGGGTGAGACAACCAGTCCGCAATCTGCGATAGAAGAAGCCGTTACGGCATTACAGGATAATCCTGCCAGTTATCTGAGCAGAATGGGTGTCATGGCATCTGGTGAGAGCTATCAAGTGACGGCAGCGATGCCTGCTAAACTGCGTAATCGTCTAGGCCTTGAGCCGGGCGATCAGGTATTGACGGTCAATGGTCAGAGTGTGGGTAACAATCCTGCACAGGATGCTGGTGTGCTCCAACAGATACAGCAATCGGGCGAGGCGCAAATAGAAGTGCGCCGCGGTGAGCAAGTGATTACGATTCGTCAGCAGTTTTAGAGAAATGCTATGATATTAAGTATCCTATTTAAAAGAAACAAGACTTTGATTAGTGCTATTGTAAGCCACCTGCTAATGGATCACTTTTAGCACACAATAAGGTTAGTACATCCTAAGCGACATCATTTTGGGTAAACATGAATATGGTAAGTTCTCGTAATTTTTCAGTCACGCCTTTGCACCATGTATTACAGCGTTTGATGCGCCTGTGTCGTCCACTTTGCATTGCAGTGCCACTATGGGCTGCTAGTACTGGTCTTGCAAGTGCTGAAAGCTGGAAGGTCAACTTACAAGATGCTGATATCAAAGCTTTTATCAATGAAGTCGCGACCATCACTGACCAGAACTTTGTTCTTGATCCCCGTATCAATGGTAATGTGACAGTGATCTCTAACAAAGCCTTATCACGTGATGAGATTTATCAGCTGTTTTTGAGTGTGATGCAAGTCAATGGGGTAGCGGCAATTGATTCGGGTACGACCATCAAATTGGTGCCAGACAATGTTGCCAAACAATCTGGCGTGGCCGTGGATTTGCGTGGTAATAGTGTCGGCGAGACGCTAGCAACGCGCGTTATTTATTTGACCAACACCCAAGCAGCAGAAGTGCTGGGTGTTATTCGACCATTAATGCCACAATCTGCCCATGCGGCTGCTGTACCGGGAGTCAATGCTTTGGTCTTGTCTGATCGTGCTGACAGTCTCAACCAATTAACAGCGCTTATTCGCGATTTAGACAGCAACGTCAATGACAGTTTGCACGTGATACCGTTACGCCATGTCGATGCCGAACGCATGATGGACTTAATCAGCTCGCTAGTGATGACAACCGGCGGTGGGCAAGCACAAGGCAGTAGCAACCAGCTTAAGGTTATTGCTGATGCGTCGAGTGACCGACTGTTGGTTAAGGGCAGTCCTGAGATGATTGCCAAAGTACAAGAAATGGTCAATCAGTTGGATACCACGCCATCAAGGCGTTTGAGTGGTTTGCGTGTTTTTCGATTAAAGTATGCCAGTGCGTCTCATATTGCAGAAATGCTACGTGGGTTACTTGCTAATCAATCCATCAATAGCGCTGGGGCAACTTCTTCATTAGAATCAGCATCATTGAATGATACGCCTAGTACAGGCGCTGCATTAACTGGCGAGACGGGTGGTATCAATACCAGTGCCGCCAGTTCAATCGCTGCTAGCCCAAGTTCAAGTGGAGGCAGTGGTTCGGATGTGGGTGGTCGACCCTTTAGTATCATCGCGGATGAAACTCAAAATGCGGTCATCGTCAATGCCGCACCTGAGCTTATGTTTGAAATCGAAGACGCCGTTAATCAGCTAGACAATCGCCGTGCGCAAGTCTTAATTCAAGCCGCTATCGTAGAAGTGTCTGGTGATGATGCGACCCAGCTTGGGGTACAGTGGGCACTTGGCAACGCCAATAGTGGCTATGGTGTGGTTAACTTTAACAATGTGGGCGCAAGTGCCGCTTCGCTTGCCGCTGCCGCTTTATCTGGTGGTGGATCAGCCAGTATCAGTGCAGCAGCAGGTTCGATAGCAGGTGCTCTGATTGGTATTGGCGATAGTAGCAAAGACAGTCGAGGAAATACCCAGTTTTATGGGGCTATCTTGCAAGCGCTTGATTCCTCTACCAGTGCAAATCTGCTGTCTATGCCGTCTATTCTGACATTAGATAATGAAAAGGCCAGTATTCTAGTTGGTCAAAACGTGCCGTTTGTGACAGGTTCTTTCACTACCAGCGGCAATAACTCAAATAACCCCTTCCAGACCATCGATCGCCAAGACATTGGTATTAATCTGAACGTTATTCCCCATATTGGGGATAATGGCACGGTACGGTTGGAAGTCTCACAAGAAGTGTCATCAGTTGTACCAGGCAGCACAGGCAATGCTAGCGGCTTAATTACCAATAAAAGCCTTATCAATACGACCATCTTAGCCGATGATCAACAGACCATTGCGCTAGGGGGACTTATGCGCGATAACACCACCACGCGTCAACAAAAAGTACCGGGTTTGGGTAATGTACCAGTCATTGGTCGATTATTTCGCTCTGACAATGATTCCACTCAAAAAAGCAATTTGATCATATTTTTACAGCCAACCATCCTTCGTGATGGCGGCGCAGTCGCTAGCGTTACAGAACGCAAGTTCAATCAGATGCGTGTACTACAGCTAGTCATTGACAAGAACGGTACTATCAAACAATTACCGTTGAGTGGTACAGAAGGGTGGAATGGTGATGTCAGTGCAGATTACGAACTAATGCCACTGAACCCCCTTGTTCCTAAGCGAGATCAAACACCACGGGCAGCACCTCAGGGTTTTACCAAAGTAGATGCGCCAAGCACTGGTATAACAACCTATCCTCTAAATCGATAAGCATGCACCATACGGTTTTTCATAACGCGTATATAAAATGACAATGTCTTAATTTTATCTCTCAAATGTACGGCTTATTTAACTCATAATATTCCGTACATTAGCTTGCGTATTCATAACATAGAAAAACATAGCGATTCTTATATCTTAGTATACTAAATAGTATTTAAATACAATTTCATTTAAATACTTGGTGTAAATCGTTGTAGATAAAATTTACAGACTATTATGGGCATATAAAGGTCATGGTAATGAAAATCAAAAATGTCAAAAAATGGGTTGTGTTAGCGGGCGCTGCCACAGCATTATTAATTATCCCAAGACGTAGTAGTCAGAAAGCCAGTATAAAGCCTTCTATTGAACTTACCAAAAAGAAAAACGATAAAAAAACTGCCGAACACGATTAAATAATTGCGATATACTGCTAAAAATAGGTAGCCATTTGTTTTTGTTTGTAAAAATATATTTTATTGATAATAAAATAATTATTTATAGATAGTTTTCTATTTAATGTTTCTAAAAGATAATAAATAATGAAGTATTCGATTAAAAAATAAAAATTTGGAGTCTATGAATGACTCTTGTAGGTTTTTCTACTATGTCTAAAATGAATGAATCTAGTCTCTATCCACTAATTGATACTCATACACATTTTGATGCACCAGTGTTTGATGAGGATAGGGCGCTGCTCACACAAAAAGCTTATAAGAATGGCGTCCAGCATTTGATATTGGTCGGCTACTTGTATCAGCATTTTGAACGTATGTACAAGACCAGACAACGCTATAGTAATCAATCGAATAATAAAGAGCAGATCAAAACGCTATCACCGCACTCTATGCAACAAGACGTTAGTCAAGATGAGGCAAGTACCAATATTTATATTGCTTTGGGCTTGCATCCTTTTTATATTGAGCAGCATAGCGATGCCCACCTCGAAGATATGGCAAAAATGATTGCTAAAGATCGACCCATAGCGATTGGGGAGATTGGGTTAGATACGTTTACCGCGGCCATGAAGGTGCCAGAGGTGTTCGCCAAGCAGGAGCGGTTTTTTAAAGCGCAATTGGATATCGCAGTAGCACATCAGTTACCAGTGATGTTGCACATTCGTAAGGCACACGCAGAAGCATTGGCGATATTAAAAGCGCATGATTATAACGCCCATAAATTTGGTGGCATCGCCCATAGTTTTAGTGGCGGTGTACAAGAAGCAAAAGCATTTGTAAAACTGGGCTTTAAACTTGGTGTGACGGGACAGGTAACCAATCCTAACGCCAAAAAATTGCGCTCAGCAATTCAAGCTGCTGTTCAAGAGTATGGTATTGAGTGTTTGGTGATTGAGACAGATTGTCCAGATATGATACCTGTTATGTGCCGGACAACGATAAAAGACTCATCAACACTTGAGCAAGGCTTACAGCAAAAAGACAGTAGTGCACCTATTCAAGATAGAAATGTACCGAGTAACCTACCATGGGTACTAAAAAGCTTAAGTGAGTTACTCGATATTTCATCTGATGTGCTTGCTAAGCAGTTATGGTATAACAGTTGTGCAGCTTTACAAATGACATGGAATTATCCAAAATGAGTGATAGTACTATTAATGGTTGTCGTTAATCGTTAAAGTAATTGTAAAGAATAACTGCGTTAACATAAGAGAGTATATAATTGGTATGAGTGAAACACGACAATTTGAGCCATTACTGACAGTGCCTGTTGCCACTGAGAATGCCGTTATAGAAGAAGTTGGTGAAGCCAACAGTGATCAATATGAGCGTCGTTTTCAGGGCACAAAAACGCTTTATGGACAGTCGTCAGTTGATACATTTGCAGCCTCCCATGTTTATATTATTGGTGTAGGAGGGGTCGGTACTTGGGCAGCAGAAGCCTTGGCTCGAACGGCAGTAGGTACTATTACTCTAATTGATTTGGACGTATTGGTCGCCTCAAACGTTAATCGGCAGCTACCAGCATTGGACAGTACCTTTGGCCAAAGTAAAATTGCAGCGATGGCATCACGTATGCGCGAGATCAATCCTAAAGTGACCTTAAATTTAATAGATGACTTCTTGACAGTAGATAATGTAGAAACGCTATTGCCAAGCCGTCAAGACGCAAAAACAGCTGCTGCTCAGGGTAAGCCTATTGTGGTGTTAGACTGTGTAGACGATATGAATGCTAAATTGGCCATTGCCCTTCATTGCCGTTTTAATAAGCTCAAGCTGGTTTGTGCAGGTGGAGCAGGTGGTAAAATTGACCCAAGTCAAATTAGAGTCAGTGATCTACGCGAGAGTTATCAAGATCCATTACTGGCCAAACTACGTAACAAGCTACGTCACGAAAAAGGTATCAACAGTACGCTAAAAGAAAAATTCGGTATCAAATGTGTTTATTCTACAGAGCCCCCTCGCGTGGATAAGAGCTGTCAGACAGGTGGACTGCACTGCGGTGGTTATGGCTCAGCAGTGGTTGTCACATCGGTGGTAGCGATGATAATGGTAAGCGAAGCATTACAATTGCTGATAGCACAGGCAAACATAAAATCGGGTGTCTGATATTATTTAAGGGAGTCTATCTTGTCTATACTTAACTCACCTAGACACAGTTACCCAGTGGCGGTAGATGAGGCAGAGCGTATCAATAAGCTGAAAAAATACCAAGTGCTCAATGATAATGATGAGCCAGCATTTAGACGCCTTGTTGATCTTGCAGGGCTGTTTTTTGATATGCCTATCATTACTATTGCCTTCATGGATGAGGAGACGCAGTATCTAAAATCAGCTCATGGACTTGGGGGTATTTGCCGGACACCACGTGAGATATCTATTTGTAACTATACGATGCTGTCTGATGAAGTCTTTATTGTGCCAGATTTGGCTCAAGACAGTCGTTTTAGCCAAAATCCATTGGTGACAGAAACGCCTTATTTACGATTTTATGCTGGCGCGCCCATTATTTTGCATGAAGATAATATTACCTATCGTTTAGGTTCTTTATGCGTAATGGATACGAAGCCTAATTATAGCTTTGACGAACAACAGGCAAAGATATTGGCTCAATTTGCAATGATAGCTGCAGATGCCTTGCAACTACAGGACAAGCAGCGTGATGCCAAACGTGCCAATGAGATGAAATCAGACTTTTTGGCCAATATGAGCCATGAAATCCGTACACCGATGAACGGTATTATCGGTATGGTGGAAATGCTAGGGGACACGGATCTTAGCAGTGAACAGCAGGAATATATCAATAATATCAAAGTGTCTAATGAACACTTGATGTCCATTATTAATGGCATCCTAGACTTATCAAAGGTAGAGTCTGGAAAAATGACCATTGATTCTATTCCCATCAATTTATCAGCTTTATGCAATGAAGTTGTCAGTCTCTTTGCGATCAAAGCACGTCAACGCGGATTGGTGTTAGATTATCATTACACCGAGTCGTTATCGCCTTATATAAAGGGAGACCCTGTTCGTCTGAAACAAATCTTGGCGAATCTTGTCAATAACGCAATTAAGTTTACGCGTGAAGGTGGGCGCGTGAGTATCGATGTTAAGCATTTGTCAAACTGCAATGATGAAGACATAGATACAAACACGGACTCCGACGATGTCATGACACTGTGTATTGAAGTAAAAGATACGGGTGTTGGGATCAAAGCAGATTCGTTAGAAGCAATATTTGATGCCTATGATCAAGCAAATAAGTTCACACATCGTCTTTATGGTGGAACTGGTCTTGGACTCTCTGTCTGTAAGTCTTTAGTCGGCTTAATGGGTGGTTACATCGAGGTAGATAGTGAAGTTGGTGTGGGGACTACATTTAGTGTCTTGCTGCCTTTGACTATCATAAGTGCAAACCAGTACGAGACGTGGCAAGCGTCAAACGACTTTACCTTGATTGAGCCCAGTCATGAACGAGCTGGTCATATCTTATTGGTAGAGGATGATACAGTGAATGCCATTATCGCCAAAAAAGCCTTGACCAATAGTGGGCATATGGTCACACATGTCACGGATGGACAGCAAGCTATTGATATGTTTGCTTTATTCCCTAACCGTTATGATGTGATTTTGATGGATCATCATATGCCTATCTTGGATGGTGTACAGGCCACCATCAAACTGCATGAGCTGTATGATCCTAAGTCACTGCCGCCTATCATTGCTTTGACTGCCAATGCGATGGATGGTGAACGCGAAAAGTACTTAAAGGTTGGTATGCAAGATTACTGTACCAAACCTTTTAAACAAGAACAGCTCAATGCATTGGTCCAGTATTGGCTTATCCAAAAGCAGCTAGATGAAGACGAAGAAGAATAATGTTTTAACATTAGCTAATGATGAGAGCTGCAAACGTATATCATAAGATGATTCTGTTGGCTGCTATAGAGTATTTATAAACACTGCAGTGATGATCATTGCAAATACAAAAAAGCTGAACCACTTTATAAGGGGCTCAGCTTTTTTATGGAAAAATAAATAGTGACTGTCTTATAGAAATCAATGGTTTTGAGACAATGCTCTCAAAACGATGCTCTTGAAACAATGTTTTGACCGCTATCTATTCTTTTGTAGATATTAAGCTTGATAGACGCTGGGCTCTATAAATACTTAGTTGACACGAGTTTGGTAGTCACCAGTACGGGTATCAACACGTACCACTTCACCTTGCTGCACAAATAATGGTACACGTACCACAGCACCCGTCTCTAGCTTAGCAGGTTTACCGCCGCCGCCTGAGGTATCACCGCGTACACCAGGATCGGTTTCAGTGATTTGTAGCTCAACAAAGTTAGGCGGGGTGACTGACAAAGGCGCGCCATTGAACAAAGTAATGGTACATAATGCATTACTGTTCTCTTTTAGCCATTGTGGGGCATCACCAATGGCACTTTTATCCGCTTGGATTTGCTCAAAGCTTTCAGGGTGCATGAAGTGCCAAAACTCACCATCGTTATATAGATAGTTCATTTCCGTATCCATCACATCAGCGGCTTCTAAGCTGTCACCTGATTTGAACGTTTGCTCCAACACTTTACCACTACGAAGATTACGCAACTTGACGCGGTTAAAGGCTTGACCTTTACCAGGTTTGACAAACTCGTTTTCAAGAATGGCGCACGGATTGCCATCGAGCATAACTTTTAGACCAGCTTTAAATTCATTAGTAGAAAAACTTGCCACAAGAGACTCCTAGGGGTTGTAAATATGATAATAAGTAGCGCTTACTGTACAAAAAGCTGCTGTTACGCCAAGTGCTTAAAGGGTAACGGGTATACTTTGATAGGGTACACCTTAAGGGCGTATAATACCGCCTTTTAGGCACAGATAGTAGGCTGTCATGATAAACCATTTAATCACACAAAAAAACTGGCAAACGCAATTATCCGAAGCCATTACGTCCATCGACGAGCTATTACATCTCTTAAAGCTCGAATCATTACGTGCAGATGTCTATATGCCTAAGCATTTTGAGCTGCGCGTGCCGCGTGATTTTGTGGCAAAAATGAAAGTTGGTGATCGCAATGATCCTTTATTAAAACAAGTATTGCCAAATAAGCAGGAGCAAATAAACGTAACAGGCTATGTGGCTGACCCACTAAGTGAAAATACGCAAAACCCAGTCAAAGGTATGCTACATAAATACCAGTCAAGGGTGTTATTGACCATTACGGGTGCTTGTGCGATTCATTGTCGTTATTGCTTCCGCCAACATTTTGACTATAGTGCCAATATGCCCACAGCGGATGCAAAAGAAAACATCGTCAACTATATCACGGCACATCCTGACATTAATGAGGTAATTTTGAGTGGTGGGGATCCATTAAACGTCACAAACAGGCGTTTATTCGCTTGGTTAGATACGCTAGAGTCCATACCGCAATTGACCACCATTCGGCTACATACTCGCTTACCGTTGGTGATTCCAGCCCGCCTAGATGAAGCATTATTAGAAAGGTTGTCCCAAAGTCGCTGCCATATTGTGATGGTGATTCATTGTAACCATGCCAATGAAATTGATGCATTTACCTCGGAGCAGTTGCAACGCGCTCGTAGCGCAGGAATTACTTTATTAAACCAAGCGGTCTTATTAGCAGGAATTAATGATAGCATCGAGGTACAAAAAAAATTAAGTCAACGTTTGTTTTCCGCAGGTGTTTTGCCTTATTATCTGCATGTACTAGACAAAGTTGCTGGCGCGGCTCACTTTGATAGTGACGAGCAGACGGCAGTTGAGCTTTATTGGTCGCTGCTAGCAGTGCTACCAGGTTATCTTGTACCAAAGTTGGTCAGAGAGCTACCAAATAGACGCTTTAAGGTGCCAATCGATATTTACAATAGATCGTAATATAAACACGGTAGTTTATTAAAAAACGTATAAAAAAATAATGATTGTGGTAGCGTAGGAGAGTCATTGTTTTTGAATGCATTTTCTATTTTAATTATCAGTTTTATATGTGATTTATAAAGGTTGGCTGGCAGGTGTTTTTGATGGTTTTAACGTAGGATATTTAGGGGTGATCAGATATAGACGCTCATTTTATCCAGCCAAAACCAGCTCGGTTTGTGACAAGTAAAATAGTGTTAGGTATTGGATGATACGCAGATACTGTCTGCGATCCTATTGAGGTTCGATTAAAATCTGTCTTATTTTATGGAAAAAATGAGGCCATACCCTAGTTCTTAGGAATACCGATGATAACTTTATCAACGTTTCAAGAATATCTGTCTTCTAAAAAGTCCATTTCTCAAGCGCAGCCACCTTCTATGAGTCAATCGGCCAATGGTCAAGAGCACTATTTGCTCAAACTGTTGGCAACTTTGCCTTCTCAAACGCCTATACAGCAAGCAGAACAACTAGGAAAGATACTCACCGTATTACGTGAGGTCAATATCAAGGAGCAGCAACGTCTCAAACTATTAGCGCAAGTGATAGATGCTTCAGATCAACTCATTGCCACGCTAAGACAACACTATATTTATGAGATTGGCGCGCTAAATGACGTGCAGTTGTCTCATATGGCTCAGGTAAAGTCATTATATTATCTCATTATTATGGCTTATGACAGAGTGATACATGATAAGCAAGCATTGCTACAAAACCGGAAGAAGCCTCCTTCTAGCAGAGTCTGGAAACGCTATTTTAAGGTGAATAATGATTCATCGGTATTGCTTGCTATAGCTATTTATCAGACGTTGTTAATGTACCAAAAATTACTGGGCGAAGAGGTGATCTGTTATCAAAAACCATCACCTTATTTGTGGTACAAAATTAATCGGTTATATGCTCTTGCTCATCAACATCACGTGTTGACTGTCAATCATATTGAGACTACAGGCAGTTTGCGCACCAGTAATATACATCAATTGTATTGTCAAATTTGTCTGCACAGTTTGTTAAATATGCGTGCCATGCAACGCCAGACTGTTTTGCTTGTCCAACGCTTATTGCCTGAATGGGGCAAATATATTGTTGCAACGATAGAGCCAAAAACTGAGACACGGGTATTCGTTGATTTACATAGTGATAAGCCGCCTGCCTATTTAACGGCCAACTCTGATATCAATCCTTATGAAGATCACCATCATTGCTTGTTTATAGAGCTTGGACCATTGCTCGCGTATTTTGAAGCACGCGTGCAAGCTTTGATTGTAGAGGGTAGTGAAGGCGCTGAATGCTATTTGTTAAATAAACTATCGATGACAATGAGGTATCGATATTTGCAAACACCGCTCACACCAGCGACCAAATATGTTATCAAAAAAGAGGCTGTACTAATCACAGGCTTCAATAATATTCATTATCGCGTTAGTGGTTCACAAAGTTTTGCCAATCTGATTGCTGTGAATGATTTGCCAGAGGAGCAGCGCCCTCGCTATGAGACAGGCAAGCATAAGCGGGGTGGCGATGAAACCGTCATTCACGAGATTTTAAGTAATAGTGACACGTCTTTATTTCGCAGATTGCAATTGGTATCCCCAGCAGATCATTCGCAGGCGACGAATAAAGAAGCTATATCAAATAAAGACACCATATCAAACTATGGCGAGATAGTGACAGATAGTGGCATTGCCCAGCTTAAAAAGTTGCCCAATCGAGAAGGCGTTGATCTAGGCATTGTTGACCCTAAGTGGACGATGACAGCACCGCTATTAGTATCTACTATGAGTCTTTTTTTAATTTGTCGTTCTGATATAAGTGCGTCAACTGATTGGTCAATAGGCGTGGCACGCTGGTTGAATCCTGAGGACAAAAACCTAGAAGTTGAGTGGCAGGTGCTTGGACATGCAGTCGTTGCTTGCGGCATACGTTTGGAAGGCAGAGAAACACGCAGTCAACATTTTGTACCAGCATTTATCCTTGGTGGGGATGAGCAGCTGCAAACGGCAGGTACACTAATAGTGCCAACCGCTTATTTCCAGCCGAATGACAGAGTAACGATGCGTATCAACAATAAACAAACGCCTTTGCGTTTGGAAAAAAGAGTATTATTCACGGATGAATTTAGCCAGTATGAGATAGTAAAAATATAATTGGCTTGTTTTATCATAAAAATAGAGACGCAGACATGTGTAAAAATTATTACTTATATTTTTGTTTAAATAGTCTGACTAAACAATGAAGCGGGTAAGTTAACCTGCAACCCATTAGATTATTGTCTATAATGACGATGATGGTTACCCTAATCTATGTGATACCTTTGGCTCCTGAGCCTGACATTTTAAATCAAAAAGAATATCAGAATCATAAAAGCCGCTAAGCCCATTCTTGATAGTACGCTCTATATGATTGTATTTTTGGAAAAGGTGTATGGTATCTAACGTCCGATATGAAAATAACATCACAAGATTCAAAAGGCTTCTTTATGCGAACTCAATCCATCTTAAATCTATTAGTCATCGATGATGACCAGCTTTATGCTGAACGTCTCGTAAGTTTACTAGAGGGGTATTATGATACCGTAAATTTGGGATTTTTGGATGACAAAGAGGAGTTTTTGAAGGCGTTACGGCAGCCTTGGGACACTTTGGTATTCGGTAAAGCTTATGATATGAGCTTTACGGATGCGGTAGGCATCATCCAAGAGCAAGGCGTAGATCTGCCCATGATTTGCCTACTGACCGAAGAGGTGTCAGCGACAGCCAATAACGAGCAAGGTTTGCCTAGCGTTATCAGTGGCATCATGGTGAAAGCGCTGCGAGCTGATCAAGAAATGGCAGTGGTGATGTCTATTTGTTTGCAGCACGATAATTTGCGCAGTCGCCGCGAACTCAAAAATTTACGGCATGTCATCTCTGAAGCGGAGCAGCGCGCCAATGTATTGATCAAAAATTCTAAAAGTGCGGTTGCTTATATCGACCAAGGGGTTCATATTTTCGCTAACGACCCTTATCTTCAGCTTTTTGGCTTTAATTCAATGAGTGAGGCCATCGGTGTGCCCATTATTGATCTGATTGCAGGCGGCGATAACGTTAAAGGTTTTAAGCAATTTTTACGTCAATTTGATAAAGGCAGTCGGCAAGAAGTAGAGTTTAAGTTTGAAAGTGTACGTACAGATGGTAGCACCTTTGAAGCAAAGTTGCAGCTGGCGGCAGCGACTTTAGAAGGCGAGCCTGTGACTCAGGTTATTATCCAACAAAACCACAATAATAGTGCAGAAGTGGCTAAGCGTTTAGCAGCAGCTGAACGTCAGGACAGTTTGACTGGGATTGATAACCGCCGTGGTTTTGAAGAGCAAATAGAAATCGTATACCAGCAGGCACAGCAAGGGTTACTGACCGCAGCGTTATTGTATGTTCAGCTGGATAATGTCGGTAAAATTAGTAGCAGTTTGGGATTGCAAGGTATCGATGCGACCGTCAAACAGGTGGCTTATACATTGGATGAGATGGTATCAGATGGATATGTGAGTCGTTTTAGCGATACCGCTTTTACTATATTGGTAGAGAATAAAACAACGTCAGAGTTAGAAGCTCTGGCAGAAAATATCGGTTCTCGAATTGGCGATATGCTGATTGAAGTAGATAAGCGTACGATCAGTACCACCGTCAGTATTGGTATTACCAAGATAGAAAGAAATACTGCAGAGCCTACTATCTTACTAGAACGTGCGATACATGCAATTAGTCAAATCATGATAGAAACTTCCAATCATGGTGGTACGTATCATCTGTACGATCCAAGCGAGCATGCCAATAGTGACGATCATGCCCTAGCTGAGTCATTGATTGATGCCATTGCCAACAACCGCTTTGAGCTGTCGTTCCAGCCAATATATGACATCAATCATGATCGCAGTGACTTTTTTGAAGTATACCTACGTCTGCCATTAGCAGATGCAGACAATACAGTATTGACCCCTGACCAATTCATGGCCGTTGCCAAGTCACACAAATTGCTCGAAAAAATAGATCGCTGGGTATTGATCAATGCTTGCAAAAAAATCAATGATATTCGCAAAGTCAGTTCTCAAGCCAGATTGCTTATACAATTGACTAGTGCATCTTTAATCGATAAGAAGTTACCGGATATTGTGAGTCAACTTATAAAAGCAGTAGGAGGTGCTTCTGGTATGCTGACCATACAGTTTGGTGAAAACGATATCTCAGACCATTTGACCTTAGCAAAAAATCAGTTCATCGCTCTAAATCAAGTTGGTTGTCAGATTGGCATCAATAATTTTGGTTCTTCTGCTAAGTCGGTAGAAATTGTCAGCTTTGTGCAGCCTGATATGGTACGTTTGGCTCATAACTATGTAGAAGGTATTGAGTCGGCGGAAAACTTAGAAGCGGTCAAATCTCTTATTGGTCGTACCAATGAGGTCAAGGTTGATGTACTCATGCCTTATATTGAAGATGCAGCAACGATGTCCGTTGCATGGAGTGTGGGTGCGCGCTATCTACAAGGTTATTATTTAGAAGAGCCGAGCACCACGATTAAGCTTGCGAGTTAACGGTGTTTTTATGTGCTTATGGTCTAGATTATCGTGACGCTATGAGCATTTTCTATTGATATGAATGCCTATAGACAACGCTATGTGTTTATAGGCGACTATGATTGACTTGATACTATTTATATTTACTCCTACGTTGTAGCCGATAGTATTTATCGTAGCTGACACCCTTCAACCAAAGATTGTTAAAAATGCCTATCTCTAGTAAATGTTACATCAGTGGTCTTTTTTCTGCCATTTTATTACTGACTGCGTGCGACCATACACCACCTGACCACCGCGCCCCTGTCACATTACCTGTGTATACCAAAGGTGATGCACGTAAAGGGGCTACCATCTATAAAGAAGCTTGTGGCCAATGTCATCAGCTCAATGCAGGTCTCAACAAAAAAGGCCCGCAGTTGATGAATATATACGGTGCACCAGCTGCTCAGTTAAAAGATTATACTTACAGTGAAGGGTTGGCGCAGTCCGGTTGGGTATGGAATGCAGAAACGCTAGATCCCTATATTGCCGATGCCCAAAAAGTGATGCCAAATTCAAAAATGCTCTCAGATCCTATGCCAGATATCAAAGAGCGTACTGATTTGATCGCATATTTATCAACGCTTCGTGCCGCAGCACCAGTAGTAGAAAACAATAAAAACAACTCCTGATCTACCATACTATCCCCATAAAAATGAGCCAATACATTACTATGACCGATTCAGCGACCGACTATCTTCACAATCAGCAGAAAATTGCACAGATGATGATACAGTTAAACCAAATTGTGCTGGATAAGCCGCAAGCAGTCAAATTAGCGCTCAGTGGCATATTGGCAGGTGGGCACATATTACTGCAAGACTTGCCAGGTATGGGAAAGACGACTCTGGCACAAGGGTTGGCACAACTGCTGGGATTGAGTTTTAGTCGAGTTCAGTTCACCAACGATATGTTGCCAGCCGATATTTTAGGGATGAGTATCTACGATCAAAGCAAACTAAAATTTGAGTTTCGACCAGGGCCTATTTTTACGCAACTGTTACTTGCTGATGAAATCAATCGCTCTAGCCCTAAAACACAAAGCGCGCTGTTAGAAGCGATGGAAGAGCGACAAGTCACGCAAGACGGGCAAACTTATCGCTTACCGCAACCCTTTTTTGTGATTGCAACGCAAAACCCCTTACAGCAAGCGGGCGTGTACCCTTTGCCAGAGTCGCAGCTTGATCGGTTCTTATTGTGCTTATCACTAGGGTATCCTTCTCCTACAGCGGAGCGTGAGCTGTTAAAAGGTCAGGACCGCCGTGAGCTGTTAAAAGATTTGGATGCTATGCTTGATACAGAGACTGTGATATTGGCTCAGCAAGGGGTCAAACAAGTCTATGTTGCTGATGTGGTCTTGGACTATCTACAGCGTTTGGTGGCAAAAACCCGAGCAAGCCAAGAGTATCACGGTCTCTCACCACGTGGGGTATTGTCGTTACAGCGTGCGGCTCAAGCCCATGCATATGTCTCTGGTCATATGGAGATAACACCTGAAGACATCCAAGCGGTGTTTGCCGCAGTCACTGATCATCGTTTAGGTCAGCGTTTTATACCGGCACATGTAACAGGCGGGGGACAAGCACCGCTGACTATCGCTCAACGTATCTTGGCAGAAGTGCCTGTTATTGCCTAAAAAACTATTCAGAAAAAATGACTATTCAAAATGTTTGCTGAATGCTCGTAATTCTTTTAATTCTATGGTGAGGATAGGGCAACTATGCGCCTTTTGCCAAAAGCCTTAACGGCTCCTATCACGTCGATATTACGCCGTTGGTTTGACGCGCGGGCACCCAAAAGTGATAGCGCAACACTCAATTTACGTAATATCTATATTTTCTTTAGCCGTGAAGGGTTGTTGTTTGCGGTCTTATTAATCATCACTTTCATTGCTGGTATCAACTATGGCAACAATTTGGTACTAGGACTGTGTTTTTATCTTGTGAGCATTTGGTTGATTAGCTTTCATGTGACGTTTGCGCACATCTCAGGATTAAAAGTGGTTCTACTAGGAGTGACGATGACAGAAGCAGGTACGCCTGCTTGGGTCACATTGCAACTACGTAGTAATAGTAGGCAACCAAGGCGGCAGCTCTTATTTAGCTTTGAGCAATCCGATAAAAAAACCATAAAATCTACGGACAAAAAAAGCCAAAACAACCATGAGGGTCAGCGTTCTGTACTGGTCACTCAGCTTCAAGGCGAGCAAACAATTCGCCTGCCTGTTCAGACAAATTTTCGCGGCGTGCTTGAACTGCCACGATTAACCATCAAAACGGTATATCCTTTAGGTATCATGCGCGCATGGTCTTATGTGTATTTTGCCCGCACCGCTTGGGTGTATCCGAAGCCAGAAGTATTTGATTGGCAAACGTACTATTCAGAAGCAAGTCTAGAAGATTTGCCAACAGGTGGTCAATATCGACAAGGTCAAGATGAGTTTGAGCGTCTCGATAACTATCGAGAAGGGGAGTCGCTTGCGCGTGTGTCTTGGGGGCATGTTGCGCGCGGTCAAGGTATGTTTACTAAGCACTTTTCTGATCCTGTCGGTCATGAGCAAACCTTGAACTATATGGATATGCCGGCCGCACACCATGAACAAAAACTTTCACAGCTGGCCTATGGCGCGATGGCACTGGGTCAATTGGGCGTGCCATTTAGAATGCGCTTACCACATGATGCGCCCTCGGCAACCCCGCTTGGTGAAGGCGACAACTTTGCGCAAACGTGCTTACTCAGATTGGCGAAAGCACCATGACGGATTCTCAACGCTTAGCTAAGCGCTCCGTGGTTCACTCGTCTACCGATAGCGCAAACGCTGCCAGTTTTGAGTATTTGGCCGTAGGTCGGCACATTGATACTCAGGATAATCTTGTCAATAGTGATAGATGGTACCGCAAATTATTGGCGTTGCCAGCCTATTATTGGGTATTACTGGCTCAAGTCATCGTGGTGTTGCCTCATGCCGCTCACTTGCCATTGTGGTTGATAGGCTTTGCCGTCGTCAGTATTTGTGCTCAGTTGCCAAACATAAAGGCGCGATTTAAAGAGAGACGGCATCTAAAGCGGGTGTATCAAGGCATGCAAATGCTGGGTTTCTTGCTGGGATTGGCAGGGTTGTGGCTGACTTACAATACCGCATTTGGACTGGATATGGGGGTGGCGTTTTTGGTGCTGTGCCTCGTTAGTAAGCTGTGGGAGTTATATAAGCGCCGTGATGCGTATGTATTATTAAATCTATCCTTGTTTGTGCTTGCTGCGCTGTTTTTGATGGATCAAGGGTTGGTAACGACGCTAGAAGTGGTCATTGGCGTGATTGTCGTGTTATTGGCATTTATTGCGCTCAATGATGATGGCAATGCTCGCGGTGACGGTCGTCTGCGTACGCTCGGCGTTTTGGGTATTGGGGCATTGCCGCTATTGGTTGTGCTGTTTTTGTTTTTTCCTCGGCTGCCACCTTTATGGTCAGTGCAGCTATCAAGTGGACAGGCGACCACTGGCGTGTCCGACAGCATGTCGCCGGGTGATTTTGCCAATTTGGGACAATCCACTGAATTGGCTTTTCGAGTAGAATTTGCGGATAATCGTCCACCGCAGCAGGAGCTGTATTGGCGAGGATTGGTGTTTAGTGATTTTGATGGTATTACTTGGCGGCCAAGCTCGCAACAAAGACAATGGCGAGCGTCACCGCAGATGCCGACTTGGATTGAAAATGCCTTTGCCACGGTGCCTGATGCAGCAAAACAGTCACCTACAAATTATACGGTAGTTTTAGAGCCTACTCAGCAAAACTGGCTATTTGGGCTTGATTATCCCTTTACTCAGCGGCAAGACGTCAGTGTGACATCAAACTTTACCTTACGAAAAGATGAGCCCGTTACTCAGCAGCTGCGTTATGAGGCATTACAGTTCACGCCAATGCAGATCGATCCTATTTTGACTGATGAGCTGCGGCAACTCAATCTTGCATTGCCAGCTGAGGGTAACCCCAAAGCGCGGGCATTGGCCAAGGAGTTACTTGCACAGTCTGGGTCAGATCCTATTCGTTATATGAATGCTATCGAGCGCTGGATCAATCAAACCGAATTTCGCTATACGCTATCACCGCCGCGATTGAATGATGATCGCATTGATGAGTTTTTATTCGACACCAAAGCGGGGTTTTGTGAGCATTATTCCTCAAGCTTTACTTTTATGTTGCGAGCCGCAGGGATTCCAGCGCGGGTCGTGGCTGGATATCAAGGTGGCGAGCTGAGCCGCGGTGGTAATGTCTGGGAAGTAAGACAAAAAGATGCCCACGCTTGGACAGAGGTTTGGCTTGAAGGCCAAGGTTGGGTAAGGGTTGATCCAACAAGCTTTGTCGCGCCTGAACGCGTAGAGCAGGGGATGAATGCGATAACAGAGTCACGAGGCGCGGCAATGTTTGGTGATGGCGCTGGCGCTCAAATCAGTTATCAGCAGTATCAGATGCTACAAGCCTTGCGGCGCTTATCCGATCAGGCCAGTTACTACTGGCAGAAAGATGTGGTTGGTTATGACCAAGATAAGCAGGCCGATTCGCTATTGAAATGGTTTAATATTCGCTCAGTCATAGGGCAGATTGTTTGGTTGGCAACCAGTGCTGTTGTTGTGATGGCTGTCTTGGTATTGCTGATTTGGCAGCGCCGCCGTAAACGCTGGCATCCAGCAGACAAGCCACTGGCTCAGCTCTCAAAGCGTTTGAGTAAACGCGATAAGTTGCTGGCGCGAGCAGACGATGAAGCGCCGCTTTCTTGGCTTGATCGTGTGACAGCAACGATGGATGGTCAACAGCATCAGGTACATACGCAGACTGATACTGATCACCATCATCAGCCGATAAATAGAGCGGATTTAGACACGCTACAAGCAAAAATTACGTCTATCAAGCAAGATTATCGACAGCTGCGCTATGGACGATTGAGTACATTAGATCATAGTCATGCTGAATACAAACACATACTGGCGCAGTTAAAAAAGAACGTGCGAGAATTGCTTTAACGGTTTGAAAGATAAGAGGGGTAAGTCATGGCGATATATGTGGACTTTGTCTGTATAGAATTTAGGGGCCATAAATGGTGTCATATGTTGGCCGATACCTTACAAGAATTGCATGAGTTTGCGGCATTGATTGACGTGGACAAGCGCCTGTTTCATCGTAACGCCAGCTATCCTCACTATGATGTGACGGTACAAATGCGAGAAACTGCAATCGAGTACGGCGCACAACCTGCCGATAGAAGAAAAATTATTGAATGTGCGAAGAAGCTAAAAATAGAATTAAATAGTAATGCAACTTAATGGCATTTTAAGCCAAATGTGCTGCTAGATAATCCACGAGCAGCCTGATTTTTGGCGATAAGTGACGGTTGTGCGGATAAATGGCCCAAATACTTTCTTCAGGTTCTCTATAGCTGTCCAATATACTAACGAGCTCGCCTGATGCTAAGTATTTTTGTACATAATAATCAGGCAGTTGGACAATGCCTAAACTTTTTAACGCTGCATCAACCAAGCCATGACCGCTGTTGTATTGCACGGTTCCTGTTACCTGTAGATTTTTTTCTTGACCTTTTTGAACAAAATGCCAATGGTCGCGTGTACCCAAGAGACAATTATGCTGACCAAGATCCTTTAACGCACGCGGCATACCATGTTGGCTAAGATAAGCAGGGGTTGCACAGACAAAGTTGGTGCGACGACTGAGTTTTTTTGCCATCATCATCGAATCGCTTAATTTGCCAATCCGAATGGCCAGATCATAACCGCCCTCAACCAAGTCTATTTTTTGATTGCTCAAAAAAGCCGTCACTTCGATATCAGGATACTGCACCATAAAGTCATTGAGTAGCGGGACTATTTGTTGTTCGCCATAAGTCACAGGAGCCGTCAGTTTGATCCGACCTTGCGGCTTTGATTGCAAATTACTGACCGCTTGCTCCGCCGCATCTAAACCATCGAGTACACCGCGGCAATGCTGATAAAACACACGGCCTTCTTCTGAGAGAGAAACCTTACGCGTCGTGCGATACAGGAGTTTGATATTCAGTCGCTTCTCCAAAGCACTGATTTGTCGACTGACTTGTGCGGTGGATATGCCAAGCTCTTTTGCAGCGCGCGTAAAGCTTTCATACTCTGCAACATAAACAAATTCGCTAATACCATCCCAGCGCATGATTATTACCTGTGTGTAAAAGATATTTGCAAATATAGCATATTGTTATCGTTACAGAAAAAACTATAATGGTCTTTATCATGGCAAAGAGAACAAACCCATTGCCTCGCCGCTTGCCTACACTGGGTGAGCAAGATAAGCTAGCGGAATGGTCATTTAAACATAAAATCGATACATTGATAGTTAAAAGCGATGATAGTCACAGGCGACTGGTATAAATGTTACCTGCTTGCTGCTAATCTAGAGGCGGCGCAACATTCATTCCAGTCGCCCTTAAAGTGAATCGACTATTCCCCATAAAAACAATCCATTAAAAAAGAGAATATGTATATGTCAGATAAATTTATCAAATCTAAAGCCGCCATTGCGTGGGGCCCGAACGAACCACTGTCTATCGAAGAAGTGGATGTCATGCTACCCAAAAAAGGCGAAGTGTTGGTCAAAATCGTGGCAAGTGGCGTTTGCCATACGGATGCGTTCACCTTGTCTGGTGAAGATCCAGAAGGTGTTTTTCCAGCAATCTTAGGTCACGAAGGCGGCGGTATTGTTGAGCAAATCGGCGAAGGTGTGACCAGCGTTCAAGTTGGCGACCATGTCATTCCTTTGTACACGGCAGAATGCGGCGTTTGTAAAATGTGCCGATCAGGTAAGACCAATCTATGCTCTGCAGTGCGCGAAACCCAAGGTAAAGGCTTGATGCCAGACGGCACCACGCGTTTTTATAAAGATGGTGAACCAATTTATCATTATATGGGCTGCTCAACTTTTTCTGAATATACCGTTTTACCAGAGATTTCTTTGGCCAAAGTTAACAAAGAAGCCCCGTTAGAAGAGGTTTGCTTGCTTGGTTGCGGTGTGACTACCGGCATGGGCGCGGTCATGAATACGGCCAAAGTCGAAGAGGGCGCGACAGTAGCTATCTTCGGACTTGGCGGTATTGGATTGTCAGCCATCATTGGTGCTGAGATGGCAAAAGCCAGCCGTATCATTGCCATTGACATCAATGAAAGCAAGTTTGAGTTGGCCAAAAAATTGGGCGCAACGGACTGCATCAACCCAAAAGACTACGACAAGCCAATCCAAGAAGTCATTGTTGAGTTAACCGATGGCGGTGTTGATTATTCATTTGAGTGTATTGGCAACGTCGACGTCATGCGCTCAGCACTTGAGTGCTGCCATAAAGGGTGGGGCGAGTCCATCATCATCGGTGTGGCAGGTGCGGGGCAAGAAATCTCTACTCGTCCATTCCAACTGGTGACTGGTCGCGTTTGGAGAGGGTCAGCATTTGGCGGCGTAAAAGGCCGTTCAGAATTACCAGGCTATGTTGAGCGTTATTTGGCAGGTGAAATCCCACTTCAAGATTTTATTACGCACACTATGCCATTAGAGGGCATCAATGAAGCGTTTGACTTGATGCACAAAGGCGAAAGCATTCGTTCTGTGGTGCATTTTGCAGAGTAAAATGTAGCCGACGTATCAGACCATAAATTAAAAATGCTACCCTAATACTGGGGTAGCATTTTTTTTGAAAGAGATTTTTTTGAAAGATATTTTGAATGACTGTTTCTTAAAAGTTATAAAGTTGCTGAGCTAAGGTAAAGAGCCAGTCCTATATAATATAAATACGTTGGTTGGCACGCGCTACTGGAACAAATTTTCCTTGCTTACTGTGCCTTCGCAGACAGAGGCTGCGAAAAATTTATCTCAGTAGCGCTGTATTTACTTTATAGTGGATTGACTATAACAATCAAATAAGTAGACCAATTAATCATGCTTTGCATTAATAATTTTGTCAGTTAGCGTTATCAAGTCTGACGCCACAAAGTTAGGCTCTGGCACATTGGGCGCTGGAAGCATCGCATTATGTGGTCTTGTAACAAAAGCAGAATGACAACCTGCTGCTTGCGCGCCGATGGTATCCCAGAGATGACAGGCGACCAGACACAAATCGGATATGTCCACTGCCAGTGTATCGGCGACCAATTGATAGGTTTCAGGTGCAGGCTTGAACTTACTGACCGCCTCAACACTAAAATGATGCTCAAAAAAATCGCTCAACCCTGCTTTTTCTAGTGGCGTGGGTGACGCACTGCTCGGAGAGTTGGTCAAAGTAACCAATCGAAATCCAGCTTCCCGCAAGCGAGTGAGGGCTGGTATCGCATCAGCATGGGCAGGCATATTACCCATACGCTCTTTTAACTCAGCAATATCGTTTTCTGTCAGTGTTATCTGATAAATATCGGCAATCATGCGTAATGCGCCGACACCAATGTCACCAAAAGGTGTATACAGACCAGACAAGGTTATGGTTTGTGAATACAGCACCAGTTGTGCAAACCACTCTCTAAAAATAGCCTGATCATCAAAAAGACGAGTGAATAAAGGGGTCAGTGTAGTGATGTCAAGCAGTGTCTCATTAACATCGAATACAAGAACATTTGGACGGTGATTCGAAGACATAAACAATCCTTTTTATTTTAAACAATGTATCAGTCAGACATAGTGGCCAATTGCTCTAAAATACTTATGTAGTTATCGACGCCTTGGGCACCGCTAACCAGATGACGCTCATTAAAGATAATCGCTGGCACACTTTGAATACCTTGCTGTTGCCAATGCTGCTCCTCTGTTCGCACTTCTTTAGCAAAAAACTGACCTTCTAACACCGCCAGTGCCTCACTACGATCAAGCCCTGTCTCTGCTGCAATGTCAGCAAGCACGTTGATGTCGGAGATATTTCTATTGTTGGTAAAATGCGCCTCAAACAGTGCCTGTTTTAACTCGTGCATAGATCCTTGTTGATCAGCGAAATGTAAAAGCTGATGCAGATTAAAGGTATTGTGCATACGCGTGTCGTCATTGAAATTAAACTCAAATCCAACTTCTCTTCCAGCTTCTGTCATTCTCTCGCGGCTGGCATCAGACTCTTCTTTGGTAGAGCCATACTTTTCAATAATGTGCTCACGTAGGTTTTGTCCCTCGACTGGCATACTCGAATTTAACTCAAACGGATGCCAGTGAATGCTATGAGTGGTGTTCGTTTGTTTTAGGGCTTCTGCCAGCTGGCGATAGCCAATGACGCACCAAGGACATACAACATCAGAGACGATGTCTATGCGTAAGGGTTTTTCTGACGGTTTCATAGTGCCTCGCAGGATTCGTTTTTTATTTTGGATAGCTATTGTTTAATGCCTTAAATGATATAAAGCTTTAAGCCATGCTAGGAGAATATTAAAGCGATTGCAATGTAGGCTAAGTGACGACTTCAGTTACCTACTGTAACTTTGGTAACGAGCATAGCGGTATAGCGATAATGTAGGTGGTCATTGCATTGACCTGCTAAGAGTCAGCGCGTTTTTGGTGACTATATATCGTAAATTAAATGATGCACAGTAAGACGAAAAAAACGAAGATATTGGTATCTTAAGACGACTTTGGATTAAAAACTACACTCTAATGACTACAAAGTCAGAACAAAATAACTCGTTTGTTCAGTCATAATAAATTCATTAATACGGTTGTGAAACGCGTTTATAGCCATTCTTTTATGTTTACCTGCCAGCGAGAAGCCAGCATGACTACCTTAACACTAACAATAAATAAGCGGGATTATCAATTCGATAATCTCGACACACGAACGACATTGCTCGATGTCTGTCGTCAACATTTACAAATTACTGGACCAAAAAAAGGCTGTGACCACGGTCAGTGTGGTGCCTGCACAATGCTCATCAATGGGCAGCGAGTCAATTCTTGCCTGACCCTTGCAGTAATGCATGAAGGTGATGAGATTACAACGATTGAAGGTATCGGTATGCCTGAATCGTTGTCAGCATTGCAGCAAGCCTTTGCTGATAATGATGCCTTTCAGTGTGGCTACTGCACACCAGGACAGATTTGTTCGGCAACGGCCTTGATAGAAGAGGTCAAGCAAAATTGGCCAAGCTATGTGACAGCCGACTTAAAAGATCCTGATGGGCTGCTCGTACAAGAGATTGCAGAGCGTATGAGTGGCAATATTTGTCGCTGTTCTGCCTACCCCAATATTATTAAAGCCATCTCGCAAGTGCTTGAAAGCCAATTTTCAGAAAAGTCGGACACAGACGTTTCTATAGCCAATGCAAAGAATGGATCACAGGTTACAGGTATCTGGTCGCCGCCACCGAGCCAGACTCAGCTTGGTAATGCCTCAAACCGTCAGCAAGCAGCCAACACACAAGGAGGGCGCTCATGAGACGCTTTGAATATAGCCGTGCAGATGCACCCGAGCAAGCTGCTATGTCAGCGAGTCCCAAAGATGCCTCTTTTATCGCGGGCGGCACCAACTTATTAGACTTAATGAAGCTTGAGATTGAAACGCCTACCAAACTTGTAGATGTAACACGCCTAACGTTAAAGCAAGTAGAAACCACAGACGAAGGTGGATTGCGCATCGGTACGCTGGTTACCAATAGTGATTTGGCAGGTCATCCTGATGTGATTGCCAATTATCCTGTATTGTCACGAGCTATTTTGGCCGGAGCTACAGGGCAATTGCGTAATAAGGCAACCACAGGCGGTAACTTCTTGCAGCGCACGCGTTGCTATTATTTTTATCAGACAGACAGCCCATGCAATAAGCGTGAACCCGGCACAGGTTGTCCAGCTATCAACGGCGAGAACCGTGCCCTTGCTATCTTAGGTACTAGCGACGCTTGTATCGCTCAGCACCCATCTGACATGGCAGTTGCTATGCGTCTGCTCGATGCAAAGATTGAGACGGTCAAGGCAGATGGCAGCACGCGTATTATTCCTGTTAGCGAGTTTTACTGTCTACCAAAAGACACACCGCATATTGAAAATGTCTTAGAGAGTGGCGAGCTTATCACGCATGTCGTACTACCAGCGCCTATCAAAGGTATGCATACTTATGACAAAGTACGTGACCGTGCCTCCTATGCATTTGCGCTAGTATCATGTGCTGCTGTCATAGAGGTTGGTGATGATGTTCATTTAACCACTGTACGTTTGGCCTTTGGTGGCATTGGTACCGAACCATGGCGCAACGAAGCTGTTGAAGCCTTGTTAGTAGATACAGATGGTAATGATGAGGTGATCAAGCAGGCCGCCGACTTGCTATTGCAAGGCGCAAAAGGCAATGGGCAAAACGATTTTAAAATACCACTGACACGTCGTTTATTAAAGCAAGTCATTCAGCGTGCGTTAGCTGGCGAAGGAGCATAATCATGTCATTATTAGACTCAGTACTTCCATCAGAACCTACTAAAAAAATGACGATGAATGAGCCGGTTGACTCTTCGTTTACTAATACAACAAATAATCTGGTGGGCAAAGCGATCAACCGTGTTGATGGCCCATTAAAAGTGAGCGGTCAAGCGCCTTATTCGGCAGAAATTTATCGTGACAATCAAGCTTATGGTGTTTTGGTAGGTGCTAAAATCGCTAAAGGGCACGTCGAAAGTATCGATAGCAGTGCTTTAGATGATATCCCAGGTATTATTAAAGTGGTCACCGACCCTAAGCATTTTTTGCGTAATCCGCAGCAAGGGACAGCAACCAAAGCCCCCACTCAAGGCGCTAGCGAGATTTTTTATCATGGTCAGCCCATTGCCGTTGTGGTCGCTGAGACGTTTGAAGCCGCCACAGAAGGCGCTCAAGCAGTTCGTGTGACTTACAAAGATGAGACTGAACAAGCAGCTTTGGATTTTGCTAAAGAGTTATCCAATGCTCATGAAGTAAATGAAAAAGAAGGATCAGACAAGAATGCAGTGAACGGCGACCCAGAGCAAGGTTTGGCAGATTCGCCCGTGACCATTGAGCGTTTTTATCATACCCCCAACCAAACCAGTGCTGCGATGGAGCCGCACGCGACCTTGGCGTATTGGGAAGAGGACAAACTGATTCTTTATACGTCGAATCAGATGATTGCATCATGTAAGCAGCAAATCATGGATGCTTTAGATCTCAATAAAGATCAGGTACAAATGATTGCTCATTACGTTGGTGGCGGTTTTGGTAGCAAATTAGGCATTGCCCCTGAATCTATTGCTGCTGCTATTGCCGCTAAAGAGTTGGATCGTCCAGTATTGGTTTGTATGACTCGTCCGCAAGTCATGGAAGCAACGGTCAAGCGTTCAAACACCCGTCAGCGTATTGCCATTGGTTGTGATGAGCAAGGGGTGATTAACACGTTGATTCATGATTCTATCAGTAGCAACTTACCTGATGAAGGGTTCTTTGAGCCTTCTGCTTTATCGACCCATTATTTGTACCGCGGCGAAAACCGCCAAGTAAATTATCAACAAGTTGATATGAACCAACTGCTTTCTGGCTCTATGCGTGCGCCTGGTGAAGCCGTAGGTATGATTGCGCTTGAGTGCGCCATGGATGAGCTTGCTACGCAGTTGGATATTGACCCAATTGAGCTACGCCGCCGTAATGAGCCTGAAAAAGACCCCAGTCAAGATATTCCGTTTTCGACGCGTCAACTGATTGCCTGTATGGAACAAGGCGCTGAGAGATTTGGCTGGAGCGAGCGTAATGCTAAGCCTGCCAGTCAGTTGGAGGGTGATTGGTGGATAGGTACTGGTATGGCCGCATCCTCTCGCGGCAACTCGCTACAGCAATCAGAAGCGCGAGCAACGCTACAAGTAGATAAGTCAAAAGAGCTCGGCGTGAAGGCTGTGATTGAGACAGATATGACTGATATCGGTACGGGTTCTTATACCGTGTTTTCGCAAGTGGCAGCCGATTTACTAGGCTTGCCCATCGACCATATTGAGATGAAGCTGGGTGATAGTGAGCTGCCACCAGCGTCTGGTTCGGGTGGTAGCTTCGGTGCAGCAAGTTCTGGTAGTAGTATTTATCTTGCCTGTGAGCAGCTACGTGACATGATAGCCGCAAAAGTTGGCCTTTATGCAGATACGATTCAGCTTGGTAACGGTTATATCAAGCAAGTCGGTACGCATAATCCGAGCAAGACAGATACCGCGATTGAGACAGTCAAAGGACAAGCAGAAAGTCTCAAAGACAAAATCTCTGAAAAGACTGGGCTTGCGCTACCAAAGTCAGATACTAGCAAATACGATTTTGACGGCCCGAAATCTTATGCTTTAGCAGAAGTGATCGCTGACTATGATGAGCAAAAGCTGAGCGCAAAAGGCCAAATCAAACCGGGCAAAAATGGCAAAAGTCATCGCCAAGCTTCTTTTGGTGCTAACTTTGCAGAAGTTGCCGTACATAAGGTCACAGGTGAGATCCGGGTTAAGCGTATGACAGGAGCCTTTGCAGCAGGTCGTATCCTTAACCACAATACGGCCACGTCACAATGTTATGGCGGCATGGTGTTCGGTATTGGTTCAGCCTTGATGGAAGAGGTCATTCATGATAAGCGCGATGGTCGCCTGTGTAATCACGATCTCGCTGAGTATCACGTGCCAGTCAATGCGGATGTACCACAATTGGACGTCATCTTAGTGGAAGAAGATGATCCATATACCAATCCAATGCACATTAAGGGTATCGGTGAGACAGCCATTTCAGGTGCGGCTGCCGCGATTGCCAATGCTGTCTACAATGCAGTTGGCGTTAGGGTATATGAATTTCCGATTACGCTTGATAAGTTACTTTATGAGATGCCAGAGTAATTTTTTATACGTTTAAACAAAAACCCGCTTTATTGGCGGGTTTTTATAACTAAAATAGGTCAAAAAAGAGGCATTATGAATCAAATTGCTGACATTCTTAAGCTGGCAGGCGAGGCTCAGCAGCAAAATGTCGATGCTGTATTGGCGACGGTTGTCCACACCGAAGGATCGGCATATCGCCGTGCTGGTGCGATGATGCTGATCTGTGAGGATGGGCGTTCCGTTGGGATGATCAGTGGTGGTTGTTTGGAGCCACATATTATCAAACGGGCATTTTGGCTCACGCGTCATGGTGCCAACGTCCAAGTCTATCAAACAGGCGAAGACATTGAGTACACAGACAATGGAGAAGCAAAAGAAACAGAGCAAAGCGCTCACGTAGCGAACGATGAGTTTTTGGGCGATAACACATCTAATGATTGGGAAGATGACATCAACGAGCTGGATGAGATGAATTTTGGTCTAGGCTGTAATGGTCGGGTTCATGTGTTGTTCGAGCGTTTAGCAAGTGCAAAACCATTGTTAGAAACGATTACTCAAGTTCGCCGTACTCAAGAGCCTGTCACCATTGCTACTTTGATTCGTTCTGACAGTGGACAGCACATGCCTGATTTGCAAATTGGTATGCGCATTATCCTGAATGAAGTCAGTGAATCAGGACAGTTAGGCGTTATTATGCCTGAGCAAGCGTCATCTCTCACGGAACCTACTGTGTCAAGCACACTTGCCAACATGATTGACGCATTAGCGGAATATGAGATATCTAATAAAAACACTGAGTACGTCGTTTTGAAAGATGCAGACGTATCAACAGAGTGGCTCATACAGCGATTGCAGCCACAAATCCGTTTGCTCGTTTGCGGAGCAGGTAACGATGTGATACCACTAGTCACGATGGCAAAACTGCAAGATTGGCATGTGACAGTTGTAGACAGCCGCGCACAATACGCGACGCGTGCGCGATTTTCTCAGGCAGATGTTGTGATGCATTTGCCATTAGAAAATACGGATAAACTACTTAAATTGAGTCGTAATGCTGCCGTTGCTTTGATGTCGCACAGCCTGAGTCAAGACCGTGCACGTTTGGATGTGTTGTTAGAGCATCCTGAGCAGTATCAGTATTTAGGGCAGTTGGGGCCGAGCTATCGCACCGAGCGTCTAATTAACGAGATTAGCGCCACTAAGGCTGATCCTCAAACTTTGGTCAATGGTATTCGTAAGATACATTATCCGATCGGTTATAAATTAGGCGGTGATGGACCTGAAGCGTTGGCACTTGGGATTTTGGCACAGATCAATGCAGTGATGCATGAGCAATCGCCACCTGCCGAATTTTCAAAATCTGAAATTGCTTCTTCTGCGTTTGCAAATGCTTGATCATTCACTGACATCCAATCATGCCGTTATTATATTGGCAAGCGGGCTTAGTCAGCGTTTAGGTCAAGTAAAGCAACTGCTGAGTAAAGAGGGCGAAGCGCTTATTCGTGTTATGCTCAAACTGGTAGTGACCACGCAGCCGCAAGACATTATCGTGATTATTCCTGATCATCATCAAGCGATAACGGATGCTGTTGCTGACTTGGCTATACAATATCCTATTATTCGAATGGTTGTAAATCCACAGCCCGAGACGGGAATGGCACACAGTTTGTATTTGGGCATTGAGGCGTTAGGTGACGTAAACGTGCCGGTTGAGCGAGTATTAATCATGGGTATCGATCAGATACGACTTGATGAATTGCATCTAGCGGCACTGCTGGCTGGTAAACAGCCTGTGGTGGCGAGCGGTTATCATAGCTGGGCGCATACGGACAAAAGGTACTTAGATGATGATGCTTTAGTCAATTCATCAGCAAAAACTATCGCTGGATTGCCATTAGTTATTGATGAGGGTCTGCTTAAACAATGGCAATCAGCATTGACGGGTGACAAAGGGCTGCGCCAATTCATCAGAGCGCTGCCGGCGAGTCAAATCAGTACCGTAACCAATATCCAGCTCAGCTATGATATCGATACGCCCGAGCAGCTGGCTTATGCCCAGCAAAAAGGCTGGCTTGACTGAATCAAAATAGTATCAATCTTAAGAGACAAACATGCCACATGTGATAGAAACAGACCGTTTATGCCTTAGACAGTGGCAAGCAAGTGATTTTGCGATATTTGCGGAAATAAATGCCGATCCTGAGGTGATGAAATACTTTCCCAAGTTGTTATCAAGCACGGTGAGCGATACGATTGCCAAAAAATGCCAGCAACTGGTTGAAGACAAAGGTTGGGGGTTGTGGGCGGTTGGTTTAAAAAACGACGTAGAAAAACAGGATGCTTTTATCGGCTTTGTCGGTTTAAACGAGACACATGCAGATATGTCATTTGCGCCTGCTGTCGAAATCGCTTGGCGACTTCGCAAAGACTACTGGGGACAAGGCTATGCGACTGAAGCCGCGCGTGCAGCGTTAGATTTTGCTTTTACCGAGCTGGTACTTGATGAGGTTGTCTCGTTTACCGCTGTCATTAATAAACGTTCACAACTCATTATGCAGCGTATTGGTATGACAAAGATGCAGGACAATTTTTATCATCCTGCGCTGGCTGTGAATCATCGACTTGCTGAGCATGTACTGTACAAGATAACTCGGCAACAATGGCAAAACACGGTCAGCTCTTGATTCTGCTTGCTGACAGCTTGTACGCTATTTAACCTGCGTTATCGCGCAAAAACGTCAAAATATGCCCTTTAAACGGCATCTCAAGATAAGTTGTATTTTCTGGGCGGACGTGACGATTGCTAAAACCAAACTCGGTCATTTTATGAGTCAGTTTGTTTTTGCGGCCACGACCAGGGTCAACAACGATGACTTCACAAGTTGGCAGCGCATGACGCTCGATAAATTCGGCCAAAATATCGATATGTTGGTCTTCATACAGTAAATCGCTACCGATAATGATATCGAATTTCCCAAGATGACTATTGTCCTCTGCCCAATCTAAGCGCTCAAAATTGATTTCTTTATTATTATTCAGCGTGGTGTTGCGATCGAGGAAATATTCTACCGTTGGATGATAATCAGTCGCTGTGATATCGGCATGTCGGTGATTGAGCAGCAAGCTGGATAATGCCATGCCGCAGCCCACCTCCAATATTCGTTTGCCCGCAATGTCATAATTGAGCATATGATTGGCAAGTACCAAGCTAGATGGCCATATCACCCCAAACATCGGCCAAGAGGCAGAGCAGATACCTAAATTCAATGCTTCATCATCAGGATCGCTAAATTGTTGATTGTCACGCAACGTACAAATGTGAATGTCGGTGTTGCCAATTTCAATCGTTTGATAACGCACGCGCACAGTGGTCAGCGAAGTCATAAACTGTCCTAAAAAATAAGCAAGAATGCAAGGTTTGGCAAAAGTTGCCACTTTCGATGAGGGTAGTTGGTAAGGATGTAGTCGGTAAGGATATGGTTTGAGCGTTTGAAATTTTTGATAGAAGGAAAAATGGATTTAAATAGTGAATACAGTATGACTTAACCTTTGCTAAGTTTTTGTTAATTTTCAGCGCATTCTTATTACTACGGAAAATTTGGCCCAGAATGACTGTACTCTTTTTGAATAAAATCGACAATATTCTAAAGGAAAGAAATGCGTCTATTTAATGACTGGAGGCATTCATAAGGGATAAAAGAGAGAGCTAAACGATAGAATAGCCAGAGCCAACGCCTAAATCATATAACAGAGTTAGTTAATAAACCTTAAGCCAGATGTCTTTAGTGCCCATACCAATTCTACAAAAGCACGACTATTAGTCAAAGGCTCACCATCAATAATAAGTACGTAGCCTGCACCATCAATCCATAAAAACACAAAGCTGGTTTCAGGAATGAGTAAATCGACTTGCTGAAAAAACGAGATGGCTTGGCTTTCTACTGCCCATCCGCGCTGCTTTTGCCGGAGCATAAAGCCTGAAAAATCAGCGGCTGCCACACTTAGCATGTCCGCTTCTTCTTGACTATAACCAATGCGTGCCAAACAAAATCCTTCGTCAGAGCCAATGGCGGCACGACGTTTACCTGATAAGCTGGCAACCACATAAGGCAAAAATTGATCCAGTGGCAGATTAGGAGCAGGTAAGAGAAGGGATAGTTTTTCAATCAAACCTTGTTCTATAAAGCGCTGTAACCACGTATCTGAATAGCGCGCAAGCCAATCTGCGGCAAGCAAGGTCTGGGGAGAAGACAGCAGGTTTTGTAATGACAGCTGCTCATCAGTGGGTTCACTTTGTGAAAATGCCTCAAAAATACCCGCTGGTGTCAGAGTCAGATAGGTTTTATCAGCATTTAAATAAGAAGACATAGTGGCTACCATTGGGATAAAAGTGTGAGATAACAAATGAATTAGGGTTGAACGGTTTGATCAAGATGCTGCTGACAGTGGTTCCAGCGCTCATCAAATTGCCAGTCGCTTTTTCCCAAACGAAACCAAACCAAAGAGAAAGCAAGGCGGTCATGGCGCGCGATACAATGGGCAAAAAATTCATTTTCGATTTGTTCTATCGTGCCCCAGTCTTTGTTGTCTCGCGCTTGCATCAGCTCGCTTGTGATGTCTTTGGATATCTCTTTGGCATCATCACTACTGATACGCAATCGCTGTTTTTGGTCATTGAGCGAAGGCGAGACCAAAACACTCCAGCGGGTCGCTAGCATGCTATTGCGTTGAATATATCTTTTTTTATCAATACAATCGCGAAACCCTTGCTGTACGTGCGGATACAAACGATCTTTGATACGGGTAAAAAGGTTATTTACATCATAGGGAATGTCATACCAGCAACCATAAAAAAAATCAGCAACCGCCCCTTGTAGTGGTTCTTTTTCGGTCAGGAGTAGAGCAGCATTGATACGTTGTTCATGAAAATGACGGTTGTTGGGTGCCAAAAATACTTTACGCGAGTACAAACGAAATACTCGGTGTATTTCCTTCTCATTTTCTTTGATCAGATCGACATCAGACATAATTAATAGCATCCTCTCAATCATAGCCACTGTGACCGCTTTGGCTGGTATGAGTACAATAGACTATGATTCAACGTAGAAAAAATTTATCAATGAGTGGCTAGTCAAGCAAGGTTTGCATCAAGTCGATCATAAATTCGCCATCTTCTTCACTCATGGCCTCAAACCCTTCAGGCATACCAAGCTCAGCCAGGGCCTCTTTGCCATCATCATCGTTATGCAAATTGAGAATGGCCTCGATAAAAATCTGTGTATCAGGAAACCCTTCTTTGATGAGCAGCACATGGCTGATATCAGCCAGATCGCTTTCGATAAGGACGGACAATTGGGTTTTGGTTAAGCGTGAAAAGCTATGAAAAATCTCTGCCAAGAAAAAAGCGGCTTGTGCCTCTCCTTTGATAACCTTACGCGCGGCTGCTTGGTAGGTTTCGGTGATGTCCCAACTCAGATCAGCTTCCTCAAGATCCACCGCTTCTAATAATCGTAAGCCGATCAGTTTGACATCGCGGTTGTCTGCCATGGCGATAGTCGCGCCCGCCTGAATGTCTTCTAAGCGACTGATATCGCTATTTGCAGCTGACGCAATGACCATTTCATCAGACTTGCCGATGGGACGAGCGACGGCGCGATATCCTTGCTCACGGATCAAAGTGGCTGCGTCAAAAGGGTTGGCATAAATGATTTGAATGTCACCTGCATCGATGATTTGTGTTTGCTCAGCATGTGACGCTGGTATGTTCAGATGCATATTGAGATTGGCACGTTTTTGTATCAAGGTGTTGAACATGTGCCAGCCTGCAAAACGTTCAGGCGAAAAATCAGGGGCGATTAACATATTGTGTGTCGTCATGATTTAGCCTTCCTCGTTTTGTTTCATTTGGGCGTATTGAGTCATCGCCGCGTCAATTTTGCTGCGTGATGGCTTGCGGCGTACTGAGGTGTAGCCGACGGTTTCACCGCGACGAATGTTCGGCACGACCGTCGCATAGACCCAATAATGGCTGCCATCTTTGCATAAGTTTTTGACATAGCCATGCCATTTTTGTCCAGAAGCAGCAGTCTGCCATAGGTCTGTATACGCCGCTTTTGGCATGTCAGGATGACGTAAGATGTAATGCTGCTGACCGATTAATTCATCGATATCGTAGCCACTAATCTCAACAAAGGCATCGTTGACGTGCGTGATAACACCGTTTAAATCCGTGCGCGATACAATTAATTTGCCATCAGGATAGGCACGTTCGACGTCAGTATCATAGACCGTGCGCGAGTGGCCATCATAATAAGTCAAGGTAACCTGCTTGGCAGGCATATCAGGCTTGTGTGCATCAGGAGTGGGAGCGCCCATAGTATATCCTTCCGTTATCGTTATGTTCATCATGATCAAAAAACCAATCTGCTGAAGTGTTTATCGATAAAAACCTAAAAACACTTATCAGATAAGTTTTGCAAGGGCTTCTGAGGCGCGTTTGATGTCTAAAAAAATCAAACCGAGCTTCGCATTTGGTTTTGCCATAATGGTGAGTACCGCTTCTTCTCCCGATGACGTCATAATCACGTAACCCTTTTCCCCTTGAATCATAATACGGTCGATACTACCGCGTGCCAACTCTCGACCAGCGCGATCACCCAATGACAATAAAGCCGCTGACATCGCGCCAACGCGGTCTTCGTCAATGCCAGTTGGCAGTGCTGAGGCGATCATAAGACCATCGTTAGAAATTAGGGCAGATGCTTCAACATCCGCTGATGAGCTGTTTAAATCTTCCAAAATTTGCTGGAACGAATCTGTACGCATATCGCTTTCTCTGTACTGGTTGTCGGTTTGTATTTATAAAATAATAGCGTTAGCCAAAAATACCCTCATCATTAATAGGGTATTGTAATTCCTTACTAATAATATTGATATAGTAATTTTCGATTTAATTGAAAAATTTTGACATTTTTTACCTTTTATCTTTTATTCGTTACCTTTGAGTCTATTATTTATAAGAGAAAGCTGAGAGAAAATAAGGAGTTATATGAGTAGGGTGTAGATCATTGTGGGACTTGTATGCGCTCTCCTTACCACCTAATTTTTAGCAATATAGTTAGTTCAGAATATAATCGATGCGTGATGCGTTATGGGGCTAAATACGGTATTGGCTTTAAAGTAAATTCACTGTGGCCTAGCAAAAATGTACGGTTTTGTGTAAGTAAAAAGCCCCAATCATTTAGTGACTGGGGCTTTTTGAATGACTATGGTCAGTCCAATATAAAATACATACAGTGCTACCAACGTCATATTTTCTCGCTTGCTAAACCTTCGCAGACAGAGGCTACAAAAATATATCGTTAGCAGTCCATTATCATTGTTGTACCTTTTTTATTTAGGACTCACTATATACATAAAGCGCTATTGATCATACTGTTTTGCGCCATTGACCTTGAGACATTATGCCTGCACTAGGATTGAGTCCTATTTGATACGCCAGATCGGCAGGGCGAGTGATGTCCCATAGCGCCAAATCGGCATCGCAGCCAACTTCTATCCGACCTTTTTGAGTTAACCCTAAGGCTTGTGCCGCATGAATGGTTGCACCTGCCAATACTTCTTCAGGGGTGAGGTAAAACAAGGTGCAGCCCATGTTCATTGCTAATAACAGCGAGGTCAATGGTGACGTACCAGGATTGCAATCGGTTGAAATCGCCATCGGTACGTTGTGTTTTCGCAGGGCATCAATCGGTGGCAGCTTGGTGTCGCGCAAAGTATAAAATGCGCCGGGTAACAGCACCGCCACCGTATTGCTGGCCGCCATTTTTTTGATATCGTCCTCCGACAGGTGTTCTAAATGGTCACTGGATAATCCCTGATACTCCGCAACCAACGCGCTACCGCCTATGTCTGAGAGCTGCTCAGCATGCAGTTTAACTGGCAAATCTAATGAGCGCGCGACTTCAAAAACGCGTCTGATTTGTTCGCTACTGAACGCAATATTTTCACAGAACCCATCAACTGCATCGACCAATCCTTCTGCATGCAAGATTGGCAGCCATGTGCAGACTTGCTTGATATAATCGTCCGCACGGGCTTTGTACTCAGGCGGTAAGGCATGGGCGGCCAGATAAGTCGTACTTACATGAATGTTGTGTTTTTTACCAAGCTGGCGCGCAACGGTGAGCATTTTGCGTTCAGTGTCCAAATCCAAGCCATAGCCGGACTTGATTTCGATACTGGTGACGCCTTCTTTGATGAGTGCAAGCAGGCGTTTTTCACTTTGGATAAATAACGCTTCAATACTGGCCGCGCGGGTGGCGCTGACGGTTGCGACAATACCGCCACCTTGAGCGGCAATATCTTGATAACTGGAACCATGCAAACGGGCTTCAAACTCATTACTGCGGTTGCCGCCGTAAACGATGTGAGTGTGACAGTCGATCAACCCAGGGGTTATCCAATGACCATCTGCGTCTGTGACTTGGTTCTCTTGATAATGAAGCAGATGAGTAGCGATTTGCTCATGAGCCCCAACCCATGCAATCTTGCCGTCTTTAATACCGATGGCGGCGTTCTCTAACTGACCGTATGGGGTATTATCAGCATGCTCATTGGTATCGATACCAAAACCATACTGTGCTGAAAACGTGGCAATATTGGCATTGATAATAAGGTGATCAAACGAGGTTATAGTGTCATCACTGAGTTGCTGTGTGTGTGAGTTGGGCATAATAAGCTCCTGCTTCATACTGATCGTCAGGTGAAATATAAAAAATACTGAGCGGGACTAGAGTAAATTTTTATCGCTTCTGTTTGCGAAGGCACAGCAAACAAGAAAAATTTGTACCAGTCCTGCATTCTAATGTCGTGTATCAATATTATTGAGTATCGACTATAACGTGAGCAAATGTTGCTCGCTAATGGTCGCCAGCAGTCGAGCAGCGACCTTACAACTACGATTATCGACATCAAACGTAGGATTGATTTCAGCAAGGTCTGCTATTTTTACTTTGCCCGACGCCATGATACGTTTGACGGCGCGCTCAACAAAACTGAGCTCAATACCATAAGCGGCTGGCGCACTGACACCAGGGACAACGCTTGATGGTAGGCAGTCCATATCAATAGTCATATAGAGCACATCGACTTTACTAATAAACGTATCAATTTGCTCGGCAAGGCTATCCCATGTCTGCTGATGACAGTCTTCATCACTGATAATATGTACACCCAATTGCTCGGCACGATCAAAGAGGGCGGCCGTGTTCGAAAATCGGCTGACACCAATGCAGCAATAATGGAACGGTTGACCGTGAGCGTCAAGATGCTCTGCAATTTGGCGAAACGGTGTGCCAGAAGTCGCCACATCAGACTGACGAATATCAAGGTGCGCATCAAAGTTGATAATTCCAATAGTCGGCGCTGTGTGTGTGCTGACAGTCGTACCGTTTGTCTTTTCTAACGCTTGCCACAATCCCAAAAAACTGCCATAAGCAATGGCATGACCACCGCCAAGCCCAATCGGCAAGCCGCCTTGTTCAATAATGTGATTGACCTTATCGGCGTATTTGAGCTGAGCTTGCTCAAGTGTACTCTCGGCAAGGCCATCGTCGTCATGACAATGAATATCGCCAGCATCACCAAGTAATGAGGGCAGTTGAATCTCAAAACGTTGTTGCAAGGCAGAAATGACTGGCAGCGCAGCAAAGGCTTGACGAATCAAAGGCGGCGCTGCTTTGGCACCCACACGCCCCTGATTGCGTCTAACGCCCTGATCACAGGCAAAGCCAATCAGCCCAATGTGTTGCTGATCATAAGGTTCAGCAAGCTGATACCAATAGCGGGCGCGGTCGGTCTCAAATGGCTCTGCGCGCCCTGTCCATCGGTTCATATCGGCGACAGTGTGGCTAACTGCTGCTATGGTCATCAAAGACCTCCTTTTTCTAACATAAACTTAACGACTTTTTATTTTGATTCGTACCAGTCACTACGCAGTTCTTGCCAATGCTCAGCAAGCGTACCGTCTAAAACCAGCTGTTTTGCCGCTTCAATATCAGGTGCAAGGTAGCGGTCTTTATCATAAAAGGTAACTTGTTCGCGTAGCTTTTTATGTGCTACTGCTAAAGGCTCTGACGTCTCAAGCCCACGATGGAAGTCGATACCTTGACCTGCTGCTAGTAGCTCAATACCGATGATGGTGGCCGTGTTTTGTGCCATCTCATATAGGCGGCGTGCGCAATAGGTTGCCATCGAGACATGGTCTTCTTGATTAGCAGACGTTGGAATGCTATCAACACTGCCTGGATGAGCGATAGATTTATTCTCTGAGGCAAGCGCTGCTGCGGTGACGTGAGCAATCATAAAGCCTGAATTCACCCCAGCGTTATCAACCAAGAATGGCGGCAAGCCACCCGATAAAGTTGCATCAATTAGCAACGCAACTCGGCGCTCAGACATAGAACCAATCTCGGCGATTGCCAAGGCTAAAATATCAGCGGCAAAGGCGACAGGCTCAGCATGGAAATTACCGCCTGATATAGCGACCGGACCATCTTCGTTATTAAAAATAAGCGGATTGTCTGTCACCGCATTTGATTCGATGAGCAGGGTTTTCCCTGCTTGGTTGATGATGTCAAGACAAGCACCCATAACCTGCGGCTGACAGCGTAAGCAATAAGGATCTTGTACTCGATCATCTTGTTCGCCATCGTGCGAGGCACGAATAGCACTGCCTTTGATAAGCTCGCGGTGTGCTTTGGCGATTTCGATTTGACCATGATGACCACGTACGTCATGAATACGAGCATCAAACGGCGCATCTGAGCCTTTGGCGGCATCAATCGACAGTGAGCCGACGATGGTTGCCGTTTCGAGCAAATCACGCGCTAAGAAATAGCCACGTAGTGCCAGCGCGGTTGATACTTGTGTACCGTTGATGAGCGCAAGGCCTTCTTTAGCAGCCAATGTGATGGGCTCAAGTCCATGCTGAGCTAAGGCATCTGCGGCAAGAATCTTTTTGCCATCGACATAGACGTGACCTTCGCCCATCATTGCAAGCGTCATGTGTGACAAGGGAGCCAAATCACCAGACGCGCCAACGGAACCTTTGGCTGGGATATTCGGCGTAATCTGATTGTTGATTAAGCCAAGTAAGCTATCAACCACTTCACG
This sequence comes from Psychrobacter alimentarius, assembly GCF_001606025.1. Classification (NCBI taxonomy): domain Bacteria; kingdom Pseudomonadati; phylum Pseudomonadota; class Gammaproteobacteria; order Moraxellales; family Moraxellaceae; genus Psychrobacter; species Psychrobacter alimentarius. The sequence continues at coordinate 2,623,536 of NZ_CP014945.1, read as the reverse complement.
ACGTACGCCAGACACCCCTTGTGCTAGGCTAGCAACTTTCATTACCATGATGAGACGAACCACGTTGTCTGGCAACGCGTCACCTGTACCCACTGAGTGAGAGACAATCAAGTTACGCTGAAGCAGCTCAAGTTGATCGTCACTGATACGTGTCTTCGCTAGTAGACCAAAACCCGTGTTGATCCCATAAGCGCTTTTGTCACGGGCAATGATGGTACGTACATCTTCGTGTGACGCATCTATCGCCTCATAAGCGCTGTCAGGCAAGGTCAGAGCGACTGGATGATCGTAGATATCGCGTAGCATCTTAAAACTAAGCTGGCGAGGGTTTAGGGTTAGTTGTTTGATAGCAGTCATGAGGATAATCCTAATTTTATAAGGGATATTAATAATATTTTTTATTGATACAAGGTTTATAGCAAATACAATTTAGACAGAAGATAAGTGTTACTGGGATAAATTTTGCAAAGCTTCTGGCTTGTTTTAACCAATCCAGTTCATATACATGGCCAGCTGTCCAAAGGCGGCAGCCAACAAGATGCTCAGAACCACACGTTCAAACCAAATGATAACCATCTTGCCCACAGAAAGGGGAATCTCGGTCGCCAGTACACACGGAATCATAGCGGAAAAAAACAGCACACTACTAATGGAGATAACGCCAGCCACATAACGTGTCAACATATCAGCTTCACTCAGCAGTAGAGCAGGCAAGAACATTTCAGCCAATCCCGCTGACATACCTTTGGCAGCCACAAGTGGCTCTGGCAATCCGCCCAACCACGTAAATGGATAGAGCAGCAACCCTAAGGCGTCAAACACTGGCGTATACTTTGCCAACAACAGACCCGTCAGGCCGACCGCGATAATAGAAGGCACGATGGCTGCTGCCATGATCAATCCATCACGAAAGTTGGACCATAAAATATGCTTGAGGTCGGTGGCGCGACGAGACGTGGATAGACCCAAATCAAACGCTGCTGCTAAACGTTTGCCCCGTTCGTGATTGAGGTCTGGACGATCAACGTTATCATCAAAGAGGCTAATTGGTGGAATACGAGCGGTAATGGCAGTGACGATAAAGGTAATCACCAGCGTTGACCAAAAAAACAGATTCCAAAATTCCATCAGACCGAGTGTTTTTGCCACAATCACCATAAATGCGGCCGATACCGTAGAAAAGCCTGTCGCGATAATAATGGCTTCACGCGCAGAATACTGTTTTTGTAGATACACGCGATTGGTGATCAGTAGACCAATCGAGTAGCTACCCACAAAAGAAGCCACCGCATCGATGGCAGATGTGCCAGGCGTTTTCCAGATAGGTTTCATAATGGGTTGCATCAATACACCTACCATCTCAAGCAAACCAAAACCGACCAAGAATGCCAAAATTAAGGCGCCAAGTGGCACAATCATACCAACAGGTAAGGCCAGCTTTTCAAATAAAAACGGCAACATATCCGCTTCCATCATAAAGGCAGGCGCTGTACCTGTGATGTACATTACTGCCAAAATGAGACCTAAAATCTTAAATACAGTCAAAATTTTATGCGTGATATTTTTACGCCATGAGCCATCTATAAAAGGCTTGCTAACCCCAAAAATCATCAACAAAAATAACAAGGTGACAGATAAGGTGTGCTGCTGATTGACAAGATAGGTCGCGCCATGATCGAACAAGATCGTGCTTTTTTCGCCGATGGTAAAAGGCACAAAAAACATTACAAGTCCAATGGTACTAAATACAATAAGCTGTATCAGTGCTAAAGACTTGGATAACAGTTTCTCAGGTGGAGGCGTTGTCCCATCATTGAGGTGGGCAGCCGTATTTTGTTCAATCATGTTATCCTCCTTGATAAAATGTTTTGGATGCTTTATTTGATCATCATTTGATCATGGGTAAGTTGAGACCGTAATCTTTTGCTGTTTTGATGGCCAGCTCATAGCCTGCATCTGCATGACGCATGACACCTGAGCCGCAGTCATTGACCAGTACACGTGACAAGCGTTTGGCGGCTGCATCTGTACCATCAGCGACGATGACCATGCCTGAATGCTGCGAATAACCCATGCCAACACCGCCGCCATGATGCAATGATACCCACGTGGCGCCGCCCGCGACATTGAGCATACCGTTTAGAAGCGCCCAGTCAGAGACTGCGTCTGAGCCATCTTTCATGCTTTCAGTTTCGCGGTTTGGACTGGCAACAGAGCCGGTGTCCAAATGGTCACGACCAATGACGATAGGGCCTTTTAGTTCGCCGTTTTTGACCATCTCATTAAACGCCAGACCTGCTTTGTCACGTTCGCCAAGACCCAACCAGCAGATACGGGCAGGTAATCCTTGGAACTGAATGCGCTCTTTTGCCATATCAAGCCAGCGATGAATATGTTGGTTTTCAGGGAACAATTCTTTAATTTTTTGATCCGTTTTATAGATGTCTTCTGGATCACCAGAGAGCGCTACCCAGCGGAAAGGGCCTTTGCCTTGGCAGAAAAGTGGACGAATATAAGCAGGGACGAATCCTGGGAAATTAAAGGCGTCTTTGACCCCTTCATCAAATGCTACCTGACGGATATTGTTGCCATAATCAGTCGCTGGAATATCCATCGCTTGTAGATCTAAAATCGCCTGTACGTGTGTGGCGCAAGATGCTGCTGCCGCTTTGGTCAATGCTGCGTGTTGTTCTGGATCTTCTTGTGCGGCCTTCCATTCTTCAACCGTCCAGCCACTTGGCAGATAGCCATTGATCAAGTCATGGGCTGAAGTTTGATCGGTGACCAAATCAGGTTTCATGCCGCCAGCACGAGCGCGTTTGACCATCTCAGGCAAGATGTCTGCGGCATTACCAAGTAGAGCGATTGAGACGGCTTCACCCGCGTCAGTATGCTGCTTAATCAATTCATAAGCATGGTCAAGATCGTCCGCTTGTTTATCGACATAACCAGTACGCAGGCGGAAATCGATACTAGACTGCTGGCACTCGATGTTCAATGAGGTTGCGCCAGCAAAGGTTGCCGCTAGTGGCTGTGCGCCGCCCATACCGCCAAGTCCCGCAGTCAAAATCCAGCGTCCTTTCCAGCTGCCATCATAATGCTGACGACCTGCCTCAACGAAGGTTTCGTAAGTACCTTGCACGATGCCTTGCGTACCAATATAAATCCAGCTACCTGCTGTCATTTGACCGTACATAAACAAGTCTTTGCGATCAAGCTCATTGAAGTGCTCCCACGTTGCCCAGCGCGGTACAAGGTTGGAATTGGCAATCAAGACACGCGGTGCGTTTTCATGCGTTTGAAAAACGCCGACTGGCTTTCCTGACTGCACTAACAACGTCTCGTCATCTTCTAATTCTTTTAATGACGCTAGGATTTGATCATAGCTTTCCCAGTTACGAGCAGCGCGTCCAATACCACCATACACCACAAGACTTTTTGGGTTTTCAGCGACATCAGGATGCAGGTTGTTTTGTAGCATGCGATAAGGCGCTTCGGTCAGCCAGCTCTTGCAATGAAGGGTGCTGCCAGTGGGGGCGGCAATATCACGACTTTCATCACGGCGGGTAAATTCGTTGTTTTTCACTTCTGCGTTTTCGCTGATTCCATTATCGGTCGTCATGATCGTTCCTTGTGTTATCAATACAGTTTTATTAATGCAGGTTTTGAGTGCGATTATTTGAGGTCACTCATAAGTTGTATATACAAATTATCAAAGATACTTTTTTCATGCAAGGATTTTTTTATAAAAATTAGAGTTAATGAAAAAAGGAGCATAACTGATAGAGTGATATGAATAAGAGTTCGCATGATTGTCATGATATTATGGTGCTACTCTTATTAGCGGAACTGACGGTTTAAAACGAATATGACAAAAACAATCCCAGCGTATCAGCGGATTAAAAATGCGATATTAGACAACATCCATTCTGGTAAATGGCAAGCAGGCAAAGCGATCTCGACAGAAATGGCACTAGCAAAAGAGTTTGGTGTATCTCGGATGACGGTCAACCGTGCGCTAAAAGAGTTGAGCGAAGAGCGGGTATTGGAGCGGCGGCAAGGGTCGGGCACGTTTGTCGCGCAGCAACAGTTTAATCATACCTTTGTAGAAGTACGCAATATCGCACAAGATTTAAAATCCGCCAATCGCGATTACCAAGCGCAGGTGGTAAGCAAACGTGCCATTACCGCCAATATGCTGGATGATGAGCTGCGCCGTAAGTTTGGTATTGAGACAGCAGAGGCATTGTCCGCTCACAGTAAGAATGATGACGTGGCGAATAGCGCTGGCGCGACTGTATTGTATGAAGTAAAAATTATTCACTTTGCCGATGGTCAGCCGATTCAGTTTGAAGAGCGCTGGGTCGATGCCAAAAAAGTCCCTGAATTTATTGAGCAAGATTTTAGCGTGGTCAATACCAGTGATTACTTGATTGCCAAAAGCCCGCTAGAGCGCGGAAGCTACACCATTCGTGCATTGGCAGCACCAGAGGAGATTGCGACTTTTTTGAAAATCGCACCGCAGTCGCCAACGTTGGTACTGCGTCGCCAGACCTACTCAGCGGGTCAAGTCGTCACCTTTGTAAAAATGTGGCATGCTGGCGATCGTTATCAATTTTCAGGCGAGCTTTGATAAATTGACGCATACTCACTATTTTTGTACGTTTATTCTTTCTGAAGTACGCTACTATATGAACACGTTGCGGTCTAGGCGGTCGTTATAGGCTCAAAATTTGCTATAAAATCGTCTAAACGATTAAAATAATGTAGAAACAGTATTGAAAAATATACTGAGAACCCTTAAATCGGGCAACCAAAGCAAAATAATACGATTCAGATATGCATTGTGATATCTGTCTGCGTAAGGTTTAGATTATTTGCTGGCATTATGACATTGATATAACAGTCTCGACTCATCCATTCACTCTTATAAGGACGTCCTATGAAACGTCGTACTCTCTTAGCCCTTGCCGCTAGTACAGTCCTACTTGCCGCTTGTGGTCAGTCAACTACTACTGAAACTGATACCAAAGCGACGGACAGTACCGCGACAGGCGGTTCTGATTTGCTGCAACGTATCAATAACGGTGGCACTATCAACGTCGGTACAGAGGGCACTTACCCTCCATTCACGTATCATGACGAGAGTGGTAAGCTCACAGGTTACGATGTAGAAGTGACACGTGCCGTTGCTGAAAAATTGGGCGTCGATGTTGAGTTTAAAGAAACCCAATGGGATGCGATGCTGGCAGGTTTGGACTCAAAACGTTTCGATATGGTGGCTAACCAAGTTAGCTTGACCACGCCAGAGCGTCAAGCGAAGTATGACAAAACCACGGCTTATAGCTGGTCAGGCGCAGTTGTCTTGGCACCGACCGATGACAACCGTTATAGCTCTTGGGAAGGTCTAAAAGGCCTACGTACCGCTCAGTCGCTCAGCAGTAACTATGGCGAGTTGGCCCAGCGTTATGGTGCAGAAATCGTCCCTGTCGATGGTATGGCGCAAGCCGTTCAGTTGGTCAAACAAGACCGTGCTGACTTTACGATGAATGACAATCTGGCAGTATTGGATTATCTAAAAAAATTCCCAGATTCAGGTCTTGAGATTAAGCTGACTGCGCCTGCTAGTGAGCAAACTGGCTCAGGTTTGGTCCTTATCAAAGGCGATGATGCTGTAGTAGCAAAATTGGATGAAGCGATGGCAGAACTGCAGGCTGATGGCACGCTGACCAAATTGAGCGAAGAGTTCTTTGGTGCTGATATAAGTAAACAAAAATAATGCTAGGATCTATAATGTCAGTGTCGTGGTTAGCTGAATTATTGGCGTTGTTGCCATTTATGAGCCCTGATCGGGCGCAAATTGTCATCTCGTCTTTTTGGCCGATGCTCAAAGGTGGTATTTATTATTCGATACCACTGGCATTGATTTCATTTACGATTGGTATGATCATTGCGCTGACAGTGGCTTTGATTCGTATCGTGCCACGTGCTGGCTGGTTCCATCAGGTCATTTATCGGCTTGCTCGTATCTATGTGTCTGCCATTCGCGGGACACCAATGCTGGTGCAGCTATTTATTATTTTCTATGGACTGCCAAGCGTTGGGGTTAAGCTTGATCCTTTTCCCTCCGCCATTATTGCCTTTTCACTGAATATTGGTGCCTACGCATCAGAGACGGTACGTGCGTCGATTTTGTCGATTCCAAAAGGGCAGTGGGAAGCAGGTTCGACGGTTGGACTTACGTATCTGCAAACGTTTCGTCATGTCATTTTGCCGCAAGCGCTTCGGGTATCTGTACCGCCATTATCCAATACGTTTATCAGTTTGGTGAAAGACACGTCGTTGGCCTCATTGGTCTTGGTGACAGAGCTGTTCAAACAAGCGCAGATTATCACTGCCCGTAACTATGAATTTATGCTGGTTTATACAGAAGCGGCGATTATTTATTGGGGTATTTGTCTGTTCCTCACCTTTATCCAAGGTAAGCTTGAAACCAGACTGGATCGTTATGTGGCGAAGTAAACGCCTATAAGCGGTGCGAGTATATTTGTCATCACGTGTTATTGCGATTAGCAAAGCAGCTATCAGTACAACAGGAATTTTCATGATCAAAGTCACTAATATTCATAAAGCCTTTGGTAGCAATCAGGTGCTAAAAGGCATCGATTTGACCATTAATAAGGGCAAGGTGGTCGTCATATTAGGGCCTTCAGGATCAGGGAAGACCACTTTTTTACGCTGTCTTAATGCGCTTGAGATCCCTGATAAAGGAGTCATTGCGTTTGACGATGGTAGTCTGACCGTTGACTTTGCTACCAAGCCTAAGAAAAACACTTTGCTGGCGTTACAACGTAAGTCAGGTATGGTGTTTCAGTCTTATAACTTGTTTCCCCATAAGACGGCGCTTGAGAATCTAATGCTTGGGCCGACAGTGGTACAAGGACAAAGTAAAGCGCAAGCACGTGAACAGGCGCTGGTATTGCTCGATAAAGTCGGTCTGTCAGATAAAGCTGATCTTTATCCATTTCAGTTGTCTGGTGGTCAGCAGCAGCGTGTTGGTATTGCACGCGCACTGGCGATTGAACCTTCATTATTATTGTTTGATGAGCCAACCTCTGCGCTTGATCCAGAGCTGGTGCAGGATGTGCTTGAGAGTATGAAGCAGCTGGCCTCTGAAGGCTGGACGATGGTTGTGGTGACACACGAGATAAACTTTGCTCGTGATGTGGCGGATCATGTGGTCTTGATTGAAGATGGGGTGGTTGTCGAAGAGGGCAGTGCCAAGCAGCTATTCGAAGACTCGCGCCACCCACGTACGCAAGCATTCTTACAGCGTATTGAGCAGTAAACTGTTTATACTGTTATAGCGTACTTAGTTATAAAAAAATCATCAGTCGCTTGGCTGGTGATTTTTTTGTCTATCATTTGAGCTTAATGATTATAGTAGGAGGTAAATTGATATCTATAACAGGGCTATTCTTTTATTTTTTCCATAATTGAAAGGTTAATAATAATCGTTAGTGAGAACTTGAACATCAAGCAGTAGGCTGATGGTCTCCTAGTTTTGACTTGCTAAAATAGTCACAATGTACTGTATGGTTTACCTATCTAGTAGATTAATCACTTTCTATCTCAATGTCTAACATCCATAACAAGTCTTGTTTGAGCAAGCTCATCAAGATAGTGGTCTATGATTTGGGTATTTTCTTTATCCAAATGTGCATCCCATTCATCTAGCATGACAACTGTACTTTGGTCGTCCTCTCTAATTTCTTGAATTTGCTTGATGAGTTGTTGTCCTGTTGAGCCTTTATGGGCTTTATCTGTTTTGTAATTAAAATATAAATTGTGCTTGGCAGGCAAATAGTACGCTCGTTCTTGGTAGTGGTCTTTTAGCTTAAGCAACATACAAGACTTACCAACACCATTACTACCAATCAGCGTTATCCTCCCTTTCTTAGGCAACTGTGTTGAATCAAAAATCTCTCCTGTTTGATTCACACGTATTTGGTCTGCCTGAATGTAGGTATTTAAATCCACAGTGGTAGGTTGTAAAACCTCTAAAATACCATCTAGCATCGTTTTAATAACGCCGATACTGGTATGGTAGCCAATCAAGGCATAGCACATTTGCAATAGCTGAATTTGTCTTGGCAGCGTCGCAATTAGCACCGCCATCGTCGCGGCGTCACTCCAATTTTTATTAAAAATAAAGCCAGTTATTGCAAAAACAGGCAGCATGAGTATGATCATGCCTAAGCTTGAATTAATATGCTGAATGGATGTAGATTTGACGCTATTGTTCTTTGCGGTCGCAAAGCTTTTTTGAACGATATTATTATAGAGCGTGTAATTATGCTTGTTGAAAATAACGACGTTATCCCAACTGTCAAAGAGTTTAGCGGTTAGGTTCAACCGTGATTGCTGATCTGTTTTGTCAGCGGTTTTTAAAGTATGTCGTCTGAAATGCACAAACATAGAAGCAAAGACAATACCTACTGCATAACCAAGCATTAATGTACCATCTAAAAACCAAGCAATAACGAGCACATTAAATAAGACATTAAAAACCAACGCTGAAATATCAAAGATACTATCAATGACGGTTTCAAGCGTATAGTTGCTTTCCTGAGCAAGTGTTGTCGTTGCTGTACTCTGTAACTCATCGCTTGATAAAAAATAGGTCTTACCTAAAAAAACAGTATGGAAGGTATCGTTGTATAGCTTATGAGCGTCGTACTTAGCGCGCTCCGTATTGGTGATACAGAAATACGCAGGTACATAAACGACCACCAAAGAGGCGGCAAATAGCAGCATATAAGGAAATAAAGGCCCATTTTCAGCAAAACTTTGTGCCAATCGAGCAATAAAATACGTTGATGACGCTACAATAATTTGCTGAATTACTAAAAATGTTAATGCTATACGCAGATACTTGTTTGAGATAACTTTATAAATCAAGATTTTTCAATATTCCTTAAGACTGACACACATAAATCTAGCAAATAACAGCTTTTTGCTGATATATAATCTGTTCATTAACTTTCAGATTTTTTGTGACTGTATCCCTCTTCATGCACAGATTTTGCTAATAGTAATTTCATCTTCGTACTTGCCAGTAGGTCCGTAACCACCTTCAGATCCGATCACTCCGACCACGCAAGTTTCAAACGACTTATAATAGCCGTCTTGACCAATTTTATTTGAGTCTTTCATTAACAGCTGTTTGGGATCTGCCACATAGTAGACTTTACCGTTCGTATCCAACTCATGTATTTCAAAGCTTCTCTTAAAAATTCCACGCATTTCTACTTCTTCTGGAGTTTGCTTTGCGATGGCTTCTGATGGATTTTCTTTCACCTCATGAACGCTGTTAGACTCTTTATTGCTACAACCTATACTCATAAATATGAGGGTTGCAAATCCTGCTACTACCAATCTGAGGTTAGACATTTAGCTTTTCCTGTAGAAGATATCTATAAATAGACTTTTTATAGAGCGCAATCAAAAAATTTGGTTATAAATACAACTCTTCTTTAATAGACTATTGTCGACTAAAATAAGTAATTCTACAATATAATTAACACTTTGTAATAGTGAAGCTTTACTTGAGCATTAAGCATCTTAGTAAGGGCTTGGCTCTCTATGATAAATGGCTAACTGTCAGGCTAGATTCATGGTTAGATATTTGGAATGTTGATACTAGCCAACATACTAATCACACAATAATTCCTATATAAGGATGAATATAATGAAAATTGAAATACGTCATGCCGAGCCAGAAGATGCAGACGCGTTGCAAGCAATTCATGCCGATGAGGCTTTATATGCAAATACTTTGCAGCTACCTATGCCATCCAAGACCCTATGGCGCAAGCGACTGGCGGATATACCTGAAAATATGTATATGTTAGTGGCTGAAATTGAGGATGAAGTGGTGGGAAGTCTCGGGCTTCAGACTATGACATCAAAGCGTCAACGCCATGTCGCAAGCTTTGGGGTCAGTGTAAAAACGGCAGCACAAGGCAAAGGTGTCGGCAGAGCGCTTATAAACGCAGCACTGGATTTGGCTGATAATTGGTTGGATATAAGGCGTATTGAAATTACCACTTATACCGATAACACCGGAGCTATTGGTTTATATGAGAGCTTGGGCTTTGTGATAGAAGGTGAAATGGTGGATTATGCTTATCGCAACGGCGAGTATGTCAATGCTTATCAGATGGCAAGAATTCGAAAAGTTAAAAATGGATAACACTGATAAATATCGTTTCTAAAATAGCTTACTTCCGTATTATTGATAAATATAAAAAGCCACCGTAAAAAATATTTACCCTAATAGTTAACTATGGAGTGCCACATGTTTTTTACACGTAAGGCAACCCAGAGTGATGTATCAGATATTGCTCACATTCACTTTGAAAGTTGGAATGCTACGTATTCGAACCTTTTACCTAAAACGTATAGAGACAAAGAAAATAACTTATCTCAAAAAATGGAAATGTGGGAGAAGCTGCTACCTAGATCTGATGTGAATACATGGATAGCATATGATGCTGAGGATACAACTGTAGGGTTTATTTCTTACTTTAAGAAAGATCACAAATGTGAAATAACTACTTTGTATCTTTTACCGCAATACCAAAATTTAGGGATAGGTACTAAGTTAATGAACGCAGTCCTAATTGACGTTTCTCAATATAATAGCTGCTCTAGTTTGTCTTTATGGGTGTTAAAAACCAATCTATCTGCGATTAGTTTCTATGAGAAATTTGGTTTTGAGTCTGCCGGTCAATGTGATGAAGAGCTATACGAGGACGCCAAAATAATAGATATTAGAATGGTAAAGCCACTTTAGTATCTATTATTTTGTGTAAGACTGTATCTACAATAAAGTACTTATTATCAAGACTCTCTGAGAAACAGCCTAAATGACTACGGATAATTTCTATGAATACACTTAATCAGCCCAAAGAACTTTTCTCTTGTACTGAAAATCTTACTTCAGACATTATCCCAGCATCATTTAATCTTATATTGCGAAAGCTATTTGAACCAGCAGGATATGCAGTTGAAGACATTGAGCCTGAAATAGAAAGTATAGAGTATGGAGCACTTAAATTTACACTGAATGGCCAAAGGGTAATTTATCGACAAGCGAAAACTACACCAAAAAAAATTGGTCAATTTGTGACAATATGGAAGCGTGAAAAATCTGATAGTGAGATTTCACCAATTGACCTGAAGGATGGGGTAGACTGGGTGATTATAGCTGCCAACGAGGGTACTAATTTTGGAGTTTTCATTTTCAGCGCACAACTTCTAGCTAGAAAAGGTGTATTCTCAGAAGAAGCAAAGGCTGGTAAAAGAGCGATGAGAGTATATGCTCCTTGGACAAACCCAACCGCTGTTCAAGCTAAACGAACAAAAAATTGGCAGACGGAGTGCTTTCTTGACTTTAAGAGTAGCGATGCAGATTTAAAGTCTTTTACTAAAAAACTGGGGTGATAATAAAAAGTATTCCAACCCCTTGATCTATCGAAATATAACAAACTCCCAATACGTGATTATTTAGATTTTTGAAGTACACCCCAAGAGAACCAGCTATTTTACCCCTTAAGCTTATTAATAGACCACTATCATAGAGCCATTTATATCAGAGTATTACCAACACTAAAATTGCGTTACTCATCTTGCTAAGTAATCAATGTATGCAATAAGTCTATTTTAGGATGCGCTCTAATCAATCCATAAAAAGTAGTCTTTTTCTCGGCTGTCATTTTTTCGAATAAAGCAGACTTTTTCGGCCTGCGTTCTTGGTTGATGCTGAGCATTGGCACCGCATTCTTTTGAGCGCTGTTTGATCCATTGAATCTGTTCTTGCTTCAAGCCAGCCTCCATACGCTCGCCATATAACCGCCTGACCTCATTTCGTGCTATTTGATAGCTTTTATTTAACGCTTTATCGGATGCAGTATATTTACTATCAATAAGAGCCGCTTGCGAAACCAATGGTAGATAGGTCGAGTTTTCTTTATAAGTGACGGAACTACCATCTAGCGTCCACTCATTGCCTGCATGTATCTTTTTATCGATAGGGTTTATAAAGCCTTTAATACCGTTACCTTCAAACTGATAACCCTGAAAGCCACATGGCGTCACGCCATCGTTACATAAGCTATGCTTGGTCTTGGCAGGGTAAAGTTTGACGCTATAGGGCGACTTATCGATACTCTTATCGTATGGCTTTATATGCCACAAGCGCTGCAAATCAGGGGCAACCAGTAGCATGTTATCGCACGTCACGCTGCCTTCTTCGCAGTCTTCATAAAGGTTCAGGCGTTGCCCTTGTACATCCATTCCTAATACAAAGTTTGCTTCTACAGGTACTACGGCTGTACTAAAAGACGCGGCTAATAAAAGACTGACACTAACGCCAGCCTGTTTTGATAAGCGAAACCTACATCGGTGAAAGACACGCATCATGGGTTCATACCTGCTGTAAAAAGTTCGTGAGCAAACGTTTGGCCCCTTCAGTTGCAAAGGATTCAGGATGAAATTGCACTCCTTGAATGGGATAGTCTTTGTGCTGTAGTCCCATAATCTCGTCACCAGCCAATGCCGATTCACTCAAGCTTAGAGTGTTATGATCATCATTGGCGACGACGGCTGTGGCCGCCAAGCATTCAGGTAGCGTGTCCGCTTTCACCATTAGTGAGTGATAACGCATGATTTCAAGCTCTTGTGGCAAGCCTTGGTAGATACCAGTACCATCATGGCGAATCGATGAGACCTTGCCATGCATCGGTAGGCTGGCACGAACCACGTCGCCGCCAAACACATGAGCGATGCCCTGCATCCCTAAGCAAACGCCCAATAATGGCGTCGTCTTGCCCATGACTTCGATCACCTCACTACACACACCAAAATAAGCAGGATCGTCTGGCGCACCAGGGCCGGGCGAGATAATGATTCGATCCAAGTTCATCGCTTGCACATCGGCTAAGGTAATCTCGTTATTGCGTTTGACGATGACGTTTGCCGCTTGACTGTCGTCCATGGTTTGTAGAATCTCACCAATGTATTGATAAAGATTAAAAGTAAACGAGTCGTAGTTGTCGATAATTAAAACATTCATGGTTGATAAACTCTTTGTGAAATGTGGTCAATTTATGGGTTCATAAAGCTGTCTAAGACCACTTTCATCGCTGACAGTTTACGCTGAATTTCTAAATACTCATCGGCTGGATTGGAGTCGTAGACATTGCCGCCACACGTTTGCGCGTAGGCCGATTCGCCATTGATAAACAGACTGCGAATAGGAATGGCAAAAATGCAGTCACCGTTAAAATTGAACGAGCCTAATGCACCGCCGTAAGCACCGCGACCGTCTGGTTCCAGCTCGTTGATCACTTTGATGGCCTCAATTTTTGGCGCCCCTGATAGAGTGCCTGCAGGGAAATTGCTGGCAAGCGCACTGAACATATCTTCATTGGGATGTAAGATACCAACGATTTCAGAGGAGATATGTTGTACGTGAGAGAAGCGCTTGATGTCCATCAAACTGCGCACTTTTACTGTACCAAATTGTGCCACACGGCCAATATCATTGCGATGCAGATCGACCAGCATATTGTGCTCAGCAATTTCTTTAGCATCATTGAGTAGTGCGCGGGCAAGTTTGCGATCCTCGATCACATCGACGCCGCGTTTGGCTGTTCCTGCTAAAGGATAGGTTTCCATCTCGCCTTGACGCAAGCGGAACAATAACTCAGGAGAGGCGCCAATAATACATTGCTGGCTAAACTTCATAAAGTACATGTGCGGTGATGGATTAACAGCTCGGAGTTTTTCATAAATGGGCATCTTGTCGCCAGCGATACGGTATTTAGACTTAAACCCCACTTCGCACTGAAAAATACGCCCAGAGACGATGTCTTCTTTGACTTGCATGACCGCTTTTGCATGGTCTTCTTGACTCATGCCATCACCCAAGAATTCGACGCTGGGCGGCTCGTAGCTTGGTATAGGGGCATCCAGTAAGCTTTTGATTTGCTCAATACGATTGTCTTGTTGCGTGGTCGGATAATAAAAATAAAAAATCTCACCCGTCATTTTATCTAGCGTCAGACCATCCAAATAGACCCCAAACTTAAACGGCTCAAAGTCCTCGCTCGACTTAGCATTGAGACTGGGCTCAAAGAAATTCACACAGTCGTAGCCCAAATAGCCGACCAGACCGCCACTTTGATCGCGCGCAATCACATGCTGCGGGGTGATCTTACGCAGCAGCTCATAAGGATTATCAGTTTGATAATGCGTGGTTTCTGCCGTTTTATTGTCAGTAATGGCAAGCGTGGTGCGATCAATAGCCGCAATGGTCATAATAGGATCAAAACCAATAGCATGATGGCGTGAAATATGACTGTCTTCGCCCAGTGACTCAAGCAAATAACAGATATCAAACTCGCGCTCAATACGCTTGAATAACGCAAAAAAATCGATATCTTGCGTCAGTTTTATGCGTTGCGGCTTACTAGGGATATCAATCAGTGTTGGCTGTACAGGTGTAGCATGAAAAGAGCTCATAACGACTTCCGGAATAGTTCAAATGGGTAATAAATAAAATAAGAGAAACGAGGAGAGTGTGATTTAGCTCCTTACTGACCTTTTCTGTGTGTGGCTAATAAAGCACTAACATCATGGTGTTGAATGGCTTTGGCCCCTCGTGAGACGGTCGCAATACCAACGCCCAATTGCTCAGAAATATCACGCTGGGTGACACCGCGTTCAAGCAAGTCAAAAATACGGATACGATTCGCAATCTCGTGCTGCTCTTTCTCCGTCAGTAGCGCTGTCAATAATACTTCGATATCAGACTTGTCGTGACAAGTGGCTAAATGGGTCAGAAGGCTTTGATAGGGATCAGTATTCATAATATTGGGTCTTAATAAAAAAGAATAACTATCTTGTATCAGTATTCTAGTACAGTAGTACAAAAAGCGCAAGTGATAAGCAAACTGGAGTACGATGCCAATAGTGGCTGAAAAGGTGTTCTGGTAGTAATTAGATGAGCGAGAGCATCAATAAAAGGAAGGTGGTCGGTGTTTGGCTTTAAAACCCAGGCCTTTACACCGTATCGACAATCACTGGCCGACCTTGATGATTTAGGACGGTGACATCAACGTTATAGAGCGCTTTCATGGTCTCTTTGGTCAGAACATCGACGGGCTTGCCAACCGCCATCACTTGTCCTGCTTTCATCGTGACTACGGTATCAGCAAATTGTGCCGCTTGATTGATATCATGGAGAACAATCACCACGGTTTTTTGTTGACTATGACTGACCTCTCGTAGCTCACGCATCAAACGGCCCGCATGATACATGTCCAAGTTATTAAGCGGTTCATCTAGCAACAAATAAGGCGTATCTTGGCAAACGATCATCGCAATCAATACTCGTTGGCGCTGACCACCCGACAAGGTTGATAAAAACCGATCAGCCAAAGAAGTCAGCTCAAAGCGCTCGATGATTTCTTGTACCTTTTGCTGGTCGTTAGCAGTGGGCTGCCCCTGATGATAAGGATAGCGTCCGAACATCAGTAGCTCATGCACACGCAATCGCCCTTGTACCTGATTCTCTTGTCCAAGCATCGCAACCGTTTTAGATAATGTTTTCGCATGGCAAGTGGCAATATCGTGTTCACCGAAGCAGACCTGTCCTGACTGTATAGGTTGCAAGCGTGACATAACAGAAAATAAAGTAGATTTACCCGCACCATTGGGGCCAATCAATGCGATAACTTGCGCGCTTGGCAATGACAATGTCACGTCATTTAAGATTTGCTGTTTGCCAATATGGTACGAGATATTATCTATTTTAATCATAGGGATTCTTGTTTTAGCGAATAGTAAAAATTTTACGTTGATAAAGGGTTATTTAGTACCAATGACACGGTTCTTGTGGCGACTATTTTTAATGACGCTACCTTTAACGATGTTTGGTCATAAAAATCAATAATAAAAATACCAGACCGCCTGCTAATTCGATAACGACTGACAATACGCCTGCCATACCCAGTATTTGCTCAAATATGGTTTGACCAAGCACCAGACAAATCATCGCAACTAAGCTGACCAGTATTAACCGCTCACTATGATACATATTGCGAGCAAGACGATTGGTAAGAGCACAAACCAACAAACCAAAAAAGGTCACTGGTCCGACGAGTGCAGTAGCCGTAGCGACTAATACTGCGATGACAGTAAGCAGCCCAAAGGCCAGACGTTGATAGTTAATGCCAAGATTGGTGGCTTGCGCTTTGCCTAGCATTAATACATCGCATTGATAACGCCAACGCCAAACAAACAAGCCCGTGATGACGCAAATAATCACGCTGATGCCAAGCAGTTGTGGATTGACGGTATTAAATTGAGCGTAGCTGGCCGACTGTACCACGACGAAATCATCAGGATTAATCAGCCGTGCAATCAAGGCTGACAAACTACGAAACAACACCCCGAAGATAACACCTACCAATATCAGGCGCGTCAAATCTTGGCTGGTTTTTGAAAATAACAGTTGGAACAACAACATGGATGCGCCAAACATGAGAAAAATCTCAAGCATAAATTTGGCAATAGGATCGATAATGGTGAAGCTGATGGCACCCAAGAAAAAAACCAGCACGCTTTGCAGCAAGACATATAGGGAGTCGAAGCCCAATAGAGAAGGCGTCAAAATAGGATTGTGTGTCAAGGTTTGAAACAGTAAGGTTGACACGCCGATAGCGTATCCGACCACCATCAAAGCCAGCAGTTTTTTACCGCGTAGGGGTAGGGCAAAATCCCAATATCCATTAACGTTGAGTGTCAAAAATAACGTCATCGCAATCACTAATATGATAGAGGCGACGGACTTTGGATGATCAACTATGAACGCCCAAAATTGAGCAAGATGTTTTTGCCAAGTGGTAGAAGCGCCATGACCCTTATCTGTGTCGCTCTTTTGTGCAGCGCTAGGCGTAGACGATGAAAACATGGATAAATCCTATAGTGTCACGCTTATCTAATCAGACAGAAGGACAATGACAGTTATAAAATAAGTCATAAGACCTCAAATAATAAGGTCTATGCATAGAGTATTTGCTATGCGATGTCGAACGAATCAGGTATTACAATCACTGATAAACGATTCATTCGCTGAGTACCGCAAAAAACATAGTTATTGCTCAGCAGGGGCGCGCAGCAGCAACCATAAGAACAGCACCGTACCGACCACGCCAAACACAGTCGCGACAGGCACTTCAAATGGATAATGAATAGAGCGTCCGATAATATCGCACAGTAGGACGGCTGATGCCCCCAACAAGGCGACGGCTGGTAAACTGCGACGTAACTTATCCCCCATCAATCGGCTGACGATATTGGGCACCACCAACCCAATAAAGGGAATCATACCAACAGTCACCACGACCACCGCACTCATCATGGCCACCATACCAACACCAAGCCAAGTGACTTGGCGCTTGCTAATGCCTAGGTTCAACGCGATGTTGTCGCCCAGCCCGACGATGGTCAGTTTATCAGCGATAATATAAGCAAGAACGCACAACCCACCAGTCAGCCATAGCAACTCATAACGACCTGCCAAAACACCTGAAAAATCTCCAAACTGCCAAACGCTGAGCATCTGTAATGTCTCGGTTTGATATGCAATAAAGGTCGTCACAGCCTCAATGATACCGCCAAAAACGATGCCAATGAGTGGAATCATTAAAAAATCAGTGGGCGGGATACGGTGAATGAGCGCCATAAAAACCATCATGCCAATGACGGCCGAGAAGGTAGCCACGCCCATTTTTATGATGAGGGCGCTCGCTGGGAACAATAGGCTGACTACCAATAACCCAAGAGCTGCACTTTGGGTAGCACCGACCATAGAAGGCTCAACGAAGCGGTTTTTTAGTACCACTTGGATGATCATTCCAGCCACTGCCATTGCAACCCCTGTCAATATAATGGCAAGGGTACGTGGTATCCGGCTGACAAGAAGAAGCGAGCTATCAGAATTGGCGCTATGGTTGAGTAAGCTGTGAAAAATACCTGACCACGAAAAATCTGCCACACCGATAGATAAACTCAATAAAACCAAAAGCCCCATAAGAATGAGGCTACCTAGGTTGATTAACCAAGGTGGTATGGCGGCACGTCGAGGTTTGGTAATTAAGGCTTTATCAGCCTCTCTTTGCCAGTTGGATGAAGCTGCTGACAAAGATGAGCTGGGTTTCACGCTGGTATGAGCACGATGTGAGAATAACGACATAGTGGCTACTGGCTTAGAAAGTGAAAGATTATAACTAAAAATTAGAGCCATGGCTCAAACAGTAATCACGTTTATTTGGCAGCAGCAAACGCATCTTTAATCGTGGTCAAATCTTTAATCCACTGGTAATACCCACCAAAAGCAAGATAAGAGTCTGGGCTAAGGTAGACCACTTGATCCTTACTCCACGCATTGGTTTGCGCAACCAATGGATTGTCTAATACGGCTTTGGCACCTGCACCATCTTCACCAATGGCAGCACTACGATCAATGATAAATAACCAGTCTGGATTGGTCTTTTGTAAATACTCAAAAGAGACAGGCTGACCATGACTGGCATCTTTAATCTGATTATCTGCCATAGGTACACCCAGTACGGTATGTATGAATCCGAAACGTGATTTTTCACCATAAGCGGACATTTTATTGCCATTGACCATCACAACCAAGCCTGTCCCTTTATCCTTGGTCAAGACTTTAGTTTCATCAATAAGACTGTCAATGTCTCCTTGCAATTTTGCCGCTTGATCACTTTTGCCAAACAAAGCACCCAAGTCATGCAAACGCTGTTTACTGGATTCATAGATTTTTGTGGTATCAATGGTCATATCAAGTGTTGGAGCGATACTTGACAAGGCATCATATTTTTCGGCCATACGTGAGCCAACTAAAATAGCTTGTGGCTTCATCGCGTTCAACGCTTCAAGATCCGGCTCAAAAACAGTACCGACACTTTTGGGTTCAGGCTGTGTTTTTGCCTGTAAATTATCTAATCTCAGGTTGCTTGGCATACCATCAACGGCCACATCAAGTGCGGCCAAATCTTGTAACAGACTCATGTCATAAACAACAAAGGGTGAAGGGTTGATCGCCAAATCAACCTTTCCTTTTACCGTGTCTACTGAGACAGTTTGAGCAGAAACAGCGTCATTATTGGCAACATTCGAGGCGGCATCAGCAGTCGGGTTTTCAGTGTTGGCATCTGCAGGCTCAGAATCGTTAGACTCAGGTGAACTACAGCCTGTCACACTAACCGTCGCTATAAGTGCTGTTATAACCACAGTCAATAACGGACGCTTGAATAAAGGAAGCGGGGAGCGATTAGAAAACAAAGTAAGAGACATAGATAACTCGGCATATCGGATAGTTAGGCAATAGGTGAATAACGTATTTGCCAATAAAAATAAAAAAATCTGCTTGGTATGATGTAAAACGAAGCAAGATCAGAAATAGGGTGTTAAGAATTATTGGTTCTATTGTTAAAGTTTGCTGCCGCTCATATTTTTAGTAACTTAAAGACATTAACCTAACAATAGGGAAAACGAATCAGTGGCCATGATAGATTAATTGAGATTCATTATCAACGGTAATGATAATGATTTTTATTAGCACTACGGACGTTATTTTTTATGTTATTGTTAAATAGAAAGTTTTGATAAAATAACAGAATTTTAATGTATTGTTTTTCTTTGACACATTCAGACTGTATTCAACATTAATGATAGGTTTGAGTAAATTATCATAAATTATTATTGATAATAATTATCGTTTGCATTATTATCTACACCATTCTATTTTGGTTAATTAATATTAGGGTGTTATGAGTTCAACGGATTTAGAAGCGCCATCACGTAAACTGTTATTCGCAGCTATCATTATAGTTTTGGCGTTGCATGTGTTGACGGTGATCGCATTAGCGGCTATCAAAACTCCTGAATTAAAAGTTGAAAATAAAAATGACGCATCACCTATTGAGATAGAGCTTGTATCGTTACCAGCTGAAACGGCGACACCAGTGGCAGAAGTAAAGGCTGCTCCTAAGGAGGAACCGAGACCTCCAGTTGTAGAGCAGCCGCAGCCAGAACCTAAGCCTGTCGAACAACCTAAGCCAAAAAACCCAGCAAAGCCAGTAGTGAAAGAAACGAAGGTTCAGCCTAAAGCAACACCTAAAGAACCAGTAAAAAAACAAGAAACTAAAGAAAAGCCAAAAGAGCCATTGGTAGATCCCAAGATCGCTGAGGCTGCTGCGAATGAGCAACGCAAACTCATCGCGGCACGAGCAGAAAGGGCCGCTCAACAAGCGCAGGCGCAGGCTGCTCGCGAAGCCCAAGCAAATCGTGACGCGCAAGCGCAAGCTGCCCGTGAGGCTCAAGCTCAAGCTGCGAGAGATGCGCAGGCTGATAGAGCTGCGGCAGAGGCAAAAGCTGCAAAAGAAGCCGCCGCGCGTGCACAGGCTGATGCGGCCGCTAAAGCAGCAGCTGCGGCCAGTAATACACCAGTGAATTTTACCGCGACCAATGCCAACTGGGCATCTGCACCAAACTTTAGCTTCCCTGATCGTGCTGCTCGTAGAGCCAGCCCAGGTGATGTGTTAGAAGTGGTCTTGGTATTAAGAGTGAATAAGCAGGGTGGTATTGATAGTGTCAATGTTGCTAAGTCATCAGGTAACACGCTGCTAGACAAAGAAGCCCAACGCCAAGTACGTTCTGGTAAATTTAAACCATTTATGAAAAATGGTGTACCAGTTGTCGGCAACGTGACACTACCGATTGCTTATAAAGTACCGTAAATACAAAATCATAATAACAGCCACTATATGCGTGGCTGAAATATATGCAGTAAATCAAAAGCAAAAAATACTCAAGTCATAGCAATGAAATAACAAATCAAGGAGTCTGACATGGACTTTATGCAATACTGGCAATATAGCGACATGGTGACAAAAAGCCTGTTCTTTGTGCTCTTAGTCCTGTCCATCGTATCGTGGGTCACTGGTATCATTCGTGTGCTACAAAGCCGTAAACTGGCGACGAGTGTGGCAGATGATTTGAGTCAGCAAATCCAGCCAACACAAGCAAACCTAGCAGATTCAGATGCGGCTACACGTCGCTTGGTCACTGAACAGACCTTGCTCAAGCATATTGGTCGTTATCGTTTTTCCAGCGAGCGTGGGTTGCCTATTCTTGGAACCACAGCTGCTATTGCACCATTTATCGGTTTGTTCGGTACCGTATGGGGTATTTTCCACGCATTGCATAATATCGGTATGAGCGGACAAGCAGGGTTGGGTCAAGTAGCAGCGCCAGTCGGTGAGGCACTTATCATGACAGGTCTTGGTATCGCGGTTGCCATTCCAGCAGTGGTATTCTATAACCTTGCTGTACGTATTAATCGCCGTGTGATGTACCATGCTAATGATAGAGCACATGATCTATTGGCAAACTCTGCTCGAATGGTAGACAGCGCACAGGCCTCAATAACTACTAAACCTGCCATGACTCAAACGCCAATCGTAAAAGAGTCACATGCAAGTGCTGAAAATATCCAGCAGACCAGTCATTATCGTAACTCAGCCTCATCACAGCCTTGATAATGAGTAACCAGTAAGGTTGTCAGTTAAGAAAAAACAAAGCCGGCGCACAAGGGCTGGCTGTATTGAGAATAACCAAACGTATTGAGAATAATTATGGCATTTCAATTGGGTGATGATGACGTTCAAAGTATGAATGAGATGAACCTCATTCCACTTATCGATATCATGCTGGTATTGATGATTATATTTTTATTGACGGCTACTGTGCTAAATCCAACAGTACCATTAGACTTGCCAAAAACCAGTGCAGTGGTGAACGATACGCCACCAGAAGCCATTCAAATCAGCATCGATAAAGACGCAGGAATATTCTGGGATAGCGATCCGATCAGTATGGAAGAGCTTGAAACACGACTGCAACAGCAAAGCGTGGCTGGTAAAGACCCTTCTGTACAATTACGTGCTGATAAAGAAAGTAAATATGACACGGTCGCTCAAGTACTGGCTGCAACCAGTCAGGCTGGACTCACGAAGGTTGCCTTTGTTAACGAATAAAGTCTACTCAGGCCTATGATTGGCAAAGCACCATACATAATGGGATAGAGGCTGTCATAGTTCTTATACGACTAAAGTTTTTATACCAATAAGCTGACCAGCATTACCAGTAAGCTTATTAATAAAAAAATTACTAGAATAACAAGAAGAAAAATTAGAATAATAAATCTCTCCTTCCACCTCGCTTGGGTAACCTTGTGAGGTTTCCTTTATTGTAGCGTGTGCAATGACTTCGTCGCTTTATGATAAGAGCATTGTAGAAGTAGTAAGATATAATCTAAATCGACTGCGTCATCAAATAACAACCATAAAGACTTTACGTTACCAACCATAGCCAAATGGACGATAGCCATAACCAAAATGACCGGGCCCATAGCCAAATGGATAAGGCGAGCGCAGATAGTCAAGGTCACGCTGACGAATATAATAGTAGCGCCCTTGAGAATACGCTTCTTCTAGCTTCTCGATACCTTCAAGGGGACAAACAGGTTGCCAATCGTAACCTTCGCGTCCAAGCTTATAAGCATTAAGCTCGGTACAGTAATTTTTGAGACCCTTCTGACGTCCTTGTTCCCACTGTATACGATTGGGCGTTGCGCCGCCGACGCTTGCACAGCTATTGGCATAATGTCCAAAGTAAGCACCTGAGCGTCCTCGCAAACCATCTGCATAACCAACTTCTTGCCAGTTACTGTCTTGACACTGCTGCGGTGTCAGACTCTGGGTCGTCGCACAACCTGATAAAATCAATACGGCAGCGCCCATAAGAGATAAGGTAATGCCAGAGTGAACAGTGAGTTTATCAAGTAGTTTGCTAGCAAAACCAGCAGTCGATGAGTTTTGTTTAATAAGATAATTCATAATAAACCTGCGCGCGTTTAAAATTATGGTTTATCATAGCACTTTTTGCTAGCGACAACTTTTTATATCTGATTATTATATTTGTTTTTAATTGCTCTAAGTATTTGATATGACAATATAAATATCAGCTAAGGCACAGATAAGAGCGCGAGGTTTTCACTGATTATGCAGATAGGCTGCTTGATTTTTAATGGTTAGCGCTCATTATAAACCTCTACATACCAATCATTTATCTATTCACCGCTCTTTACATGTATAGCTGTGTCAGCTGGGTAGTTGTATTTTTAGCAGTAGTTTCATTTAGTTAAAAGGTCAGACCATCATGGGAATATTGATTGGCGTTATCATTGTACTATTCGTATTAGGGAGTATGATGGCGCTCAAACCTAACGGTATCGATCAGCGTTTGGATAATCTGCGCATGACAGCGCGTCACTTGCAGCTGAATCCAAAGCTGGTTACTTGTCCTGATTGGATAAAAGGCCGTGACAATGAATACGGGCGCGGCATGATGGGGCAGTACTGCTTAGTATTAGAAAACACGCAGTTGCCGCATACACGCTACCAAGTGATTGATGGACAGTGGCGCCCAGACAGCAGTTTTGTAGATACAACTAAAGATGATATCAAGCTCAATATTCCAAGTGCTATCCGTTCTACTCAAAGTAGTCCAGACATTGCTATTAAGAAGACCAATTTTAGCTTGGATAAAGTGCCGCTAGACTTACCAGTGAGTATCGAGCCTTCCGTCAAAGGACTATTAACCAAGGCAAATAGCATCATTATTTATTGGGAAGATATTGCTTACGTGCGTCCATCGACTAACCCAAAATATCAGCAAAAAGCGATTGAATCCGATTTATTGGTGCTAAAGGCAAACCTCGAAAAATGGGCATTACAGATGCAAAAAACAACAGCAAAGTAGTAAATGGTTTTCTAATCTCCATTTATAGACAATAAGCAAGTGCTTCTTGCAAACGCTGAGTTCATTTATTGTTGACAGCTGAACGTTTAGCAGTGTAACGTCTTTATAACTCTATTTTTACTCTATGGTTATTGTTTGTGTTATAACCATTTTCATAAGCAGCTGATTACTACAAAAATTAATGGGCGATTATAAATTGCCATGCTGCTGAATTTATTCTTACTTTTAATTTACTTATATTATGGTGTCGTCACATATGGCAAAAACCACAACCAAAAAAAGTTCAGCATCTGCTGCTGACAGCCCAAAGGGCAAGTCTTTGGTGATTGTAGAATCACCAGCCAAGGCAAAAACGATTAATAAATATCTTGGTGATGACTTTATTGTACGCTCAAGTATTGGCCACGTTCGCGATTTGCCAGTGGGTGCTAGCAAAAGCGCTAAAAAAGCGACGGTTTCTAAAAAAGATGAAAGCCTGAGCAAAGAAGAAAAGGCGCAACAGGCGTTGGTGCGCCGCATGGGTATTGATCCAGAGCATGATTGGGCAGCAGTCTACGAGGTGCTACCAAACAAGACCAAGGTGATTAAAGAGCTAAAAGCATTGGCCAAAGACGCTGACCAAATCTATCTTGCAACGGATATGGATAGAGAAGGAGAGGCGATCGCTTGGCATCTAAAAGAAGTCATTGGCGGCCCTGATAGTAAGTATCAGCGTGTTGTCTTTAATGAGATTACCAAATCTGCGATTCAAAATGCCTTTAAGCAGCCATCAAAGCTCGATATCGATCGTGTTAATGCACAGCAAGCGCGTCGGTTCTTAGATCGAGTGGTTGGCTTTATGGTATCGCCACTCTTATGGCAAAAAATTGCTCGAGGCCTGTCGGCAGGTCGCGTACAGTCAGTTGCTATGCGCTTGGTTGTTGAGCGTGAGCATGAAATTCGCGCTTTTATTCCAGAAGAGTATTGGCAGATTCATGCAGACACGCATGTCGCTAACAGCAAAAAAGATGCCGAGAAAATTGGCATTCGTTTAGAGGCGACCAAACAAGCTGGTAAGCCACTCAAACTGGTCAATAAAGAGCAGACAGATAAAGTATTAGACGTTCTAAAAGCCAGTGAGTTTATTGTCAAAGAGCGTGAAGAAAAACCCACGCAGTCACGTCCAAGCGCGCCATTTATTACCTCAACTTTGCAACAGGCAGCCAGTACACGATTGGGTTTTTCGGTTAAGAAAACAATGATATTGGCACAGCGTTTGTACGAAGCGGGTCACATCACTTACATGCGTACTGACTCGACCTTTTTATCGGGCGATGCATTGGCTGCCGTGCGTGGTTATATTGAAGACAGCTATGGCACAAAATACGTGCCAGAAAAGCCCAATTTTTATGGCAACAAACAAGGCGCTCAAGAGGCACATGAAGCCATTCGTCCTTCTAATGTCAATATGAAGTCAACCCAGCTAAAAGGAGTTGAGCGTGATGCCATTCGTTTGTATGAGTTGATTTGGCGTCAGTTTGTGGCTTGTCAGATGCTACCAGCAAAATACTTGTCAGTGAATCTGTTTGTTGGTGCAAATGACGTTGAGCTAAAAGCGCGCGGCCGTACTCTGGTGTTCGATGGTTATACCAAAGTTATGCCGCCGGCCAAAACAGACGATACGTTGTTGCCTGATGTCAAAAAAGGCGATCACTTAACGCTTGATAAGCTTGATCCAAGCCAACATTTCACCAAGCCACCACCGCGTTATACGGAAGCCAGCTTAGTAAAAGAGCTTGAGAAAAAAGGCATCGGTCGTCCATCGACTTATGCTTCTATTATTTCAACCATTCAAGATCGCGGTTATGTCAAACTTGAAAACAAGCGCTTATTTGCCGAAAAAATGGGTGATATTGTCACCGATAGATTGACCGCCAGCTTCCCAGACTTGATGGATTATACCTTTACGGCTGCGTTAGAAGACAAGCTCGATCATGTAGCAGAGGGCGAGCAAGATTGGAAAGACGTGCTGGATAACTTTTACGGGGAGTTTAAAACAACCCTTGAGCACGCCAAAGAAAAAGACGGCATGCGTCCGAATGATCCGACCGACGTACCAGATGTGCACTGTGATATTTGTGATCGTCCGATGCAATTGCGTACTGGCTCAACAGGGGTGTTTTTAGGATGTACGGGTTACAACTTACCGCCAAAAGAGCGTTGTAAAGGCACTAAGAATTTGATGCCAGTCGAGGCTTTTGCCAATCTTGATGAAAGCGACGCGGCTGATGAAACGGCTGAAGTTAAAGACTTGATGGAGAAAAAGCGTTGCCCGAAATGCGGTACGGCAATGAATGGTTATATTGTCGATGGTGGTCTCAAGCTGCACGTCTGCGGCAATAATCCTGATTGTGATGGCTACATCTTAGAAGAAGGCAAGTTTGAAGTACCAGGTTCTGACGCGCCAACGATCGATTGTAATAAGTGTGACGGACAGATGGAGCTAAAGACAGGGCGTTTCGGTCCTTATTTTGCTTGTCAAAAATGTGACAACACACGTAAAGTACTAAAAACAGGCGAAGCTGCACCGCCGCGTATGGATCCGATTCATCTGCCAGAGTTAAAATCGACCAAGCATGATGATTATTTTATCTTACGTGAAGGCGCTGCTGGTATGTTCTTGGCGGCGTCTAAGTTCCCAAAAGTTCGAGAAACACGTCCGCCAAAGCTTGCTGAGCTAAGAGAAATCAAAGATAAAATGGAAGATAAGTTTCAGTATTTGTTTGAAGGGCCAGATGAAGATCCTGAAGGCAATCCAACGATTTTGCGCTGGTCTCGTAAGAAAAAAGAGCAATATATTGGTTCTGAGAAAAACGGTAAAGCCACACGTTGGGGCGTTTACTGGCGCAAAGGTGAATGGGTAGAAGAATAGCTTTTCTATCGACAATAAAAAAACCTCTTAGCATACTAAGAGGTTTTTTTTGTCTAAAATATAAATAATGATTATGCTTTTTCGATAATACCACAAGCGACGCGGTCACCAGCATTACCAGCAGGCTGGCTCTTATAGTCATCAGCATTGGCATGAACAATAAATGCTAAACGATTGACGCTATATTTACCCGCTTCAGCCGCTGAGATTTTTTTATTCACGTAGTTGATAGTAGCAACACCATCTTCATTGGCTGTCAAATTTGGTAGATCACCAGCATGACCATTCATGTCATCTGGATTTGAATGCGGCTTATTGTCTGGATTGAAGTGACCACCTGCTGCTTTACCCATATCTGCACAGCTACCTGTTTCATGAATATGCAAAGCAACGGTTTTGCCTGGTTGCAAGTTCATGAGCTTACCATATACCTGAACACCGCCATCGACTGGACGCAAGAACATTTGTCCTACTTCTTTTTCTTTACCATCTACAGTCTTAATCGTTGACTTTAGAGCAGGTTGATTTAAAGGGTTACCCGTTTGCATTTGATTTTCGACAGTTTGGCAACCTGTCATTGCCAACGCTGAACCACATAGTAGCGCACTTGCAAGCATCGTCTTATTCATTGTTATCTCCATTTATATTTAATTTAATCGTTATGATGAGTATGTTTAGCGATAGTTTTATCTGAAATATTCAAGAATTACTTAACTTCCCGATCAGTATAGCTAAGGATAAGAAGTAGATATTCATCAAAAGCGCAACAATCAGTTAATAAATGTAAATAACGTATGGGTTTGAATAGTATATAAAATAATGTCGTACGAGAAGAAATGCTATTACGTATTACTATACTGATTCTATAAAAGATATTTTGATATGGTGCATAAAAAAAGCCGCCCATCATTGTGATGAGCGACTCTTATTTCTTGAGAACTTACTTTCGAATACTCGACTAGTTATGTAGCGCTTTACCTGAAGTTTTATCGACCGTCACTTTGGCAGGTTTCAATGGTTTTGGCATACTGACCAAAGCAACTTTTAATATCTCGTCAATCGTTGCCACAGGTTGAATGGTCAAACCCGCTTTTACATTGTCAGGGATATCGGCTAAGTCACGCTCGTTTTCTGCTGGAATCAGTACATGCTTGATACCGCCGCGATGGGCTGCAAGTAGCTTTTCTTTGAGACCGCCAATACGCAGGATTTTGCCACGCAAGGTAATCTCACCTGTCATCGCGATATCTGGACGAATGGCGATCCCCGTCAAGGCAGATACAAGTGCTGTCGTCAGTGCGCCACCAGCAGAAGGCCCGTCTTTTGGTGTGGCACCTTCTGGCATGTGGACATGGACATCTTTTGTTTTAAACGTCTCATAGTCAATACCAAGGAGATCACCGCGAGCACGAACCACGCTCATGGCAGCGCGAATAGACTCTTTCATCACGTCACCCAGTGAACCCGTAAAGCTAAGCTCACCTTTGCCTTGCATGGCAACCGCTTCGATGGTCAATAACTCTCCACCAACTTGTGTCCACGCCAGACCAGTAATACGACCAATCTCTGGCTCTTCTTCCGCCAGCCCATAGTCATACTGATGCACGCCTAGATAGTCATCGATGTTTTTGTCATCGACCACGACCAGCTGACGCTCTGCTTTCTTCGGCGCACGGGCGCCATGCGCTTCGACTGAACCGCGAACCACTTTACGGCAGATTTTATTGACTTCACGCTCAAGGTTACGTACACCTGCTTCACGCGTATAACTA
The DNA here is from genome assembly GCF_001606025.1 of Psychrobacter alimentarius. Taxonomy (NCBI): domain Bacteria; kingdom Pseudomonadati; phylum Pseudomonadota; class Gammaproteobacteria; order Moraxellales; family Moraxellaceae; genus Psychrobacter; species Psychrobacter alimentarius. Next base: position 2,594,874 of record NZ_CP014945.1, on the reverse strand, counting down.
CGCACGATACTGTGCAGCGCTGCTTCAACAATCTCAATTTCACCCTCTTTGAGACCATTTTGCTTAATTGCCTTTGGCACCAGATACTTTTGGGCAATGTTGACCTTTTCTTCTTCGGTATAGCCCGGTAGACGAATGACTTCCATACGGTCAAGCAGTGCTGGCGGAATATCCATGCTGTTGGCAGTACAGATAAACATCACTTGCGACAGATCTAAGTCCATATCTAAATAATGGTCGTTAAACGTGTCGTTCTGTGAAGGATCTAATACTTCAAGCAATGCCGATGCTGGATCGCCGCGGAAGTCTTGCGCCATTTTGTCTACTTCATCAAGTAAAAACAGTGGGTTTTTGACTTCTACCTTCGCAAGTGATTGCACGATTTTACCTGGCATCGCGCCGATATAGGTACGGCGATGACCACGAATCTCAGCTTCATCACGCACGCCGCCAAGCGCCATACGGACAAACTTACGACCTGTGGCACGAGCGATCGATTCACCTAGTGAGGTTTTACCCACACCTGGAGGACCAACGAGACAAAGAATCGGACCACGGAGTTTTTTCACGCGTGACTGTACGGCGAGGTACTCTAAGATGCGGTCTTTTACATCTTGTAGTCCATAATGATCTTCATCTAAGACGGTTTTAGCCTTGTCTAAATTGATCGAAACTTTGGTCGTCGCATTCCACGGTGTATCCAAAATCCATTCAATATAGTTACGCACTACTGAAGATTCACTTGACGCAGGCGGCATCATTTTAAGCTTTTTAAGCTCTTGATCTGCTTTTTTGCGCACATCTTCTGGCAAATCAGCGTCTTCTAAGCGCTGCTCAAGCTCAGCCACGTCATCTTCGCCATCGAATGCACCGTCATTCATGTCTGACAGCTCATTTTTGATGGCTTTCATTTTTTCATTTAAGAAGTACTCACGCTGATTGTCTTCCATTTGCTGACGGACAGCGTCTTGGATATCTTGTTCGATGTTTTGTTCGGCACTTTGCTTAACCAAATATTCGGTCAAGGTATTGATGTGCGTTTTGATATCGTCTTCTTCTAAGAAAGACTGTTTGATATCAAGATCCATCGAGACACGGGTGGAGATGAAGTAGACCAATTCAAGCAAATCATCGATACGCTTCGCCACACGAGTCAGCTCACGGGCATTACGCAAGCGTGCATCTGCATAGCCTTCAAACAATGTGGTCAAAGCTTGTATGGTGTTTTGTTGTTGTCTCTCATCCATACTCACATCGAGATCAGCACGTGTAAATCTTGCCATCAATAGCTCATCGTGGTTTTCGATGTTATCGACCCGCGCACGATACTGACCTTCAATCAATACTTTGATGCAGTTTTCATCACTGTCATGTGGCATGGTGCTGACAATGCGGCAAACCGTACCATATTGATATAGGTTTTCTTGATCAATATCTTCAGTCAGTGAGTCTTTTTGGGCAACGACCAATACTTTATTGCCGTATTCGGCCTGTGCCAACTCGACCGCTTTGACTGATGGTGCGCGGCCTACAAATAAGGCGATTTGCATGTGCGGATAGACGACGACATCTCGCAGGGCGAGTAACGGTAAATAGTCTTCCGCCTTACTGTCTTTGTCACTGTCATCAAGATTATTATTTTTGACAGTAGCAGACGCTGACTCTGATGTAGTATCAGATGAAATGTCTTGCTCGTTGTCTTCTGCAACAGTAGATGAAACGTCGACATCGATGTCGATATTGTCTTGTGCTATTTTATGTTCACTCATAGATTCTTCCTCGTTCACCAGACTTGTAAAGTCAAGTTCGTGGTTCATGTTAGATAAATGGTGCTCGCAAAAAAAATTGCAAGTCTCATGAGCAAAGTGACTGGTTTATCTTATTAAAATAATCCTATTTAAGCGGCTATCGTCACGTGTATTGTCATCGATTTTATCGATGATAAATCAAAGCCAATGCGAGTAAATCATTAATATAGTTGAATTATCATAAAATCAATGTGCGGGACGCATTGGTAGCAATCTACTATTGCCACAAATGTTTTGATCTACTAATCGAATAGGAAATAAACGCTACAAAACATGTATGGCAGTAGTTCGATGCCTTTTTAGTATGTTGCACACAGCGTTGCCTAGCTGACAACTATTGGGTTCTATACATAGGTTTTGTAGGCAAAATAAGGTAAACTGACGCGCGTCTAAAACAGGGCTTTTAGCGCAAAATGTGTTTGAGCGCTTTTTGGACAACCAAACCCTATTTATAAATGCTACAACATTTGTAGGTTACAACCAGATCAGATAGAAAAAGGCACAACATATGGCAATCAATGCGGTACTGCTGGCAGTCATCATCATGCTAGGACTGTCACTTTCGCGAGTGCACGTGGTGCTCAGTTTATTAATTGGGGCATTGGCAGGTGGCCTGCTGGCAGGTCTTGGTATCACAGATACTTTGGCAGCTTTTCAAGAAGGTATCCGCAACGGGGCACAGATTGCACTTTCATACGCACTGTTAGGGGCGTTTGCGGTCGCTATTGCACATTCTGGATTACCGCAATCATTGGCGGGCGTTGTTATTAAGCGTATCGGTGCAGGCGGCACCAGTGGTGTGATTAAGTATATGCTGTTTGCAGGCTTAATCACCATGAGCTGTTTTAGCCAAAACTTAATCCCTATTCATATTGCTTTTATTCCACTGCTTGTACCACCGTTACTGCTTGCTTTTAATCGCATGCACATTGACAGACGTCTGATTGCTTGTTTGTTGACCTTTGGTCTTGTAACAACTTATATGTTTATTCCGTATGGTTTTGGCGATATTTATCTCAATCAGATCATGCTAAAAAACGTGGGTGAAGCAGGTATTGATATTGCCAATATTTCTGTCGTAAAGGCAATGGCCATTCCAGCATTGGGTATGTTGATTGGTTTGTTGACAGCGGTCTTTATTAGTTATCGCAAACCGCGTCAATACCAGCAAGTAGAAATAGATCAAAAAGCTCATGATGCGGTAGTAGAGGGCGATGCGCTTAGTAAAACGGCTGCTGATGCGCAAACACAAAGTAAATTAAAAACGCTCGTCGCACTGGCTGCGATTGTTACCGCGTTTGTGGTACAGCTCTATACTGATTCGCTACTCTTAGGCTCAATGTTTGGTTTTGGTGTGTTTATGGCGACAGGCGTGGTCAAGTGGCGTGATGCTGATGGTGTCTTTAATGACGGTATCAAGCTGATGGCGATGATTGGCTTTATCATGATTACGGCGCAGGGTTTTGCTGAAGTCATGAAAGCCACTGAGCAGATTCAGCCATTGGTTGATGGTGCCGCGTCACTGTTCGGTGGTAATAAAGCGATGGCGGCGTTTATCATGCTGCTGATTGGTCTGATTGTGACTATGGGCATTGGTTCGTCGTTCTCAACTATTCCTATTTTGGCTGCGATTTATGTGCCGTTATGCGTCTCTTTAGGGTTCTCACCATTGGCTACGGTTGCGATTATCGGTACGGCTGGCGCGCTGGGTGATGCAGGTTCGCCTGCGTCAGACTCGACATTGGGGCCAACTTCTGGTCTCAATATTGATGGTCAGCATGACCATATCAAAGATAGTGTAGTGCCGACTTTTTTGCATTACAATTTGCCGCTATTGGCGTTTGGTTGGATAGCAGCGATGGTGTTGTAGGTTTTAACATTTGTAAAATTCTCAGTAGTTTTGTAGGGTGTGCCGTACGCACCCTACAGCTTTCACTAATTTTTAATCAACGCTAACCTTTAGAAAATACAATCTATTAAATGCAGGGTAGCTATTATGAATATGCAAGATTTTAGTCAACGTGAAATAGAGGTGTTATTACAAGGGCTTAGAGTTCTATTATCTGAAAAATCAAAGAGCGATCCTGAATTAATACAATGGTCGTATGTGAGAAGTGATCCTTATATGGAAGTATTTGCTATTGATAAGGCTAAATACGAAGAAGAGCGTAATTATATAATAGATTTAATTCGTAAGTTAGAAATAGGCTAGCTTAGTAATAAAGTGATGTTAAATTAACTAATAAACTACTCATCAAAATCCTTAATCTCACTATTTAAACTACTTAAAAAATCATCACTTCTTGCCAATAACTCGTTCAAGTGCTCTTCATTAATGAGCCTTGTCAGCTCCTCAGAGCTAAAATCTTGCTCTTGACTGTAGTAGCGTTGCTCTCTAGCGTTCTCATTGCCTAATGTTTGTAGATATTCGTCCACATTATCGGCACTAGAGTCTTTTTCAGAATTTTTATCGTCTTTCATCGAAACCACCTTATGCCACTTGGCGTAATTAAGCCATCTAATGGCACATCCCAAGGTTGACGCGCTAATTGCTCAACCACTTGAAAATCATAACACCAGCCTACCTTTAACGGTTTCTTGACCCCTGAGCGATAGCTGTTACCAAGGGTCGTATCATAGAACCCGCCACCCATGCCCATACGGTTGCCGTGTTTATCGACCGCGACTAACGGACAAATAATCACGTCTATTTCTGTTGCCCACAGCAAGCGCCGATGATGATTCTGTTTCATTCCTAAGCGGTGAATTCGGGTAGGGATATTGACCAATTTTGAGTGATAAACAGGCACAAAGCGCAATCGTTTATCATCACTGCCGAGCGAACCAACTACAGGTAAGTAAGGAAAATAGCCTAAGCGTTTACACCAATCCAGCAGTGGCTGAGTGGGTAATTCACCAAAGCCATCGTAATATAAGCCAATACGGGCATGTGCTGGCAGGTGCTGTTGTAGTTTGCTCAAATGCAAGCTCGCTGCTTTAGCCAAATTTCTACGTTCACCATCATTTAACTGGCGACGCTGGCGAGTAAAGTATCGTCTGGGAGGATTGCTAACAGTCATATTTTACAAATTCCTAGATTCTTGATTGAAAGTGTAGAACATTTTTTGAGATTATAGTAAAACAGAAGTATATATTCCTTTCAACGTTAAAAGTCTCAACGCTAGGAGGCGGCATGAAAGTTAGGCTTAAATGTTATAGTGAGTGTGATGACTACTACAAAAAAGTCCTTGATAGAACCAGTTTAAGACAAGGCAGCACTTATCAAGTTATAGAAATTCAGAAAGAATATTATCGTATTGATGGAGAAGATGGCGTAGGGCCTTGTCTTTATGATAAACGTATTTTTGACATTATAGATCCAAGTATTCCTGAAGGGTATATCTATCAATTTTCTTATGAAGATGAGGAGCACAGTCATGAAGATGACGAAGGATTTATATGGCGAAACTCTGTAGAGGATTACAACATTACACCAAAGTGTTTTGCCCAGCGTGCATTTTTTGACTTTTATCACGATGGTAGAGAAGAACAAGTTGCCATTTATAATGAATATATTAGAGAATTGAAGGATACGAAGCTAGGATGAGAGTTTGGTTTGAATTGTTATAAGGTCTCTAAAATCGCGCATAAACCTAAATGCGTTTAGCATAAAGCCATGCTATCATAACGCCACTTTATATCGTATTCTCCTTTATGTGCAGCGGATGTTGCATTTTTTAGAGCAGTCATAAAACAACAAACCATCAAAGAGGGTAGTTATGTCGACACAGAATCAGGCAACTCGTACCGAAAAAGACACTATGGGCAACGTAGAAGTCCCAGCTGATGCTTATTGGGGTGCGCAAACTCAGCGTAGCCGCGAAAACTTCAAAATCGGTGGCGAGACATTGCCACGTCCAATGATTGAAGCGATGGCACTGGTCAAAAAAGCCGCTGCCATCACCAATGCAAGCCTAGAGCGTATCGACGGCGACAAGCGTGACTTAATCGTACAAGCTGCTGACGAAATCATCAATGGTGGTCTGGTCGATCAGTTCCCATTGGTCGTATGGCAGACAGGTTCTGGCACACAGTCAAACATGAACATGAACGAAGTACTTGCCAACCGTGCCAATGAAATCGCGGGTTCTGAGCGCGGCAGCTACACGCCAATTCACCCAAATGACCATGTAAACCACGCGCAATCTACCAATGACAGCTTCCCAACGGCGATTCGTGTGGCGGCTGCTCGTCAGATCAACAGCTTATTGATCCCAGCGGTACAAGCATTACGCGATACCTTAAATAAAAAAGCCAAAGAATTTGATAGCATCGTAAAAATCGGTCGTACGCATTTACAAGACGCGACGCCTTTGACATTAGGCCAAGAGTTTAGCGGCTATGTAAGCCAACTTGATCATTCATTGACTCGTATCGACAACGCGTTACAAGGTCTATATGAATTGCCACTAGGGGGCACCGCGGTTGGTACAGGTCTAAACGCCCATCCTGACTATGCAGTAAAAGCAGCGGAGCAACTAGCGACTTTGACTGGCTTGCCATTTGTCACCTCACCAAACAAATTTGAAGCACTAGCCGCTCGTGATGCCGAAGTATTTGCGTCAGGCGCACTAAAAACATTGGCAGCGAGCTTAAACAAAATTGCGAACGACGTTCGTTGGTTGGCATCAGGTCCTCGTTGTGGTTTAGGCGAGTTGACCATTCCTGAGAACGAGCCAGGCTCTTCTATCATGCCGGGTAAAGTAAACCCAACGCAATCAGAAGCAATGACGATGGTTGTCGCGCAAGTCATGGGTAATGACGTGACTATCAGCATGGCTGGCGCATCAGGTAACTTTGAGCTAAACGTATATAAGCCAGTGATCGCCTTTAACTTATTGCAATCCATCAAGCTACTTGGTGATGCGTGCAACAGCTTCAACGAAAACTGTGCCGTTGGTATCGAGCCAGTAAAAGACAAAATCGATGACTTCTTGCACAACTCATTGATGCTAGTGACTTCATTGAACCGTCATGTTGGTTATGAAAACGCTGCGAAAATCGCTAAGACTGCGTACAAAGAAAACAAAACCTTGAAGCAAGTTGCGGTTGAGCTAGAGCTATTAACTGAAGCGCAGTTCGATGAGTGGGTCATTCCTGCTGATATGGTACATCCTAAGTAAGCTATCTAATAGTTTTTTAGAATAGTAAAAAGACCTTGTCACGCTATGTGGCAAGGTCTTTTTTTTGGTTGTAATTAGCATATCAAATTAAGAGAGTAACACTATATACTGATTGCTAGAGAGAAACGCTATGACTGATTTTTAGATATATATTTTCATATTATTGTGTATGTTATAAAACTGGAGCTCATGAATGTTTTTAAGTTCTAAGTCGCTTGAGAAGTTACGTATTTTGATTAATGAAGATACTGAGTATAGGTCAGGTTCTCAGCTTGTTCGCCTATTTAATAATCTTGGATTCAATGATACTTACGAACAAGGTTTCCCATCACGCTGGGTATATACTGATAAAAAATTGGAAGGTATTAATGGAACTCCTCAGCTAGATTGCTGTATCAAAGAATTATTTAATCCTGCCAACTTTATAGACCGTTTAGAAGACTTAGATAACTATATCGCGGGATTTAATAAATATATTGCTTTTGATAAATGGAAGGTAGTTCGTAACGGTGCTAATATTGATTTTAAGCGGTTGGATAAGATTGAGGTGCAGGAGCCTTTAAAACCTAATCAGACTAATACTGAGAACCAATTTTTAAGTCAGGAATTTTCAAATGTTTCTGTACAAAAAATTGGTTTAGAAGGAATGGTGTCGGAAGTAATAGAAGGAAGAATAAAAGAAATAGAAAGGTGCTATTCTTCAGAAGCCTATTTGTCTGTGATTATCATAGCAGGCAGTACTCTCGAAGGAGTTTTGTTAGGTTTAGCGAATCAGTATCCTAGACATTTTAATACTGCAAAATCCTCTCCTAAGGATAAATCAGGTAAAGTTTACGAACTCTCTAAATGGTCGCTAAGCTCTTTTATTGATGTTGCTTATGAATTAGGTTTGGTACAACATGATATTCAGAGATTTAGCCATACGCTACGAGATTTTCGGAACTATATTCATCCGCATCAGCAAATGAGTGTTGGATTTAATCCAAGAGAAGATACCGCCAAAATATGTTTACATGTATTGAAGGCAGCTATTCAAGAAATTGGAGAAAATATCTCAAAGGTTAAAGTATAGTTTTTATCAAATGTTCTATAAAAAAAAGACCTTGCCACATCACTCGGCAAGGTTTTTTTCATATCAAAAATCTAAGCTGAATTAGAACTTATAAAGCAAACCAAGCGTCGTCGTTGCATCCGTACGTGAGTTGACCATTGGGCTATCGTATTGCTCATTTGGCAAATAACTCAAGCTTTGATTGGCAAATCCTGCCCAGTTTTCATTGAAGTCATAGTTGGCGCTAATATTGATATACGGGTTCAGGCTATTGTTAGACTTATAAGGTTCAACGCCTGATTTTGCTGATTCTGCTTCGGTCACGCCATAATAGTAGTCGTTGTAATCTTCATCGAAGTACTCAAAACCAAAGCTTGGATAGATGGTGAGTTTATCTGCGCTGATTCTACCAATATAAGTCAAGCGCGCCGTGTTACCACCACTTTTATCCAAAACGTCTGTCGCTATTTGGGCGCGGAAAGCACCGATAGGCGTACGGCGCTGATAGCTCACACCTGCCGACGCTGAGATTTTACGCTCGTCCAATTCTGCCAAATTGCCACTGGCATCATCAGGATCAAAACTGTTGCCAGACGGTTGCGCATAGACTGACAACTGATTGGTGCCGTCATTGATTAGATAGGCACCCGCTTGTGCCCCGCGCGCGTAGACTCTATTGTTATCATAAAATACGCCTGGCAATACACGGAACTCGGTATTGTCATCTAAATTGTAGGCAGACTTGACGGCCATGACATTGACACCCACGCTGAGGACAGCATCTTTGTCAGTTGGCAGGTTTTTATCAAGAAAAGGAATGGCACTAGAAACGCTAGCCACACTGAATAATGCAGTAGCGGTTAACACGCTGAGTGAGGCGCTCGTATAGATATTGGGTCGCGCTGCAAGTTTAAACATAATCAAGTCTCGTGATTGAGTGGGAATGGTCGAATAGTACCACTAAGCAGAAATAATGGGGTAGGGTAAGTTAAATGAGTATGCGGCTTTTATAACATTTCAGCAATGATAAATAAGTATGACCGTTTACTCAATGGTTTTTAGCACTTCTACGATCTGATAATGGATATCTTGCCACAACCAGACAAAGCCAACACTGATCAATAGCATCACAATCCATGGAAGTAGTATCCAAAATAATGACGGTTTTACTTGGGTTTTGTGGCTGATCGCTGTGTTATGCACCGTACTAAAATTCGTCTCTAAAGTACTGGTATCAAACTCAGCGTTGGGATCAGATGGGTAAGACGTATCAACATCAGAGGACTGATTAACCTCATAAGTTTGATAAGTGTTTTGGGCGTCAGTTTGATACGGGCTTGGTCCGTGTATTGGGTAAGGATGTTGAGGTATGGGCATATTTTGCTGTGTGATGACCCTGCGTCGACGATAGGCGATGGCAAATGCCGACGCAATTATTAAGCCTGTCACGGCACCACCGATATGGCCTGCATTATCAATACCTGGTACAGCAAAGCCATATACCAAGTTAATACCCATAATAAAGAGTAAGCTTCTTAGGTTGAGCATCAGACCATTGACCGATATCTTAAAAAATGCCGCCACCAATAAAGCGGCGCCAATACCCATAATACCGCCAGATGCCCCAGCCGATAGTCCCGCTTGCCCATTTCCGTCCAAAATACCTTGCCATGTCACATAACTGTTGAGTAGGTTGCCACCGATGGCTGCCAACAAAAACAATGCCAAAAACTTGGCTGAACCAAACATCGGCTCAGCGATTTGTCCAAAAAAATACATGGCAAAGCCATTAAATAATAAATGCATCAAACCAATATGCAAAAACGCACTGCTGACCAAGCGCCATGGCTCATCACCCATGGTAAAAGGCAGAGCATTAGCGCCCCATTTGATGAGCATTTCAGTCGATGGATTATTGGCATCCGCGCCGCTTAGGACTTGTACGACAAATAGCCCGATAAAGCTGATCAATAATAAAGTAGTGACAGGCGCTGTTTTTAATAATTGTTGGATGGTCATAAAAGCTAAAATTCAGTAAAGATTGTAGGATAAGTATAAAGGGTCTTGTCAGAAGATGTTATCTATTAGCTAGCAAGCATTGCAGTCAATTTAAAATAAAAGTGGTATATATAGTCATCGTGTTCTACGGGTAAAAATTTTTCTCGCTGGCTGCTTACAAGCGTGACAGAGGCTTAGAAAAATTTACCCCAGTAGAACCGTACTCTGTTTGAAAGTGATTGATTATATTTCAGAAAGATTTATTTTTAAAAATGGTTTGTTTTGAGATTCTCATAAGTACCCTTCACCAAGATATTGTCCGTGACGGTATTGATATCGGTATGACCACAAAACGCCATGGATATATCACACTCTTTGTAGATGATTTCAAGCGCACGGCGCACGCCATCTTCACCATAAGCGCCTAACCCATAAAGAAAAGCGCGACCGATCATGGTACCTTTAGCGCCTAGAGATATGGCTTTTAATACATCTTGACCGGAGCGAACGCCGCTATCGAGCCATACTTCGATATTGCTGTTTTCGGCATGAACCGCTTGTACGATGTCTGCAAGGGCAGAGATAGAGGAGAGTGCCCCATCTAATTGACGACCACCATGGTTTGACACCACCAATGCATCCGCGCCGCTGCGTGCTGCCATGATGGCATCTTCAGGTTCCATAATACCTTTGATAATCAGCTTGCCGCCCCACATATCTTTGATACGAGCCACGTCGTCCCAGCTAAGAGCAGGATCAAACTGCTCTGCTGTCCACGCCGACAGCGAAGACAGATCCTCAACGTCTTTTGCATGACCAACAATATTGCCGAACGTGCGCCTCTTAGTCCCAAGCATATTGAGACACCACTCAGGCTTGGTCATCAGATTCAGAATATTGGTCAGCGTTGGTTTGGGCGGCGCAGAGAGACCGTTTTTGATGTCTTTATGCCGTTGTCCAAGCACTTGTAAGTCAGCAGTTAAGATGAGCGCAGAGCAATTTGCTTCCTTAGCACGGCGAATCAAATTGGCCATAAACGCCTGATCTCGCATCACATACAGCTGAAACCAAAACGGCTTACTGGTATGGGTGGCAATGTCTTCAATAGAGCAGATACTCATGGTAGACAAAGAGAAAGGCACGCCAAATTTTTCTGCTGCCTGCGCGGCTTTGATTTCGCCATCCGCCCACATCATACCTGTAAACCCAGTAGGCGCAATGGCAACTGGCATTTTGACCCGCTCACCGATCATGGTCGTTTCCAGACTACGGTTTTCCATATTGACCAACACGCGTTGGCGCAGCTTAATCCGATCAAAGTCGCTTTCATTGTTACGATACGTAGTCTCAGTCCATGAGCCTGAATCCACATAATCATAAAACATACGCGGCACTTTGCGCTCAGCAATCTGACGTAAGTCTTCGATGTCTGTTACTTTTTCTAGATTCTTCATAGCTGTTTACCTCGGCGTTTTATCAATCAAGCGTCTTTTACTATGATGTTAGCAGTTGCTGTAAATCCATGACCGAAAAAGGATAGTCTAAGCGTTTTGATGACGTCAAAATAACAGGAATACTCGTGGCAAAGATCATCATCAGCGTCTCATCAAAGTCGGCAATATCGATTTTTTCATAGTCAATCGGTTGTACCGCTTGAAACCGATGGATAAGTTGCTCAGCAATGTCACACAAATGACAACCTGCAGTACCCAGTAGCCACCATTTATCGATTTTTTCAGGTGTGCCAAGATGAGGATTTTCGGCGATAATACGTGCTCGCAGTGCAGTCGTATGATTATCATGTGCGGTGTCAATGGGCATATTTATTCTCTTATCTTAAGACTCATTACAAAGTATTTGCGCTAAAAAAATCAATTAAAAAACCTAAATACTGTTTACCCTTTACGACATGATAAAGAAATGGGGTAAATAATGACAGCGATTGTGAGATTAGGTAAGATGATCTGCAGTTTTAGTTTACTGATTTATAATCATTGCCTTATCGCTTATTATTGATCGTGTTCTTTTATCGATAGTGCTCTTTTATCAAAAGTAACTTCTTATTGGTAATGGCTTACTTTATCTTATTGCGCTTTATCTTATTATTTTTTTAATCACTTGGGTATCTCACATGGCAAGTTTTAGCAAATTTATCAAACGACTATTATTGGCATTGATAATGATAGTCGTCGCATTCCATGTGTTGGTTGCTGGATTACTGTTGATTTGGAAGACCCAGCCTATTAATAATAGTATGTTTATGCTGACACATCGCCTAACCGGTGGCACGGTCACACAGACTTGGGCAGAGTATGACGCCATCGCAAAATCTGCCAAACAAGCCGCGATAGTGAGTGAAGATTCGACGTTTAGCCAGCATAATGGTTTTGATTTCAAAGGCATTGAAGCAGCACGTAAGAAAAATGAAGAGACAGGTAAAATGTCTGCTGGCGGTTCAACCATCACCCAGCAGTTGGCAAAAAACCTATTTTTGACCTCTCATCGCTCATACGTTCGTAAAGGTGAAGAGGCGGTTATTACGTTAATGCTCGAAACGTTTTGGGACAAACAGCGCATCCTAACCGCTTATCTCAATGTGGCAGAGTTTGGTAATGGCATCTATGGTATCGAAGCTGCCGCTCAGCACTATTTTGACAAATCTGCTGCCAAACTGAATCGCGATGAATCTGCTTTGCTTATTGCTATGCTGACCAATCCAAAATATTATCAAGACAATCAAGGTGATAGACGTCTACGTAACAAACAGCGTATTATCAAAAAACGTATGAAAAATGCAGTCTTACCGCAGTCGGATTGATTGTTTAGTTGTACTCATCTTGAACAACATAGATTGTGGACAGCAACGGTATGTTTTGTCATAAATAACTGCTATAAAAAAGGGTAATGCAACCACACCAAAAAGCAACAACGCATAAAAACAGTGCAAAAAATGATGGCGTATTGATAACGTAAAAGGAGTAGTGACGTGACAGATGTGTACGATCAGAAAAATAAGAATGAGGATGTGAATAGCGCTATCAGGACTAATGAGACAATGAACATAAATGATGTTACTGACGTAAATAATGATATTGATACAGAAAGTCGTGGTAAAGAGTTGGCTGAGGTCGAGTGGCAACGCTCAGAAGATGGCAGCTATTCACCCAGCAGCTATATCAATCGCGACTTGTCATTGTTACAGTTCCATTTGCGTGTCTTGGCACAGGCCGCCAGTCCACACCATCCGCTGCTTGAGCGTTTATTTTTCTTAATGATTTTTTCCTCAAATATCGATGAGTTTTTTGAGATTCGTGTGGCGGGTATCATGCAAAAGTTTAGCATGGGAGATGTGTCGACCAGCGCTCATGGTATGCGTCCTAGCGAGTTGCTCAATGAAATCTCTACCATTACCCATGATGCTATCGATGAGCAATATCGTATTCTTAACGAAGATATTTTGCCCGCCCTTGCCCTCGAGGATATCCGTTACCTAAAGCGTGATGAGCTCAATGCTGAGCAGTCCGCTTGGATGAAGCGTTACTTCATTGAGCAAGTATCGCCCGTATTGACACCGATTAGCATTGATCCTGCGCATCCGTTTCCGCGTCTGGTTAATAAAAGCTTAAACTTCATCGCAACCTTGGAAGGCAAAGACGCTTTTGGTCGTGATATTAATCTAGCCATTGTGCCAGCACCGCGCAGTCTGCCGCGAGTAATTCGTCTGCCGGACGAATTGACAGGTGGTAAAGAGCATCATGTAATGTTATCAGCCATTATTCATGAACATATTGGTGACTTATTCCCTGGCATGAGTGTAACAGGCTGCCATCAGTTCAGACTGACACGTAATGCTGACTTGGATTTGGCTGATGATGTTGAGGACATCGCCAAAGCGCTAGAAGGCGAACTAGAGAACCGTCGTTTTGGTGACAAAGTACGTTTGGAAGTCACCACTGATTGCCCCGTACACATCAGTGATTACTTACTTGATGAGTTCGAGTTGCATGACAATCAATTGTACCGAGTCAATGGCCCTGTCAATTTAACGCGCTTATTGTTTGATTTTAATATTCCTGCGCTGCGTTATCAGCCCTTTACTCATGTCGTGCCAAAAGAGTTCCGCCGTGAGATGGACAAGCTGGACAAGGCGACAAGCATGTTTGCGGCCATGCGTAAAAGTGATGTGCTGGTACATCATCCGTTCCATGCGTTTTCGCCCATTATTAATTTGCTATGGCAGGCGGCAAGCGATCCAAAAGTACTCGCCATCAAGCAAACGCTGTATCGCTCAGGCACCAATTCAGAAATTGTCAAAGCATTAGCAGCCGCGGCTCGTAACGGTAAAGAAGTGACTGCCGTTATCGAGCTGCGCGCGCGCTTCGATGAGGCCTCAAATATCGCTGTAGCAAACTATTTACAAGAAGCGGGCGCGATTGTTGTGTATGGAATCGTTGGCTACAAGACACATGCGAAGCTGATGCTTATTGTGCGCCGTGAAGATAACCGCATTCGCCGTTATGTTCATTTAGGCACAGGTAACTATCATGCCGCTAATGCTAAAGTGTATACCGATTATGGGCTGTTTAGCGCAGATCCTGACATCTCAGAAGATATACACAAAATCTTCCAAGAGCTGACAGGTATGGGTAAACCTGCCAACCTTAAAAAACTGCTGCATGCCCCTTTTACATTACACGAAAAACTCATGAGCTTTATCGACGATGAAATTGCTCATGCAAAGGCCGGCAAACGCACGCATATTATCATCAAAGCTAATGCTTTAACTGAGCGTCGATTGATTGGCAAGTTATATGATGCTTCACAAGCAGGGGTCAAGGTTGAGCTGATTTTGCGCTCGATGTGCTGCCTACGTCCGCAAGTCAAAGGCTTGTCCGAAAACATCACGGTGCGCTCTGTGATTGGTCGCTTTTTAGAGCATACACGTATTTATTACTTTTATAATAATGGAGCAGAGCGTTTATACTGCGGTAGTGCTGATTGGATGGATCGTAACTTATTCCACCGTGTGGAAGTGGCGTTTCCGATTGAAAATAAAAAGTTGTTTAAGCAAGTGTATGAAGACGGTTTACTCAATTACCTACACGACAACACACAAGCGTGGGCACTGAATGGCAATGGCGTCTGGCAACAGATACAGCCAGCAGCTGGAGAAGCCCCGCACACAGCGCAAGCGCATTTGCTCAAAACCATTAATAGTGTAGAAGAGCCGACCACTTATGTTCAATAATAATGATCTAATTTGAGGTGGTTATTAAAGGTCATAATTAAATAATTACCTTCAATATCAAAATTTTACTTCTCTAACCGAGCGTTGTGATTTTCAACGCTCGGTTTTTTATTTTTACAAAAACATTGGCTGTCAAAGTTACAAACTGTCTTGTAACCTCACATTTATTCACATATTGATACGGCACCACACTGGTAGCAACCATAATATTCTCCCTATACTACACAGAGTAAATAGTAGGACAGAGTAAACGGTAGATTTGTCGAAGCAGCATTCGTCTACGGACTATGTTTTAAAAAATTCGTAGATCTACCACTATAGTTCAAAAGTGATATATAAAATCATAAACTTAGCAATAATAACAATAGGAACAGATTATGAGTAATACTAATAATGATAGCTCAGATATTGATAAAGCAGCGGCGCAAGCAGACAGTCAGAAAATTGCAGAGAACCTTGAAGAAACCAAAGAAGTAAACAAGCCTGAATCGTTAAGCGAAGAAGAGCAAACACCATTTATTGAAGATGACTTGCGTACAGACAAATAGCTTTACTGGTTTTTTCTTAAGTAATTTTCTTTTAAATGTAATGTGAGATTTAACCATTTAATGAAAGTTTGCGCTATAAAACTGAGGAGCGAATGATGTCAATCAATAATCATCCAAACGGTGAAGAAGCCGTACCAGTTAGAGATCCAGCTGAGTCGCACATCGATAATTCTAAAGACAGTTATGAAGGTCGAAAATATCAGCCAAATATCGATGGACCTGAGCAAGACTCACAAGAAACAGATGAGATATATGTAGATCCTCGTAAAGAAGAAGACTTACCCGCAGGTGGCAAAAATGTTGCCGATTTAAACGCTTATGATTTAAGTCAAAAAGGCAATGAATAACAGAAGAATATGATGAGCCATACATGTGATAAGTCATAAAAGTGCGCGAGTATTTTAAACGTATGAACAACCAGATCTAATAATAATGATAAGGATATAATAATGGAAACCAAAGACCCTGCGCTAACCAAATCTCGAATTGCAGAAACCGAGGCGCATCAAACAGTTGATGAAAGCCATATTGGGAATACTCATCCTAGTAATCACGATGAGATTGATGAAAATCTCACTGAGAATAAAGGCACAGATACCTTTACAGAAGATGTAGTTGACTCAGAACATGTGAATGATAATGACAACCCAGCTCGCCAACCTGATCGCCGCGATCAAGACAGCAATGGCTTTGATGACAATATTAATGAAGATACTGTTGGGAGTGAAGCCCCTGATAGCTACAATGTTAATGACATGAATCGTTATGCCAATATCGATAATGCTCAGACACGCGTACTAAATCCTGATCAAAAGAATAGCAACAGATAACGAAGAATAGGATTTCGGTAAGAAGCCATATCAACATGGAATACATACTAAGGAATAAAGATGAGCTTACCCGATGATGATAAACAAGAAAAGAATACTGGCCATCAGTTAAAAGATGCGGATGACAATAATGGTATTGTTCCTGATGATGCATTGCAAAAAGTAAACCCAGCAGCGGCTGAGAGAGCTACTGAAGATCATGACCCGCACCGTATTGCCAAAGACCATAAGCAGTACGATAGTCCATTGATGGAAAGTGATAAGTAACCGTGCACTATCTAGCAGTCTCTCTATTTTGTAGTATAACCAATTCATTATGCACTGATATATAAAAGGTATAGTCACTATCTCGAACACGTCGTTCGAGATAGTGACTATACCTTTTTTAGTTACATTAATAATAAACTAGCTGAGTGTGAGCTAGACAGGTGCGCCACTATGAAAACGTAACTCAGTATCGGGGCTTGATATCAGTTCCGCCTCTACTTCTTTAAAGAAGGCCACGCGCTCATCGATACTATCTTCTGACAGCGATTGCGCCAATGCCAGATAATCCTCAAAATGACGACTCTCTGACTTTAGTAAGTAGCAATAGTATTTTGCCAAACGCTCGTCATTGATCACTTCAGCTAACGCTGCAAACCGTTCGCACGAACGCGCTTCGATAAATGCGCCAATAATGAGGACATCTATCATGGCTGCTGGCTCGTAAGTACGCTTATGTTTTAGCATTCCTTTGGCATAACGCCCAGCACTGAGATATTCCCAATCTTGTCCTCGATCATTCATGATACCGAGCACTTGCTCATAATGTAGCATCTCTTCTCTGATCAATTGTGCCAACTTACACTGCAAATCATAAGAAAACTCATAGCGGAACATCATATTCATTGCGGTACCAGCCGCCTTTTTTTCACAGTTGGCATGATCCTGTATGATCAAAGGCAAATTTGCAATCGCTGCATCGACCCAAGACTGTGTGGTTCTAGCGCCCAAAAAGTCATAAACAAAAGACAAATCTACTTTGATGGGCGTGCGCAGTTTTGCGATATCGACACTATCTTCTGCTATATCATTGCTGGTATCAACTGCGTTATTCATACCATTGTTAGTGACGTTAACAGGGTCATGCCTTACATTTTTGCTTTCTTTATTCATAGTATTGGTCATAGTTGAATGTATTTATGTCGTAATCGGGTGCAAATATTGAGCAAAGTATATTTCAGCAGGAATTGCGTTATCGATAATAATTCGCTTTATATCTATATATTAATTTTCGACCGAAGAGTATGGGTAAAACTCTTTAGGACAGATGATGCATAGAGTATCATTAATATACAACCCCAATATTTACTTGGTGAATGGTGTTTTCTTGTTTATTTCTTTATTTGATAGTAGGATGAGATTTTGCTCTATTGTACTTAATTTTATTAACGACGTACTTTAATTGCCAGTCATATAGACTGATTAATAGTCCTGCAATAAGGAATGGTACATATTATAGCAATTGCCACTGCGATATAAATAGCAGAAAGTAGGATGAGATCTGTTTATATCTATTTGAGTCAAAGAAATTTTGCGTCGTATGTCATCCAAGTTAGGAACCAATGCCAGATCGTCACTGTTTATCATTGTGGTAGCAATTCGTATTAACACACCTCACGTACAGATAAGGATAACAACATGAGTCAGTCTTCTAACGCCAATCGTATTCAAAAAGGCATTCTTGCCATCGACCAGCAGTTATATGACTTTATTGAAAACGAAGTACTGCCAAAAGTCGGTGTTGATTCAGAGAGTTATTGGTCGGGTTTTGAAAAGGTTATCAAAGAGTTTACGCCACGCAATAAGGCGCTACTAGAGACTCGTGACAAGATTCAAGCACAAATTGATCGGTGGCATCTACAACACCCTGCCAAGGATGGTCAAATCGATTATCCTGCCTATAAAACGTTCTTGCAAGATATTGGTTACTTACTGCCAGAAGGTGATGACTTTGCGGTTAGTACAGAAAATGTCGATGACGAAATTGCACATATTGCAGGACCTCAGTTGGTCGTACCAGTACGTAATGCTCGCTATGCTCTAAATGCTACCAATGCACGCTGGGGCAGCTTATATGATGCCCTATATGGTACAGACGTTATCAGCGATGATAATGGTCAAGAAGCGAAGGGCAGCTACAATCCAACTCGCGGTGCTGCTGTTGTTGCTTACGCCAAACAGTTTTTAGATGACAACTTTACTTTAGCATCAGGCTCATACGTTGATGTAACAGGCTTTAAAGTGGCTGATGGTCAACTTGAAGTGGTTCAAGGCGATAGTCGTACGTCATTAAAAGATTCTGCGCAGTTTGTTGGTTTTGTTGATGAAGCAGAAAATCCAACGGGTATTTTGCTAAAAAATAATGGCCTGCATGTAGAGATTCAGATTGATGCCAGCCATCCAGTCGGTAAAGACGATCCGGCTAATATCAATGATGTGCTCCTTGAGTCAGCGATTACCGCAATTCAAGATTGTGAAGACTCAGTTGCTGCGGTCGATGCAGAGGAAAAAGTAGAGGTATATCGCAACTGGTTTGGTTTGATGAATGGCGACTTACAAGAGACCTTCGAAAAAGGCGGCAAGACTCGTACACGTAAGCAAAACCCAGACCGTGAATATAATACACCAGACGGCGGCAAGCTTATCTTGCCAGGTCGCTCATTGCTATTGATCCGTAATGTCGGTCATTTAATGCAAAACCCTGCTATTTTAGTCGATTTGGGTGATGGCTTAGAGGAAATCTTCGAAGGTCTGATGGATGGCTTGGTTACTCCACTATTGTCGCTCAATGATCTTAACGGTAGAAACGAGTTATCGAATTCACGTAAGGGTTCCATGTATATCGTTAAACCAAAAATGCATGGTCCAGAAGAAGTCAAAATGGCCAATGATTTTTTTAATGCCTCAGAGGATTTATTAGGCTTAAAACGTTACAGTCTTAAAATTGGAATTATGGATGAAGAGCGTCGCATGACGGTCAATCTAAAAGAGGCCATTCGCCAAGCGAAAGAGCGTGTAATCTTTATTAATACAGGCTTTTTAGACCGTACTGGTGATGAGATGCATACCAGCATGAATGCAGGTCCATTTGTGCCAAAAGGGGAGATGAAATCACAAGCTTGGCAACCAGCCTACGAGCAATGGAACGTCGACATTGGTTTAGAGACAGGTCTACAGGGGCATGCTCAGATTGGCAAAGGAATGTGGGCAAAGCCTGACGAGATGAAAGAGATGATGGAGACCAAAATGGCGCATCCTCAATCAGGCGCTACGACGGCTTGGGTACCATCACCCACAGGGGCAACCTTGCATAGTATCCATTATCACCAAGTAAATGTTGCTGACGTACAGGATCGCTTAAAGTCGCGTGAGCGTGCAAGTTTGGATGATATCTTGACCATTCCATTGGCAAAAGACACCAATTGGACAGAAGAGCAAAAACAGCAAGAATTGGAAAATAATGCGCAAGGGATTTTGGGTTACGTTGTACGCTGGGTCAATCAAGGGGTTGGATGCTCTAAGGTGCCCGATGTCGATGATGTGGGGCTAATGGAAGACCGAGCGACTTTGCGCATCTCAAGTCAACATATTGCCAACTGGTTGCATCATGACGTGGTGAGCGAGCAGCAGGTGATAGAGACGATGAAGCGCATGGCCAAAGTCGTTGATGAGCAAAATGCAGCCGACAGCGAGTATCAACCGATGGCAGACAATTTTGATGGCTCTTATGCTTTTAAGGCCGCTTGTGATTTGATATTTAAAGGACGCGAGCAACCTAGCGGTTACACTGAGCCACTATTGCATCAAGCCCGTCTCGATTTGAAGGCAAACAGCTAAGCTTATTTCCTTTTATTGCACCTAATAATAAAATATATCGTTTTTGTTAGCGCTATTTATTCGTAGATAAATAGCGCGTTATTTACGATGGTAAGGGTATATTCGTTAAGGTGGTTTCAATTTATTAGTAATAATATTAATCAATAGAATCCTTATCTAGTTGACTGGATAGGGATTTTTTTTGGCGCTTTGATTATTGAGTGATAATTTTACGATGATAAATTGATAAGTTTAAAAAGCGAAAAAATATGTTGCAAATTATGTCAAAGTTGTTATGCTTGTACTCGAAGTATGAGTTTGGTAACGGATGTTACGCAACAGACCGATAAAGACCTAAGTTTACATGGCAGTTACTTTTTTAATCCCAGTTATGTAAGTCATGGTTTTTTTCATCTTACTGTAATAGAACTTCGCCACACTTGTTTCTGACTAATCTCGGTAGCCAGTTACACATTATATCTTTGAGGATTTGTGACGATACCATTGTGAGCACCAGCTAATAATAGCTCGCTTATTACTAAAATTGTAAAGTGGAGATACCCCATGAAAAAACTACTTTTAGCTACAGCAGTTGCTGCCCTATCTGTATCTGCAGCCAATGCAGCACCTACTGTCTATGGTAAAGCATTCTTAGCGGCTGATTATGTTAATACCGATTTTGATTCAAACACAGGTTTTCCTGCTTTCAACTATGATGAAGATACAGTAGAGATTAACTCTCATGCTTCACGTATCGGTATCAAAGGCTCTGAAGCCATGACTGCTAACACTGATGTTATCTATCAGTTAGAGTATGGCACGCGCATCGATGGTGATAACAATGGTTTCACTAACCGTGATACGTATCTTGGTGTTGTAAACAAGCAGTTTGGTGAGGTCCGTGTTGGTAAAAACCAATCAAGCTTAGCTAGTATTGACAATGTTGTTGTTGGTCAAGGTTACTGGGATAACCTAGGTACTACACAAAATGAAAACGAAGCTGTTGATGCATTGAACATGGCGGATAGTAACCGTATCCCAAGTTCAGTGATTTGGACTGCGCCTAAGTATGATGGCCTACCATTACAATTTACAGCAATGTATAGCTCTGACGATGCAAACAACAATGATAATGCTGGTTTCGGTGTTGCTGCTATGTTTGATCAAGGCACAGGCTTTACTGCTGGTATTGCATATGACAAAGATCAAAACATTGAGGGTGATATCATCCGTGCTACAACTAGTGTTGATCTAGGTAAATATATCGCAGCGCCTGTAACACTTGGTGTTTTATATCAAGTAGCTGATTATGATGGTGTTGATAACTCAAGCGATAGTAAGAAAGAAAAAGGTTTAATTGTTAGTGGTCAAATGGGCTTAACTAACTTTGCTCGTCCAGCTTCTATTTATGCTCAGTACAACAACACTAGCAACCTAAACGGTTTTAATAACTCTGATTCAGACCAAATCGTTGTTGGTGGTAAATACTTCTTTAAAGACAACATCATCATGCATGCTTATGCTGGTATGAATAAAGCTGATAATGCTGCTTATACATGGACTGATAGTTCACGTGAAGAGAATGATCAATTAGTTCGCACGTCTGGCGATGCTAAAGTAGTTGTAATTGGTACTGGTCTAGAATACAAATTCTAATCTAACCATTAGAATCTGATTATAAAACTCATCCTTCGGGGTGAGTTTTTTTGTTATGTCTGTTTCCAATAACGAATACGTTATAATAGAGACGGGTTGAAAACGAAGAGTTTTAAAGAGTTTTTGTTTTGCCCTATATTTTATGACGTATTTTTAGTAAAATCCTTCTTTACCAATTACCGACAGAATACTATGACCAAGTTTATATTTGTGACCGGTGGGGTAGTGTCCTCACTAGGAAAAGGTATCACCGCAGCCTCTCTTGCAGCGGTCTTAGAAGCACGTGGCGTGACCGTCACAATGACCAAGATGGATCCGTATATCAACGTTGATCCAGGTACGATGAGCCCGTTTCAGCATGGCGAAGTGTTTGTCACCGAAGATGGTGCAGAGACGGATTTAGATTTGGGTTATTACGAGCGCTTTTTACGTCATTCAAAAATGAGTAAGAGCAACAACTTCACCAGTGGTCGTATCTACCAAAATGTTCTCAATAAAGAGCGTCGTGGCGAATATCTTGGTGGCACGGTACAAGTTATCCCTCACATCACCGATGAGATTAAAAATAAAATCTTAGCCAGTGGTGAAGGTTACGACATTGCTATCATCGAGATTGGTGGTACTGTCGGTGACATCGAATCTTTACCTTTTATGGAAGCGGTACGTCAAATGCAAGTAGAGCTTGGTCGTAATAGAGCCATGCTCATGCATCTAACGCTGGTTCCTTATATTGCAAGTGCAGGCGAAACCAAAACCAAACCAACGCAGCATTCAGTAAAAGAGCTGCGTTCTATTGGCTTACAGCCAGACATCTTGATCTGTCGCTCTGATCACCATATCTCGCAAGACAACCGCCGTAAGATTGCTTTATTTACCAACGTTGAAGAGCGTGCAGTCATCATGTGTGAAGACGCACAGAGCATCTATCAAATACCGCGCACCCTTCATGAGCAAGATCTTGATGATCTAATCTGTGAGCGCTTTGGTCTTAATGTGCCAGAAGCAGATTTGAGCGATTGGGATAAAGTAGTCGAAGCTCAGCTCAATCCTGAAGAGACAGTGACCGTGGCAATGGTTGGTAAGTATGTCGAGCTGCCTGATGCTTATAAGTCTATTAACGAGGCGTTGTTACATGCAGGTATCACGCATAAGCTTGATGTAAAAATCGACTATATCGATGCTGAGCTTTTAGAAAGCGATGACAGTCTGTTTGCTCGTTTGAGCCACGCTGATGCAATCTTAGTGCCAGGTGGATTTGGTGAACGTGGTACCAATGGCAAAATAAAAGCCATTACTTATGCACGTGAAAACAAGGTTCCCTATCTAGGAATCTGCCTTGGTATGCAGTTGGCTGTGATCGAGTACGCTCGTAATGTGCTTAAGATTGATGCCAACTCTTCTGAGTTTGATCGCAAAACCGCAGAGCCTATTATCGGTCTTATCACTGAATGGTTAGATGAGCGCGGTGAGCTACAGATTCGCAGCGATGATTCTGATCTTGGTGGTACAATGCGTCTGGGCGCGCAGCAAGCCGAATTGGTTTCTGGTAGTAAGCTAAGCCAAATTTATGGTGCTAACAATATCACTGAGCGTCACCGTCATCGTTATGAGATGAACAACCGCTACATAGAGCCACTAGAGCAATCAGGTATGACGATTTCAGGGTACTCTGCTAAGCAGCATTTAGTAGAGTCTGTAGAGATCCCTGAGCATCCATGGTTTATCGCGGTACAGTTCCATCCAGAA
The DNA here is from genome assembly GCF_001606025.1 of Psychrobacter alimentarius. Lineage (NCBI taxonomy): Bacteria > Pseudomonadati > Pseudomonadota > Gammaproteobacteria > Moraxellales > Moraxellaceae > Psychrobacter > Psychrobacter alimentarius. The sequence continues at coordinate 2,570,945 of NZ_CP014945.1, read as the reverse complement.
TTTACCAGCTCACCACGCGGTGGTCATCCACTGTTTAATAGCTTTGCAAAAGCAGCAAAAAACTTCAGCGACACTAAGTAATTGTAGAATGTAAACAACCCTTAGAATTGTATCGCTCTATGTATATTAAAAAAGACTGATCTTCGGATTGGTCTTTTTTTGTGGGTGTATTTTTGTATTTGTATCTGGGACAGAGATTTTGATTTTAAATCAGCAATAATGGCGAATATTGGGTAATTACGCTTGTACACTTTTTTTAACGACGCTATCGGTTACAATATGGGATAGAAATATTGATAACAATAAAGAGGAAACTTTTTAATGGAAAATTCATTAACGGCACAATCACATATTGACCTTAATACGCCTGATAACAAAACCATCCATATTGGTAACGATCAGCCATTTGTATTGTTTGGCGGCATGAACGTATTAGAGTCAAAAGAATTGGCGTTTGAGATTGCTGAGCAATACGTCGAGATATGTCAACGTTTGGGTATCGGCTATGTGTTTAAAGCCAGTTTTGATAAAGCCAATCGCTCAAGCTTACACTCTTATCGTGGTCCTGGACTCGCGCAAGGCATAGATTGGCTGGGTCAAATCAAAGAAAAATTTCAAGTACCCATCATCACAGATGTGCATGAACCACATCAAGCGGCACCAGTGGCTGAAGTGGCTGATATTATTCAGCTGCCTGCGTTTTTGTCACGTCAGACAGATCTGGTACATGCGATGGCAAAGACCGATGCCATTATTAATATCAAAAAAGCACAGTTTTTAGCGCCTCATGAGATGCGTCATATTGTTAATAAATGCCTTGAAGGCGGTAACAACAAGCTCATACTGTGTGAGCGCGGTAGTGCCTTTGGTTATAACAATCTGGTCGTGGATATGCTGGGCTTTGATACGATGAAGCAGATGGATATACCAGTATTCTTTGATGTGACGCATAGTTTGCAGCAGCCAGGCGCACGTAGTGACAGTGCGGGCGGTCGCCGAGAGCAAATCACAACATTGGCACGTGCAGGTATGGCCACAGGATTGGCAGGGCTATTTTTAGAGGCTCACCCAAACCCAGAAGACGCAAAATGCGATGGTCCTTGTGCGTTGAGAATGAACCAGTTAGAGCCATTTTTGTGTCAGCTTAAGCAAATTGATGACTTGGTCAAAGGTTTTGACATTCTCGATACGCATTAATGAAGTAGGAGATAACACCATGGCAATAAAGATTGCACAGGTAAGTATTGAAAACATCGATGATGCTAACGGGTTAGACAGTGTGATGACAGCCTTGAAGAATATCTCGGGCGTTATGGACATTGAGCTGGATACAGCGAGCCACACGGCGCATGTACGCTACGATGATACAGACACGAGCATTCATGCTTTGACTGCTGCCATTAGTATGGTGGATTATGTCACTCAGCCATTTCCCATCGATGCACCGCAAAATCCACACTATAATGATTGAGCCTTGTGTTACTACCAATACGACTGATACTGGTTTAGTAATAGTATTAATGAATACGTAAAAAAAGATTATTTACCAAGAAAAATAAGGAGCCTACTATGGCAGACCAAACGCGCATTATTAAAATCGAAGGGATGACTTGTGGTGGCTGCGTTGCAAGCGTTCACAATGCTACCGCAGATATTGATGGTTTAAATGATATGAGCATTGAGCTTGCTGACAATCAAGCCACAGTCACCTTTGATGATAGTAAGACAAGTGCAGAAGCAATCGCTGCGGCTATCGATGACGCAGGCTTTGATGCAACCGTCGCTAATTCATAAGTTTTGTCCTTTATTTAAAAACCAGCTGTCATGGCTGGTTTTTTAGTGATTAAAAATTGGCACTGCCTGTTTATTTTTTTAAGACGAATTGACTATAAACCGTTCAAATAAAACCGATAGTTTGAGAATGTAATAGTTGTTTGATTTAAATCTCTCCACCCATTGTTGTTTTTATGGCTTATACCTTGTGTAAACGCCATAACGAGTCCTATTTATGAATGATTCCCATACTGATAACCATCACACCTACGACGTCGATACCGATATTCAATCCAATACAAAAATCACGCCACAGCGTGCCCATCTACAACTTGCGATTGAAGGCATGACCTGTCAGGCATGCGCTTCACGCATTGAAAAGGTGCTGAACAAGAAGCCCTCAGTACATGAGGTCAATGTGAATTTTGCAGGCGAGACGGCAAATGTGGATTATGATCCTACGCAGACGACGCCAGAGCAAATCACAGAATGGGTGAACAAAACGGGTTTTGTTGCCAATCTGCAGGCAGCTGATAGTCTTTTTTCACAAACGGATGAAGATACAGCGACGCAGTATCCATGGCGTTTGATTGGGCTATGGATTTGCTTATTGCCCTTTTTAATTGGTATGGCTGGCATGCTGACAGGTCAGGGGATGGCATGGATGCCAGCTATTTGGCTTCAGTTTGTTTTAGCCACGATTGTACAGTTTGGTTTTGCCCTACCGTTCTATAAGAGTGCGTGGGCCTCAATTAAAGGCGGTCTTGCCAATATGGATGTGTTGGTGGTCATTGGTACAGTGACCATTTGGGCGTACTCAACTTACCTGTGGCTCACTCATGGTGATGGCAGCTTAAATAGCTTGCTGCAAACCAGTCATGCAGTTGGTCACGGCATTGACCACGGTCCTGCTGTTTATTTTGAAGCAGGTGTGATGGTTATTGCCTTTGTACGGACAGGTAAATATCTGGAAGAGCGCACCAAAAAGCACAGTTTAAACAGTATTGATTTATTATTGTCATTGACGCCAGATGAGGTCGAGCGCCAGCAGTCCAATGGTGAGTTTCATTCTGTTGCACTCAAAGACATTCAAATAGGCGATATCCTGCGCGTCAAGCAAGGTAGCCGCGTAGCCACTGATGGTACGGTTATCGATGGAAGCGGCTGGTGTGAGGAAAGTCATTTAACTGGTGAATCGGTGCCACTCAAAAAAGATGTGGGCGATGGGCTGCTGGCAGGGGCGTTGCTAGAAAATGGTAGCTTGCTGTATCGCGTCAGTGCCAAAGGCAGCGATACCAAGTTGGGGGACATGGTACAAGCATTGAGTGAAGCTCAAGGCTCAAAAGCCAATTTGGCACGTCTTGCGGACAAAGTAACCGCCATCTTTGTTCCTGTCGTGGTTGCCATTGCTTTGGTTACTTTTGGACTGACATGGTGGTTGACAGGAATGATGGAGACGGCCTTGATGCATGCCGTATCGGTCTTGGTCATTGCTTGTCCTTGTGCATTAGGGCTGGCAACACCAGCCGCGATTATGGCTGGTATGGGTGTCGCCGCGCGTCATGGCGTTTGGTTTAAAGATGCTCAAAGTTTGGAAGCCGCTGGTAATATCGATACGGTGGTACTTGATAAAACTGGCACCTTGACGATGGGTAAACCTACCATTGTCGATCAAGTGATGGTAGATAAATCATTAGCCGTCGACGATGTCTTACAAATTGCAGCCAGCGTTGAGGCTCATGCCAGTCATCCGTTAGCGACAGCACTAATCAACGCAGCTGCAAAACGTGATTTGCCATTACTACCTGTGACTGATATCAATGTCATCAAAGGGGCAGGCATTCAAGCACAGATTGATGGGCTTGGACTGGTTAAAGTCGGTACAGCAGAGTTTGCAAGTCTAACGCTACCCAAGTTTATGCCAAAAGCATGGCAAATTGCCAGTACAGTGGCAGTCAGTATCAACGATGAACCCCTTGGTGCATTTGCGTTGGCTGATGATTTAAAAGCCGATACGCCGCAAGCCATCACTGCATTACAAGAGTCTGGCCTTCATGTGATTTTGATGAGCGGTGATAAGCAATCTGTCGTTAACCATGTCGCAGGGCAGCTAGGTATCGAACAAGCATACGGTAAAATGAGTCCACGTGACAAAGCCAGCCAAATTGCGCGATTACAAACCGCCGGTCATAAAGTTGCGATGGCAGGAGATGGGGTAAACGATGCGCCCGCAATGGCAACTGCAGATGCCAGCTTTGCTATGTTTGAAGGGAGCGATGTGGCACAATATAGTGCCTCCGCTCGGTTGATGGGTGAGTCGCTCATGCATATTGATGCGGCTCAAAAAATTGCGCAAGCAACGCTGCGTAATATCAAACAGAACCTATTTTTTGCTTTCATTTATAATTGTCTGGGTATTCCGCTGGCTGCATTTGGTTTTTTGAATCCTATGATTGCAGCGGCTGCGATGGCACTTAGCTCCATCTCAGTACTAATGAATGCATTACGGTTGACACGGTTTAAAACCAAGGTAGTGCTCGACAATACTGTCTCTGCTACTCATACTAAGACAAATCATCCAAAAACAGTCTGATGACGATGCTTTTCTGAATAATAGGTTGTACTGAAGACAGACCATAACAGCAGACATTTCGGTTTGCCTAAGCTACTTATATTTAAAATTAGAGCTGCAAGTCAGTGTAAGATAAGGGAAGTTTGATAAAAAATATGCTATGATGCCAAGCAATATAGCTGGCTGTCATAGTACTAAACAGCGTTTAGATGCTGCTTAAACGGACCAATTTGACCAATACACAAATCGGTCTTAGATATAGGTGCTATAAGGCAGTTTGCTTTAACTTTTTTGTATTCTATTTGCCGTTATTTATCCCATAAACTTGGCATGACCAAAGGAATTAACAGACATTATGTACGCTGAAGAAACCAACAACGTCACCGCAATTAAAGACATTCGCGCTCGTGAGATTTTAGACTCGCGCGGTAACCCAACGATTGAAGCTGATGTTATTTTAGCTGACGGTACCATTGGTCGTGCTGCTGCTCCAAGTGGGGCATCTACAGGTTCACGTGAGGCACTAGAGCTGCGTGATGGCGATCAAACTCGTTACATGGGTAAGGGCGTCAAAAAAGCCGTGGCCAACGTCAATAGCCAGATTCGCAGTGCATTGATGGACAAAGACGTGACCGAGCAGCAGGGCATCGATGATGCCATGATTGCATTAGATGGCACAGAGAATAAAGACAGCCTTGGTGCTAACGCTATGTTGGCAGTTTCCTTAGCGACAGCCAAAGCCGCTGCAAAATCACAGAGTCTGCCGCTGCATCAATATATTGCCAATTTGCGCAATCAGACGTCGCTTACGATGCCTGTACCAATGATGAACATCCTAAACGGTGGCGAGCACGCAGACAACACTGTTGATATTCAAGAATTTATGATTGAGCCTGTAGGCTTCACGAACTTTTCAGAAGCGCTACGAGCGGGTACAGAGATTTTTCACAGCTTAAAGTCTGTTTTAAAATCTCAAGGCTTAAATACAGCGGTCGGCGATGAAGGCGGTTTTGCACCAAACTTACGTAGCAATGAAGAAGCCATTACGGTAATTTTGCAAGCGATTGAGCAAGTCGGTTATAAAGCAGGTGAAGATATCCATCTTGCTCTAGACTGTGCGGCCAGCGAGTTCTATAAGAATGGTCAGTATGTTTTGGCGGGCGAAGGCAACAAAGCGTTTGATAGCCAAGGTTTCTCAGACTATCTAGTAGGATTAGCACGTCAATATCCTATTATTTCTATCGAAGACGGTCTTGATGAGTCAGATTGGGATGGTTGGAAGTATTTGACCGAACAAATTGGTGATAAAGTCCAGTTAGTCGGTGATGATTTATTTGTGACCAATCCTACGATCTTGCAAGAAGGCATTGATAAGCACATTGCCAATGCGATTTTGATTAAGTTCAATCAGATTGGTACGTTATCAGAAACGCTAGATGCCATTTATCTGGCGAAGAAAAATGGCTATGCAACCATCATCTCGCACCGCTCAGGTGAAACGGAAGACAGCACCATCGCAGATTTAGCGGTTGGTACGGCTGCTGGTCAAATCAAAACAGGCTCACTGTGCCGTTCAGACCGCGTGGCAAAATACAATCAGTTGTTACGTATTGAGCAGCAAGTACGTGCAAGCTATCGCGGCCGTGAAGAGTTTATCGGTCTGCGTGGTTAGAAGCAAGTTTATAGCTAATGCTAGGCGATAAGGACTCATTGATATGAGGATATATCGCTTAGCAAATTCAGCTAATAATAAGCCTAGCTTATTTTTATTTTACAAATTTTCTGTTGTTTGGCGTGATCACATGAAATACTTTAGCCAATTTATGTTACTTGCTTTAGCGGTTGCAGTGCTGTTAGGACTGCAATATCAGTATTGGCTGGGTGAGAATGGACGATCTGGGCATAATAAATTATTAACTCAGATTGAAGAGCAGCAGCACCTAAATGATAATCAAGTCGCTGCTAATAATTTATTACGTACGGATGTCTATGACCTCAAAAATGGTCTGGAAGCAGTCGAAGAGCATGCCCGCTTGGATTTGGGCTTGATTAAACCAAATGAGACGTTTGTTCAGGTATCTACCGCGCCAACGACACATACTCGTTATTAATCTACCAAGATACGACAATACTATAAGGCACTCTATTTCTTACAGTAGCGGTGTATTTCGTATGTAATTCTATCCTAGCTTTTATTCACATTTCTTTTTAATCATACTGTCATGGGCCACAGCCTTAAGTATTATCTTATGAATCCTCTTCCTCGCACCTATGCCATGATTGTCGCTGCTGGCCGTGGTAGCCGTTTTGGTGCATCCGTTGCCAAACAATATACTCAGTTGCAAGACCAGACATTGCTACAGCTTAGTGTGGCAAGACTTGCGAGTAGCAAGTATATCAATCAATGTTTATTGGTGGTGGCCGAAGATGATATTACGGCACGAACACTCGACTTTGCCATACCTGTTTATTACGCTCTTGGCGGTGTTGAGCGTTGGCAATCGGTTCAAGCGGGAGTGTCAGCGATTGGGAGTACAGGGGCTGATGACTCAGACTTGGTACTGATTCACGATGCGGCGCGTCCAGCTGTACCTAGTCATGATATTGATCAAGTTATTAAAGCTGCATTGCTAGAGCCTTATGGTGCTATCTTAGCAACACCAGTAGCGGACACTCTCAAAACCTCGTATATCAAGTCTGTAACTACAGACAATCTATCAGATAAAAATAATCAGCGCTATTATGCCAAACGTACTATAGATAGAAGCAGCATGTGGCAAGCACAAACGCCACAAGTATTTCGATTAGGAGCGCTTAAAAAAGTATTGAATTATGTGGCTGAGCATCAGCTAACTATCACAGATGAAGCCAGTGCTTTTGAGTATTTAGACTTGCCCATCCGTCTGGTTACTGGCAGTCGCCAAAACATTAAGCTTACTTATCCTGACGATGCTTTATTGCTATCTGCCATCCTTACCGCTCAATCTGATCAGCCCTAACGTACTTTAAATAACGGTAGACTTCTCTTACCCTAAATCGCCTAAGTTGACGCGATATAGATACGATTTGAATCTGTGTCGGATTTTGTCTTATTCAATAATCGCGTTTCAAATAATTAATGTTTTGTCATCATTTTTAGAAAATAATGTTTGCTCAAGCAACTAATAGCTGTCAAAATCAATAATATGTTTTTTCTAAAAAAATGTTTACTTATAACACTTACCAATTTTATATAATCATAAGTTGCTTTGATGACGAAATTGGCCTATGATGTAACCAACTTAATACAATTAATATAAACATTTATAAAATCAATAATATACCAAACCGATTTGATACATTCAAAGGTTTAGTTTCTATGTTTTTTCTAAAGTTATTATAGTTGTCTTAGCTACATTTACCTGATTATAGGGGAAGCTGATTGTCAACATTCAATGATTCTACAAGTCCAGTAACGTCAGATCTCTGCCAGCTTGTATATCTGAGCCATATTACTTCGACTGGCCTGTCAAATGCCAGCACGCTTAATGACATTGCAGAAGTCGCTATTGAGCGTAATACAATAGAAAATATTACTGGTATCCTTTGCTACGGCAATGGCTACTTCTTACAGTGTGTAGAGGGCTCTGAAGCAGCCCTGACCAATCTTAAAAATCGCTTGATATTGGACGATCGCCATAAAGATTTAAAAATACTGGATTTTTCAGCAATTACTGAGCGTCGTTTTTCTGGTTGGTCACTACGTTCTATCACGCTCGAACGTTGGATGACAAATGAGCCTAGACTTAAATCGTTTATGCCATTTAAGCCTGACAGTTGGGACTCTAATGAACACAAGGAATTTTTAGATATTTTGAAAGACTATTACGATGAGCAGTTAGAAAGCGGTGATATCGACACCCAACCTATTAAATACAGTACGTTAGGTCTCACCTTGGGTAAAGTAGTAGGGCAGCACCAAGCATTCTTATTGATCCAAGCCATCTTAGGTGGATTGATTATACTAGCCCTCATTTGGCTGATGCTATAAAAGCGGGTGTGGTTGTTTTTACAAGAAAATAGTATCTACTCATAAGAGCCAGCATTTAATGCTGGCTTTTTTAATGAACGTTATAATAACATCAAAGGCGTCAATCTGAAGTTAGGCATAGCAAGCGTTTGAACACTGATAATAGCGACATTAATCGTTATATGCATGGAATCGCTTAAACTAAGTTTTGAAAATATAATTATAAAACTTACGAATATAAAAAAGCCCGCATCACAGTATATTGTGATGCGGGCTTTTGATGGTACGCTTATTAGTCTGATTTGATGCTTGGTAGCAGTTTTGCTAATAAGTGACGCCGAATAGTGGCGTCCCCAGGGGGATTCGAACCCCCGTTACCGCCGTGAAAGGGCGGTGTCCTAGGCCTCTAGACGATGGGGACTAGTAACAACACTTCAACTGCTTTCACCATTTATGCTGAAGTGGTGCGTATTCTAATAGCCTCTGCGTTTTCTGTCAAGACTTTTTTTCCGCCTTTTTGCAATTAAATATCTTTTTTTGAGTGCGCGACGAGGATGTAGGTCTTTACGCTTTAAATGATACCGAATCCATAAAGAAGTACAAGTACTGATAGTCAGCGCGAGCAACATATAACCGATGATGGTGCCCCATAACTTAAATTGTGGATCCATGATAACGTCCCTCCCATTAAGTCTGCATATTTTTCTTCGCTCAAACCAGTGCTGCCAACTTAGACCTCTATAAAGTTATTAAGTATTACAAATAGCATTATTATGCGTGGTTAGCAATATATGATGTGTGAGAGTGCCTCATTCCTCTTCATTATCTGCTGATGACTCTTTGGTAGGCTCAGCATGCATCATATTCGATAGCATGGGGTAATGATTGAGAATGTAGCAGAACAGCTCAGCTGTCTTTTGTGTGTCATATAGCGCCGAGTGCGCATCTTTACCATCAAAATCCAGTCCTGCTGCTTTACAAGCGCGTGCTAATACAGTTTGACCAAATGCCAGTGCTGATAATGTAACGGTATCAAACACTGAAAAATTATGAAAAGGGTTATGGCTTTTACTATTGGTACGTAGTACTGCGGCATTCAAAAAAGACAAATCAAAGTGCGCGTTGTGTCCGATTAAGACGCATTGACGGCAGTCTTCTGCGCGGCGTACTTCTTTTAGTCCCTTAAAAATACGGCGTAAGGCTGTTTTTTCATCTTCAGCAATTGCTTTACGCATCGGATTGGTCGGGTCGATACCTGTAAAGGCAAGAGCGCTTGGTTCTAAGTTTGCACCTTCAAACGGCTCGATATGAGCGTTAAACGCATCGCCTGGATAAAACACACCTTCTTCATCTAATAAGATAGGAATACAGGCAATTTCTAACAACGCATCCGTTTGTGCATTAAAACCTGCTGTCTCTACATCAACCACAACTGGCAAAAACTTACGAAAGCGGTCTTTTAAGCTCAGTGGCGCTCGTTCTTCTGTCACAGTATCTTCAGTAGGGATACTTGAGTCGTTATCAGGTGTGCTATTTAAGTGGTGTGTTGAATGGGTATCAGTTAAGGCGGCATCATTTTGAATGGTCATATCAGGTTAAATCGCTTTTATCAGTCGTACTGTTATATTAAATAAACAAAGAGATCTCCTACGATAAAAGCCATATTCCTTTATATAAGGAGATTACTCATATCGTAGGATAAAGTAAAAATGTTTTACTGAGTCTGCTCTATGCTTTGATAGACCAAGGCAACGTTTCACCAGCCATAAGCGGCGTTAGTGAACCGCCGTCAAAATAAGGATAACTTGCAGGTACTTGCATTGGCGTATTGACAAGCGTTATTTTACTTTCGTTTAGGGGTAGGCCATAAAACTGCGCCCCAAAACGACTGGCAAAGCCCTCTAGCTTATCTATCTTGCCCACACTATCAAAAGCGGTGGCATATAATGGTAAAGCCGTCTCAGCGCTGTAACAGCCAGCACAACCGCACGCCGCTTCTTTTTTGTCTGTTGCGTGCGGGGCGGAGTCAGTTCCTAAAAAGAACTTAGGATTGCCACTTGTTGCAACGTCTAACAAAACTTTCTGATGACTTTCACGCTTCAAAATAGGTAAGCAATAAAAGTGTGGTTTGATGCCACCGACCAACATATGGTTGCGGTTAAACATTAAGTGTTGCGGTGTGATAGTAGCAGCAATATGATTGCCTTGAGCCAATACAAAGTCTGCCGCATCACTTGTGGTAATGTGCTCCATGACGATTTTTAATGTAGGGAATTTGGCAATAATTTGTCCCAATACTTCGTCCAAAAAGCGCTTCTCGCGGTCAAAAATATCCACATGATCTTGGGTTACTTCACCATGAAGTAGTAAGGGCAGATTGTACTTTTCTAATGCTTCAAAGACATCAACACAGGCATTAATGTTAGTCACACCATCAGATGAGTTGGTCGTGGCTCCAGCAGGGTACAGTTTGACTGCCTGAACGATTCCTGACTTAGCCGCTGTTTCGATATCTAGTGCCGTCGTATTGTCTGTCAAATACAAAGTCATGCGTGGATCAAACGCTGTTTTTCGCTCAGCATTCAGATCACTGGCTTGTAAATGCGCCAAGATGCGAGTGCGATAGGCAAGCGCCTCATCAGCGTTTTTAACGGGTGGTACTAGGTTTGGCATACAAATCACGCGATTAAAGCTGTTGGCTGCATGCGGTACAGTAGTGCTCAAAGCTTTGCCATCACGCAGGTGAATATGCCAATCGTCTGGCTGGAGGAGGGTCAACTCTCTAATCGAATCAGTCATAATGTCGTCGCGCTCTATATCGTCATATATGGAAGTAAAAAGGAGGGAGTACTGTAGTGCTATCATAACAGATTTGCCTACTTGACTAAATATGCGACCAAATATAGGTAGATAATTCGTTTAGCTGTCTTTTGTGTATCTTTATGACATATGGTTTTGACAAAGCCGTCCAAAATGTAATGCTTGAATTTAAACCAAAAGCGAGCGCCTAATGGCAGTTAGACTTTTGCCTATAGTAAATATGATGTACACTGAGCAAGTAATTCATCTTTTGATTCAACCTTAGCGCTATCGCTAACGCTACATTCTCATAATAGGAGTTGTTCATGGCTCAGCTTGATCCAAAAAATATTAATAAAATCGTATTGGCATATTCAGGTGGCCTTGATACCTCAATCATCGCTAAATGGCTACAAGAAACTTATGATGCCGAAGTGATTACCTTTACCGCTGACATCGGTCAAGGTGAAGAAGTCGAGCCAGCCCGAGCTAAAGCCAAGGCCATGGGTATTAAAAATATTCACATCGAAGATTTGCGCGAAGAGTTTGCTCGTGACTATGTGTTCCCAATGTTCCGTGCCAATGCCATTTATGAAGGCGAATACTTACTAGGTACTTCTATCGCGCGCCCATTGATTGCTAAGCGCTTGGTTGAAATTGCTAAAGAACACAATGCCGATGCCATCAGTCATGGTGCGACGGGTAAAGGCAATGACCAAGTACGTTTTGAGCTGGGTGCAGTTGCTTTGTCACCAGATGTGGTAACGATTGCACCTTGGCGTGAGTGGGATTTGTCTAGCCGTGAAAGCTTGATGCAATATGCAAAAGAGCATGACATTGCGATTGATTATGCAGGTAGCACAAAAAAATCTCCTTACTCAATGGATGCCAACTTACTTCATATTTCATATGAAGGCGGTGTGCTAGAAGATCCGTATGCTGAAGCCGAAGATGACATGTGGCGCTGGTCAGTCAGTCCAGAAGAAGCACCTGACGAAGCACAATACTTAGAGCTTGAGTATAAAAAAGGCGATATCGTTGCAATCGATGGCGAAGCGCTTAAGCCTTTTGAGGTCATGATTAAATTAAACGAGATCGGTGGTAAGCACGGTATCGGTCGTTTAGATATCGTTGAAAACCGTTATGTTGGTATGAAGTCACGTGGTTGCTACGAAACACCAGCTGGCACGATTATGCTAAAAGCGCATCGCGGTATTGAGTCATTGACGCTAGATCGTGAAGCGGCTCACCTAAAAGATGAGTTGATGCCACGCTATGCAAAAATCATCTATAATGGTTATTGGTTCAGCCCTGAGCGTATGATGTTGCAAGCATTGATTGACAAGTCTCAAGAGTACGTAAACGGTACTGTGCGTGTCAAACTATACAAAGGTGCTGTGAGCGTAGTCGGCCGTAAGTCAGATGATTCATTGTTTGACGAAAAAATCGCGACTTTTGAAGACGATGCAGGTGCCTACGATCAAAAGGATGCAGAAGGTTTTATCCGTCTAAATGGTCTCCGTCTTGCTATCGAAGCCAGCCGTGGTCGTGACTTATCAAAATAAGCTTTTACACGACATTATAGTTGAGTAGACGTTAATCAATAAAAACAGAGGTGCTATTCATAGTGCCTCTGTTTTTTTATGGGTAATAGATCGTTAGCAAAATGAGTTTTCATTTTTTTTCTTTAGTCGCTATATGGCCTCATTTGTCTGTTGCTATTTCTTCAGTGCTAGATTCATCATCTACTCTGACAATGGCCACATCTTGCTGCTGACGTTCCTTAATGACTTCCTGCTCTAATACTTCTTCTGTCGCAAGAATGTGACCATTGGACTTTTGAGTCTGATATTTAAGAGTGGCAAGCGCACCCAGCGTACTGATGACGAGGATAATGATAAGAATGACCGGATTTTTCCAAAGCGGCGTTGCGGCATCGTATTCAATCGGTTTTTCACTGATCGTTGCAGGAATGTTGTCGTTGTTACCACCGATTAATCCCAAACTAACTAGTGGGGGTTTGGGTGGATTGACAGGCTCAGAATTCACGCGCAGTCGGTTGCGACTAAGGTAGATATCAGATATTTTTGCCAACTGTAATAACCAACGTTGATGCGGTAAGGCAATGGCTGGCATGTCTGCAAATACCAGCATGTCATTATGGCGTCCTTGCTGTAGATTATCAGGGGAGCGACCGATGGCTTTTAGATAATTGCCTGTTGCCATCTGCATGTCTTGTACAGGTTCCTGATTTTCAGGTTTGAATGAGGTAAGCTCATACCAATAAGTGTCAAAAGCGGGCGGGGTATCTAACAGCTGCTCAGCCTTTAGAAGAGGTAGATCAGAAGCGTTTTGTTCTGTGTCTGAACTACTCTCTAATAATGTGGATTGTTCTATGCTATCAGGGCTGACGGCTACCGATTCAGCTGATGCTAAATCTGGCTGACTCACATCAAAACGTTTCGCTGACAAAAACTGTGGCTGCAAGGCAAACCACTTATTAATCTCATCATGATCAAGTTGACTGTACTCTGTCAAAATAGCCAATTCACGCAGCACGACCACACACAAGGATGTCAATAAAATTTGAACTTGCGGTATTTTTGCATCAATGTTTGAGGCGATGTGTTCACTGGCTTTGATCACGCATTCATTGTCATGAAAGATAGCATCGGCGGCGTCCTGACGATGGTATAACGTCGCATTGATGGTCACAAAATTCATAGAATTGTATTGCCGCAGTTCTTTGACCGCTGCGCGACCAAATAGTTTTTTACTGACGGCTTGCCCTTTATGATGCTGTTGATAAACAAGTAAGGCGCTTACAATAGCCTGTAAACTGGCATCCATAGCTAGACGAGCTTGAGGGAGTGAAAGCTGCGCCGCATCTGCCAATAGTGACAGCATAGGCTTGGTATCTTGATATAGAAAATCATACATCGACACACGTGTCGGTGAAATAGTCGTCATAATCTGCTAGCATCAAAAAGTGTGCTTCTATCTTACGGTGCCAAAAGCCTGGTTACAATCCCTTGATAATAGAAATTTTCACAGATTTTTATCAAAAATGTCGTAAGTCATACTATCGATAACCACTGGACGTGTTTATGAATCATCATCAAAACTCTGATAAACAATTAATCATCAATATTGCTGAGCAAACATTGACGGTATATCAGCAACAAAAAAAAATACTAAAGTACCCAGTCTCTACGGCTAAAAACGGTATTGGTAGCCAAGAAGATAGTGGTTGTACGCCGCTAGGTCAGCATGTCATTGCAAAAAAAATAGGGGGTGACTCTCCTATAAGCTCTGTGTTCGTTGGACGTGTACCTACAGGTGAGAAATATGATGCAGCGCTTGGCGAGCTTCATCCTGAGCGCGATTGGATACTGAGCCGCATCTTATGGTTAAGTGGTCTTGAGGAGGGTGTGAATAAAGGCAGCAACATTCAAGGCGTGTGTGATACTTATCAGCGTTATATTTATATTCATGGAACCCCAGACACTGAGCCGATGGGTGTACCACTCTCACATGGCTGTGTACGTATGCGCAATGAAGACATCGTTGAGCTGTTTGAACAGGTAGAAGAGGGCGTGTCCGTGACTATCATGGCGGGTTAAACTGAGTTTAGACAATCAAATATTAAGCAGCAAATAACACTTAGCGACAAATAGTACTTAAAAAAAGACAGCTCCTATAAAAGAAGCTGTCTTTTTTATAGCATGGGTTATTTATCCATATCTATATTTACCAAAACTTTTTTCCATCTTTTAGTTTCATTAAACGTTTCTCAGCACGTTGGTGGTCTTTTTCTAAGGCAGCTATTATCCAACCTGCGCCATATAACGCGTTGCTGTCCGATGCGGATTTTAGCTGATAACGCTGCTGATATTGTGTATAAGCCTGATATTTATTCAAGGCTTTTTGCGCTTTTGTCAGATTCTTGAGCCAAAGCTTGGTTTTCTTTTTAGACGATTTTTTATGAAATACTGGTGCAGAAAATTCACTCATATAGCGTAGTGTTTTTAGTTGACGGTACAATTCATATTGAGGATGCTCTTCATCGCTACTTTTTGAATCATCGCTTTTCATTTCTGAAATTTCTGCTTCTAAGCTTTGTGTATCGTCAATCTCACTATTTTCTATATCATCACGTTTTTTATCAAGGTTGAGCAAGTCTTTGTATTGCTGAGACAGAATTTTAGCCAGCTTATCGATGGCCAGTTTGTCATTTTGAGGTTCCAGTTTTGGATCGCTCATGGTGAAGGCTATCAGCTCTAGCAATATCAGCTGAAAGTCATTGGCTTTTACCGCATCCATTGGCTTGATTTTGAGCGTATCAATGTCTGTTGTCCAGTCAGTTGCAGGCGCGCCGAGTTCTTGCAACTGGGGTTCAAGGTGTTCTGCTAGATATGTCAGCTCACGATAGTCATCAAGTAGGGTCAAGGTTTGCTTTAGAATAGGCTGCCAATCAGGATTGATCTCATCAGAGAAGCTTGCAAATGTTGTTATTGCCGTCAGCAAACGGTCGATACCAATGTAAAACTGCAAGATATGCTCATGGTCAGTACTACCGGCGACGATGGCACTGCTGTTGGGTAGAATTTGGATGAGGCAATTATGGACAGCTGCGCGCACAAAAGTAGGCAGGCTGGTTTTTCGACTGACGTTTAGCTCATTAAGGTTTGCGCCAATCGCTTGGCTATGAGATTGCCCTCTAATAAGTAGTCCACCGCGCTCAGCTTTGGTCACGGTAGAGAGGCTGAGCTTATAGCGTTTGCACCACGCTTTGGCTGTTGTAAATAAAAAGTCTAAATCACCTGATATCAATTCAAACTCAATTTCTTGAATGGCTTCTCGTTGGGTGTCGTCCTCACCATGGATGATTTCTCCTTGATCATAAGCGACCTCGATACAGTTATCTGTACTATCCTCAAGGGCGTCACTGGTCTTTTCTGTTAGAAACCGTGTGGTGCGCTCGACATCGGTGACATAGCGTTGTGTCAGTTTTTTGGCCAACTCTTTAAGCTTGAAGCCATCGAAAGCAGCGGCAGCGGGCGTATCTTTATAAATGCCTAAATCAGGCATGAGCGCATTGTTATCGAGCATTGCCTGTACCTGTTCGTTATCTAGTATGGCATTATGTTCTAGACGTGCTGCAATACCATCGCCGCCAGCTTTGAGGGTTTGTACCCAAGCATCCCCTTCTTTGCGAATACGCAAACCAATACCTGCTTTTGCTAGCTGCTGGTCAAGAGTGTCGTAATAATGCGCCGCCAGTTGCGTCAGCTTTGAAGATTTGACTTGTACTTGACGCATCAGCCCTTTTAGTCGTGATTCTGGCACCAAAAACTTCAGCTCTATCTCTTGCATAATGGCTCCTAGTAATTCTGAATAATGATTATTAGTCTACCACTCTATGAGTGTTTAAACCGCAACAAAAAAGCCGCTCTATCTTAAGTAGAGCGGCTTTTTTTGTAACGTAGGATTATAGATATTGGTGATTAGAACTGGTTCATCGTGTTTTTGCCGCCGCCTGCTTTTAGCGCGTTGTCACCTGAGAAAATCTCTTTGTGATCATCACCAAGGTCAGAACCTGCCATTGCTTGGTGCTTGACACAAGCGATGCCTTCACGGATTTCTTTACGTTGTACGCCAGCGGCATAAGCAAGCATACCTTCTTCACCAAAGTAGCCTTTAGCAAGCTCATGCACGCTTAGAGCGGTAGTGTGATAGGTCGGTAGCGTGATTAGATGATGGAATACACCTGCTTCACGTGATGCATCACGTTGGAAGTTCTTAGCGGCGATGTCAGCTGCTGCATCAAGCTCAGTACCGTCATAATCAGCACTCATCAAGTCCGCTTTATTGTACGCCGAGATGTCTTTGCCTTCTTCTTCCCACTGAGCGATGACTTGCTTACGGAAATTAAGCGTCCAGTTGAATGATGGGCTGTTGTTGTATACCAATTTCGCTTTTGGCTGCTGCTGTTTGATACGGTCAACCATCATTTTGATGTGTTCTACGTCTGGAGTTGGTGTTTCGATCCATAGTAAATCCGCACCGTTTTCTAG
This sequence comes from Psychrobacter alimentarius, assembly GCF_001606025.1. Taxonomy (NCBI): domain Bacteria; kingdom Pseudomonadati; phylum Pseudomonadota; class Gammaproteobacteria; order Moraxellales; family Moraxellaceae; genus Psychrobacter; species Psychrobacter alimentarius. Next base: position 2,553,715 of record NZ_CP014945.1, on the reverse strand, counting down.
CGCAGTCACACAGTCAAGTACAACACGGTCAATGTTGGTCTCTTCACGGAACTGGTATAAGCCGTTTGGTAGACGAACGGGACGTACTAGTTTGCCGTTATGCTTAAGTAAGCTGTCATTTTCTTTTGCATCTTCAAGCGTGACTTCTTCCATTTCGATAAAATCGATGTATTTAGAAGCAAGATCGCCTGGCTCATTTGATACTGGGATTTTTTGCGTTAGTGATGCGCCTTCAGAGTCAGTACGAGCAACGATCACACCGTCTTCAACCCCAAGCTCTAAGAAAGCATAACGAATAGCGTTTAGCTTAGAGATGAAGTCTTCATGCGGTACGGTTACTTTACCCGCTTGGTGACCACACTGCTTAGCGTCAGAAACTTGGTTTTCAACCTGAATCGCACAAGCACCCGCTTCGATCATCTGCTTAGTCAATAGGTAAGTGGCTTCTTCATTACCAAAACCTGCATCGATATCAGCGATGATTGGCACTACATGCGAATCAAAGTTTTCGATTTTTTCTAAGATAGCTGAGGTGTCTTGACCTGCTTCTTCAGCAGCGTTTAGCTCACGGAAATAATCATTCAATACTTTGGCATCTGCTTGACGTAAAAACGTGTAAATCTCTTCAATCAGTTTGGGTACTGATGTTTTTTCATGCATAGATTGGTCAGGTAGAGGACCGAACTCAGAGCGTAGGGCCGCTACCATCCAACCTGATAGATAAATGTAGGTTTTGGCTGTAGTACCAAAATATTTTTTCTTAGCGTACATGGTTTGCTGTGCCACAAAGCCATGCCATGCCCCTAAAGACTGGGTATATTGAGACGTATCATTGTCATAATCTTCCATGTCTTGACGCATGATTTTTGCAGTATATTTGGCGATATCCAAACCTGTTTTAAAGCGGTTTTGGGACATCATACGTGCTGCATCAGTCTCGCTAATGTTCTGCCAGTTACCGTGCTTTTGCTTTAATTCACGTACTAAGTCGATCGCTGATTTATATGCAGTTGACATCTGTAGTCTCCTTGGTGGGGTATGAAAAACAAATAAATTAAGTGCTAAAATAGTGACAATTGGGTATGACTAAAAAATTCAGTTTTACTAAAAAGTATATATTTAGACTTGCTACGAACGGTATTGACATCTCATTTAGAGCCAGCGTAACCATAAATTATTGGTCAACGTCTTATTTACACTAAACAAACCCAGCAATGAATACAAGGCAATTACTGAACTCAGCAGTTAGAAATAATTAGCGATATATCGAAGAAGATGGGTTCTGTTCGCATATTCTGAGGCGTTTGCGCTATTTATCGCCCCATGAGGGCATAACTGACAGTAAGAGATGGTACAATAACAGACAGTTTTGACGATAAGTTGCTGGTCATAAACGCCTTAACTAATGATACTTCTAGTATGAAAGCCAACAATATTTTAGTTAAGGTAAATATCCTAATATATTGAATGGTTGTTTCAGTCTGTAAAATAGCATCGGCATGCTTACCTAATTTTTATTGTCTGTGTCACAAATCATCCATGAGACTCACTATAACTGTGTCACTAAGATTTATCTAATTTATGATTATTATCTTTAGTATTTTATTTAATTATAATGTATGTAAAACAGTATCTTACAGTAGGTAATTTGAGTTATAATTGACAAATACTGTATGAATTTGACCGAAAAACAGTAAAATTTCGCTGTGTTAAATTATAAACAACTGAAACAGCACCAAAAATACCAAGTTTTTTATGGTATTTATCCAAAGGCTAAGAGACATATATATGAATTTGCAGCGGGTAGATTTAAACCTATTGGTACATTTAGATGTGTTGCTACGAGAAAAAAACGTCACTCGGGCAGCTGAGCAGCTTGGAATTACCCAACCTGCGATGAGTAATATATTACGTCGTCTTCGAAAGTTATTTAATGACCCATTATTAGTGCGTTCCTCAGAAGGCATGACGCCAACGGAACGCGCCTTGGAATTGCAGCCTCGTATTCGTGAGATACTTGCTGACTTGACACAAGTATTAGAGCCACGCACAGAGTTTCGCCCTTATAGCACCTCGCGTGTCTTTCGTATTATGACGTCAGATTATGCAGAGGCGACATTAGTACCCAAATTGGTTAAGGCGCTGCGTTCTGAAGCGCCCAACGTTATTTTAGACTTTTTGACCCCATCTGACGTCTCTTATCGTGATATGGAGCAGGGTCGAGTGGATTTGGCAATCAATCGCTTTAATGAAATCCCCCAAAGTTTTCATCAAGTATTAGTATGGCGTGATACCTTTAGTTGTTTGCTGTCTTCTGAAAGCCCTTATGCCAATCGCTTTAATCTAAAAAACTATCTAAAAGCCCAGCATGTGTGGGTATCTAAAACGGGTATGGGCGTCGGTTTTGGTGTCAATCCAGAAAAGTCTGGTGGTCTTGGCTCTATTGATCAAGCCCTCCAGCGCTTGGGTCAAAAACGTCAAATCAGTGTCTTTACTCGCCATTATCAAATGCCTGCGATGCTTGCCGCCAATAAAGATTTGATTGCAACCTTGCCGACTCGTGTGGCAAGAATGCAGGCCAATAATGACAGTATTATGATGGAAGAGCCGCCATTTTTTATTCCTGAATTTGAGCTAACCATGGCATGGTCACCGTTATTACAGCACCATCCTGCTCATCGCTGGTTGCGTCAGCTCATCATGCATGTGGCTCGTCAGGTGGTCGCAGAAGAAGAGAATCCGCCACAAGATATTCCTGTGACCAATCACTTGTTTTAATACGAAAGGAATCTTTTAAGGCATGGCGCAGCTTTTTCGAATATTTCTGCTTTATCATTAAATAGAAAACCAGCGAACAAGCTGGTTTTTTGTTGTCCAAATTCTGTCAAAAAAAATATTTAAGGCGTAGTTAATAAGACAGTCACATTATTAACATCTTATGCACACTTCTTCATAACTTGTAAAACTACTGCTCATACAGTTTGTTATGATGATTGCACTTTAAGAAAAAAGATACGTACAAGGCTTATTATTAAGCCCAGCAACATTATCTATATTTGTAGAAAGATGCATAATTCATAACTCAATCCTATACATTTCTTAAATAACGAAGCAATTAAACCAATAAAAATTCCTAATAATAAGGACAAAAGTCATGGCAGATATTACTACGGTAAACCCAGCAACGGGCGAAAATATTAAAGAATACAATTACATGAGTAAAGATGAGGTCAATAAGATTGTTGATGCCTCGCACGAAGCGTTTTTAGAATGGCGTAAAACCAGTCATGAAGAGCGTGCGAAAGTGATCAACTCTATTGGCGATACTTTGATGAAATACAAAGAAGAGTTGTCTAAATTGATGACTGAAGAGCGTGGTAAGCTTTATAGCCAGAGCTTGCAAGAAGTAGATTTGTGTAAAGGCATTTGTGATTATACTGCCGAGAATGGTATTACTGCTCTTGCAGATGATGAGCGCGAAATCGAAAACATGAAAAAGGGTATCGTTACCTATCAGCCTATTGGTGTGATCTACGGTATGCAACCTTGGAACTTTCCAGCATATCAAGTATTCCGTTATACCATCGCCAATCTGATGGCTGGTAACAGTATTTTACTTAAGCATGCAGCAAATGTGACTGGCTCAGGCCTATTGATTGAAAAAATCTTCCACGAGTCTGATTTACCAAATGACTTATTCCGCACTATCTTAATCGATCACGATCAGTCAGAAGAATTGATTGGTCATGATAAAATACGCGGTGTGACTCTTACAGGTAGTGATGGTGCAGGCAGTATCGTTGGTCAGCAAGCTGCAAAAGCCATCAAAAAAGTGGTTCTAGAGTTGGGTTCAAACGATGCATTCATCGTCCTAGAAGATGCCGATTTAGATGTCGCAGTAGAAACTTGTGCTCAAGCGCGTCTGATTAATAATGGTGAAACTTGTGTGGCCGCGAAGCGCTTCATCGTTGTTGATAGCCTGTATGATGACTTCCGTCAGCGCATCGTTGAAAAGTTCGAGAACGTAAAAACAGGCGATCCAATGGATGATGGCTCAAACATTGGCCCATTAGCTCGCAAAGATCTGCAAGAGAAGTTGCATGAGCAAGTAGAAGAAAGTGTGAAAAAAGGCGCTACTATCGCAACAGGTGGTACCTTACCAGAAGGTAAAGGCAGCTTCTACCCAGCAACTATCTTAGAGAACGTTGAAAAAGGCCAACCAGCTTATGACGACGAATTGTTTGGACCGGTGGCATCACTAATACGTGCCAAAGATCAAGACGATGCTTTGCGTATTGCTAACGACAGCCGTTATGGCTTGGGTGGCGCAATTTTCTCTAAAGATGAAGAGAAAGCGATTCGCCTAGCTCGTGAAGAGTTTGATACAGGTATGGTCTACATCAATGGTTACGGTCTTGCAAACCCAGCACTTCCATTTGGCGGTGTTAAAGACTCAGGTCATGGCCGTGAACATGGTGGATTTGGTATCAAAGAATTTGTCAATATTAAGGCAGTACATGTATTTGATGGTAAATAATACTTGCAAAGGTAGTACCAATTTTTAATAAATACTGCTTATTAACTTATATATCAAAAAGCCCAGTCATAAGTGACTGGGCTTTTTTTGTTTAACTGTCTTTGAATAATAATTTTTTATCTTATTATCCCATCAACTGTCTAGATACAGTTTCAAAGGCAAAGCTGGTAAAAAAGTGCTGGCCTGACTATTTGACTCACCGTGATTCAATGATAATACGCCTTTTGCCAATAATAAAACGGTCCAAGGTAGCAATTGATGCTCAAGCTTCTGGACACGCTTCTGCAAATTCTCAGCCGTATCTTTTTGATCCAAAGATAGGACAGCTTGGGTCAGAACGGCTCCAGCATCAAGCTCAGCGGTCACCACATGAATGCTACAACCATGATGATACTCACCTGCTTGTATGACGCGTTTATGCGTATCAAGACCCTTATAGGCAGGCAGTAGAGAAGGGTGCAAATTGATCATCGGTGCTGGTGAGTTATTGATAAATGAGGCACTCAATACCCGCATAAAACCTGCCAGCACAATGAGATCTGGTTGCCATGCTTGAAGCTGCTCACTGGCATGGCGCTCAAAGGTTTTGATACCCATACGCTTGCCACTAGCAACGTGTGACAACACGGCCACTGGAATAGAGGCAGCATTGGCACGTGTGATGGCATAAGCGTCATCACGATTGCTAATCACCCCAACTATCTCGATGGGTAGCGCGCCGGCTTGCATGGCATCGATCAAGACTTGTAGATTGCTGCCGCTACCAGAGACCAAAACCGCCACTCGTAATGGTTTGAGCGTTTGGTTTGGATGATTAGTCGACACAGTATCTATGGGCATGGTGTCAACAGATTTGATATCAACAGGCATTAACGATATACCACCGCGTCGAAGTCACGATTGACCATTTCACCCAATTGCCATGCCTTCTCGCCTGCATCGTTTAACGTTTTGATTGCGCTCTCAGCTTTGTCTTTAGGAACAACGATGACAAAACCAACGCCGCAGTTAAAAGTGCGATACATCTCGCTTTGTTCGATATTACCCTGAGTCTGCAACCAAGTGAATAGCTCTGAGAACTGCCAGCTATTGGTGTCGATACTGGCGGCCAAATTCTCTGGTAAGACACGAGGTAAGTTATCGGTCAGACCACCACCTGTGATGTGAGACATCGCATGTAAAGCTGAACTGCCAAGAGTGTCTTGTAAGGCTTTGATGGCCTTTACATAGATACGAGTAGGGGCCATTAGTGCGTCTTGGATAGGTTGACCATCTAGCTGCTCATCGCTGCTAGTCACATCAACACCGCTTACTTCGATGACTTTTCGAACCAATGAGTAACCATTAGAGTGCGCGCCACTTGAAGCAAGTGCAATCAGTACGTCACCTTCAGCAACATTTTCACCCGTGATGACTTCGCTTTCTTCAACCACACCCACACAGAATCCGGCCAAGTCGTAATCTTCATCTTGATACATGCCTGGCATCTCAGCCGTTTCGCCGCCGATCAATGCACAGTTTGATAGCTTACAGCCTTCACCAATACCAGTAACCACAGTAGCAGCGGTATCGATATCAAGCTTGCCTGTTGCATAATAATCTAAAAAGAATAACGGCTCTGCACCGCATACCAATAAATCATTGACGCACATAGCGACCAAGTCGATACCGATTGTGTCGTGACGATTTAGCTGCAAGGCCAATTTGAGCTTAGTACCAACGCCGTCAGTACCCGATACTAATAAAGGCGACGTGTAACCAGTTGGAATGCGACAAAGCGCTCCAAAGCCGCCAAGTCCGCCCACAACCTCAGGACGAGAGGTGGCTTTTGCCACTGATTTAATACGTTGAACCAGCGCATCGCCAGCATCAATATCAACGCCAGCATCTTTGTAGCTTAAAGAAGGCTTGTTACTCATGGTCATCTCACAATTTTATAGGGGAATGAAGGTCAGTCAGTAGAAAAGCGAATCGGTCATGTTAATTTTGCTGATAGTGCGCGCATTATACCCAAAAATGCCCCTCACTCGCAAAGCAACTTGCCGATATTTGGCTGATTTTCACTAGGATTTGCTATAACTCATCAATCAGACGTCAAGAAACAAAAAAATGACGGATTTTTTTTTGGACTCTGCGATAATGGAACGCTAAATTTATTGTCAATAACGGCTCATTATTATACTGGTGTTACTCAATAGATATAAGATCTACTCAATCACGCCGATGTCTTAAATTAGCCCTGTCATAGGATTGCTTATCATGATAAACCAACCAATAGATCCCTTTTTTCGGCGTTTATTTATTGTCGTTGGTCTGGTTGTCGCTATTTATTTATTATATTTGATGCTACCGGTCATTATGCCTTTTGTCGTCGCTTTCGTACTTGCATACCTGTTCAATCCGCTGGTGAGACGTTTGTCAAAGTATCTCAAACGTTGGGTGGCGATTATCATTGTGTACTCCACCATTACTTTTGGGATGGCATTACTACTTTGGTGGTTAGTCCCGACATTGTGGTATCAGTTGCAAGCCGCGTGGGAGTACTTGCCTAAAGTGCTGAATTGGTACAATCAAGTGGTACGTGAATGGTTTGTGGCTAACACTCCCATGCGTCTGCCAAGGCTTGAGTCCAAAGAGTTTTCTGATACTTTGCTAGATTATATGCAAACGAATTATAAATTTTCAGATGCCAGTACCTTGATGAGTCAAGTCATTGCATCGAGTATGATCTTTATCAACAACGCAGGACTTATTGTACTTGTACCAATTCTGACCTTCTATTTCTTATTTAATTGGGACAAGCGCTTGCATACATGGAAGATGGCACTCCCTGCCTCTCATTGCGAAAGAATTATTCATATCGCTCAAGAATGTGATCGTGCGCTGATGGCTTTTATCAAAGGTCAGTTACTGGTGATGGTGCTACTAGGGGCTATTTACGCAGTACAGCTACAACTGATTGGGCTTGAGCTTGGACTTATCATTGGTATGGTTGCAGGTATTGCAAGCTTTGTTCCTTACTTGGGTTTTGGTATTGGTTTTATTGCCGCCATCATCGCCTGTCTATTTCAGTTTGGACTAGATTGGACATATTTGGCGTTGGTTGTTGGTGCGTTCTTGGTCGGGCAGGCAGCAGAAGGCTATATTCTACAGCCATTGCTCTTAGGGGATAAAATCGGTTTATCACCATTATGGGTTATTTTTGCTGTACTAGCAGGAGCCAGCCTGTTGGGCTTCGTTGGTATGTTGATTGCCTTGCCCGTTTCTGCTGTGCTTAATGTATTGTTCCGCCATTTATACGCTTACTATCGCTCAACGGATTTTTATAGAGGCCGTAAACAACTGGTTTTGTTTAAAAAAGAGTAGGTAGGTCATTAGTTAGTCAATTGGGCCATGGAGTCTTGATGACGAATGGCAAGGTAGGAAAGCAGCGCCTATTCAACCTTAATCTGTAAAAGACTTGTCAGTCATTTTGCAAATATGTTATATATAGGCGCAGTATTGATGGTATAAGTTGCTATCAAGCATGTCAGGCACAAGCGTCATTTTAGTAAATACGCCTGTGGTTTACATTTAAAAAAAGACAATTTATGAACGCTGTCAATCGGTAGCAAGTAATTCGCATTAGATAGTTCATACTAAATAGTATCAGAGCAGTTCGTACCTTTAAAAATATTGATACTCTATTCCTTTTTATTATATTGCATTACGCAAAACGAGTTGATGATTCATGGCAGAAGCACAGCTAAGTCTCAATCTGGACATTAAGCATGATGCAAGTTTAAGCGACTTTGCCGGTCCGGGTTGGATGTCGATTATTGACGCAGTACGGCAACTCCATGTCGGCCTGATTGGTCAGCTATATCTGTTTGGCAGTCCTGCCACGGGTAAGTCTCATCTGCTGTCTGCTATTTGTGAGTCGTTTATTGAGATGGACAAGTCGGCGATTTGTTTGTCACTCAATGAGCTGATTCATACGGATGTGCACGTACTGTCCTCTTTAGAGAACTTTGATCTGATTGCCATTGATGATTTAGAAGTGTTAGAGCAAAGCAGTCAGTGGCAAGAAGCCTTATTTCACCTGATTAATCGCAGCCGTGAAGGGCAACGTCAGTTGTTGTTTGCGGCCAATACGCCTGCTGGTGATTTGCCATTTCAGCTAAGAGATTTGATGACTCGTTTGGCACAAGCGCCTACGTTTAAAGTCCCTAACGGTCATGATCTTGCTGACCGTCAGGCATTGTTACAGTCTATTTTACGTCGTCGTGGCTGGCAGTTTGATGATCGAATTATTGATCATTTGCTAACAGAGGGGCCTCATCGTATTGGGGCCATGATGGAAGTACTTAACTATATTCAGCCGATGTTCTCTAACCTTGGGCGTAGTAATATATCCAAAGCAGTCATCAGCGACGCTCTACGTACTATTGATGAGCAGACGCTCGCAGCTGAGCTTGCTGATATTGCACAAGAAACACAAGTAGATAACGATGCGGCTGGTCAAGAGCAGCATACAATGCCCCTCGATTTTTAGTATTAAGAACACCCATTTTTTTATCCAAAACGCTTTTACTATTAATGGAACCCTTTATGAAATCCAACGCTTCTTTGCTAAAAAAAATGACTCTCAGCACGTTACTTGTTGCTGCTGCGTCCGTTCCTATGCTGTCACAAGCCGCGGTCACTTTGTCCGTTGATGATCATATAAAAGTAACTGCTATCAATGGACAGGAGTTGCAGCAAAGTATTTTTCAGCCACTAACCAAAGAGTTTACTCTTGAGCCGGGTCGTCACGCAATTACTGCAAAATACGATCGTCTATATGACTTGCGCCGTGATGAACATGACTACTTGCGCTCTGGTAACGTCAGTGTCGTCGCAGAATTGGCAGACAACCAAAACTATCGTCTTGTCATGCTAAATCAGCCAGAAGAGTATCAAGCTGCCAAAGAATATGCCAAACAACCGACGCTAGCGATACAGCAGAACGGCACAATAATCGCAAGTCAAAAGGCGATGGCGGGCAGTCAGGGTAGTTTGTTTGCAGGTTTAGGTAAAGCGCTAGGCGGTGTATTTGATGGCGCAGGTGATGCTGAAATGCAAAATCAGCGCGCTATTGCCGCGATCAGTCCAGCAACGACAAATACTCAAAATAACATGAGTGCTGGAGTAGTTACTTCTACCACTCAAACCACAAACATGAATGCATCTACGGATAAGCTGGATCAGTTTATGCAAATTTGGTTACAAGCAACGCCAGCTGAGCGTGAAAAAATGCGTCAGTGGGTACAAAAATAACGCGTTACTTCTATCAAGTTTGAGACCAAAAAAAGCACCTGTTAAGGTGCTTTTTTCTTATGCTACATATTTTTTAGTGCCATGAATTCTTTGATGTTATGAATACAAGGGACTATTTAAGCGGGTTATTAACCCAAAAAGGCATTATACATCCATACATGCTTTTCTTGTAGCTGCACATATTCATCGACTAAATCCGCTGTACCTTGATCTTCTGCTTCTTGCGCTGCGGCTGACACATCACGTTGTTCTTCAATCAGTGTTTGTAACCCAGTTACAATGCCTTTTACGCAGGTTTTGCCATCTTTGACATTTTTATCTTCTTTGATGGTTGTGTACTGAGCAAAGTCGCTATAAGCGTGAAGCGGTGTGCCGCCTAGCGTTAGGATACGTTCTGCGATCTCATCAATCTGTAATTGTAGTTCAGTATATAACTCTTCAAACTTAGGATGTAATGAAAAGAAATGCTCGCCTTTCACGTTCCAATGATAGCCACGCACGTTGATATAAAACGTATGATAGCTTGATAACAGACCGTTTAGCTTCGTGATGATACCGCTCATGTCGGCTGTTTCTAGACCAATTTGGTTTGTATCGTTATTAGTATGACTCATAATATTATCCTTATAGTGTGAGTGTTGATATAGCAGGCTTAAAGAAGATTAAAAGTGTAACAACTCGCTTGCTGTATTACCATACATACTTTATATATGGCGACTTATAATGTTAAAGTTTTTTGAACCAGAGTTAATAAAGTACGTTTGAATCAATAAAGCTTTTTACCCTTCTTTTGATGCTTATTATAATAACAAATAACTTTCTATAAGTTAAATTCAATGAATTTAATAATGCGATTGGTTTTACAAATTATTATGGTTTAATAAAATTGCAATCCAAACAAACATGTATCCAAGCGACTACTGGTACTTATTAACAACGATATCCCCTTTATCGCTTATTACATGAACGATAAAAGGGAGGTTTTGCTTTACACTGGCGGTTTTAAGTTTTCAGGATTTAACCCTTTAACGGCAACTACTTCTTGTAAGTGTTGACGTACGGTGTCAATGGGGAATTTCTGTGCTTGCAAGCGTTTTGGCAAGATTTGGCTACCTTGCTGACCTTTCATCTCAAACATCATAAAAATATAGTCGTCAGTCTCATCCCAGCTTTTAATAGCGCTCCAAGGTATAACGGCTTGCTGAGTAGAGCCAGCTCGCATCTGCATACCGCGCATCTGATTACTTTTCATCATTTCAGGTTGGTTGCTTGGCATTGCCATCACCAAACCATGTTTTTGCACACCCAATTTCATTTGGCGCATCTCATCAGGCATTTCTTGATCGGCCACTTGTTTCTCAAACTCCCGTTTGACATACCATTTAAAGCCAAGCGTACGAACCAATAGATAAATAACCACGGCAACCATCATCAACCAAAAAATAATGGTGGAATAGCCAGTGACAAAAACAAGCCCTGTAACTGCTAATATCACCACGATTGCCATGATGATCCATTCTTTTTTCTTAATGGTTTTTAAACCAAAAGAAGGGCTAGCACTGGCAAAAAGCTCGTACTGTGCTTGGTGAAATTCAGCCTCGGTGATGTTTAAGGCGACAGGTTGCAGCGTGTAGGGGTACAAGGCCATAAAGGTTTCTCAAATACTTGTATGAAAAGCGTTGGGTTTAAATCGTCAAATTAGAGCAGCAATGCCATATTTGACCAGATATCGAAAAATAGTATGCGCTTATCTTACCGAAAAGTGCCCCTAAATGAAACAGATAAGCCATCCTCTTCACCGATAGAGCGCACATTATTGCTATTAATTGAGCCAGACGGTGCAAATTGAGAATAATTGTAGGCTGAAGCGTGATTTATCGTCAGAACAGGTTTGCTAGAAATTAAATATGTGAAGCAAAACAGCGTATTTAGAAAACGCGCAAAGTTTGACCAAAACATGGTCAAATCTGCTGGGTCTTGGTATTATAGCGTCTGCCCTATGTTTTGATAAAAATAGGGCAGCATGACAAGATAATGATTGGTCTATCAAGCGTAGTGATATCTATGAGCTGACCGATGGTTATACCAATAATGTTTTAACTTCTTATTCACTCTCAGTGTGACAGGCAACTATTATGATTGATCCGAAACTCTTACGTGGCGATTTAAGCGATTTACAGCAACAACTGGCCACTCGTGGCTACGCGCTTGATATGGAGTTTTGGCAATCGATTGAGTCCGAGCGTAAATCCTTGCAAGTCAAGACTGAAGAGCTACAAGCGCAACGTAATGCTGGTGCTAAGCAAGTGGGCGCGCTAAAAAAATCAGGCGAAGATGCAACTGAGCTGCTTAATGAGATGCAGCAAGTCAGTGGAGAGATCAAGGCGGCTGAAGATGAGCTGCGCACTTTACAAGAACGTATCACGCAAGCGGCATTGCAGATTCCCAATATTCCAGCGGCAGATGCGCCAGTCGGTACGTCAGAAGACGATAATGTCGAAGTACGCAAGTGGGGTACACCGCGTACGTTTGATTTTGAGATAAAAGATCACACGCATATTGGCGAAACGCTTGGCATGCTGGATTTTGAAGCAGCGACTAAGCTAACGGGTAGCCGTTTTAACGTGCTACGAGGGCAGCTTGCGCAACTGCATCGCGCACTGATTCAGTTTATGCTAAACACCCACACCGTCAAGTATGGCTATACTGAAATGTACGTGCCTTATATTGTCAATTCAGAGAGCTTAAAAGGCACAGGTCAGCTGCCTAAGTTTGAAGATGATTTGTTTAAATTAACCAATCATACTAATAATGACGAGATGGACTTTTATCTGATTCCAACAGCAGAGGTACCAATGACCAACTTGGTACGCGGTGAGCGTTTGGATATCAAAGAGTTGCCGCTAAAATTCACTACGCATACGCCTTGTTTCCGTAGTGAAGCAGGCTCACATGGTCGTGATACGCGTGGTCTGATTCGTCAGCATCAGTTTGAAAAAGTGGAAATGGTCAATGTTGGCACCGCAGAGCAATCTAATGAGTTGCTAGAGGCGATGACAGGACAAGCTGAATATATTTTGCAGCAGCTTGATTTGCCATACCGCACCGTTCAGTTATGTACGGGTGATATGGGTTTTGCAGCGCAGAAAACTTATGACATCGAAGTGTGGTTGCCAAGCCAAGACACTTACCGTGAAATCTCTAGCTGCTCTAACTGTGGCGATTTCCAAGCGCGCCGTATGGGCACACGCGTCAAAGATGGCAAGCAAACCAGCCTCGCGCATACCCTAAACGGTTCGGGCTTAGCAGTCGGTCGTACACTGTTAGCAGTTATGGAAAACCATCAAAACGCTGATGGTAGTGTCAACATTCCAGAAGTACTGCGTCCATTTATGGGCGGTGCTGAGCGTATTGAAATTTGAAGTTAGTAACGTCATGAAGATCTTGAACATAGTTGATGAATTGAATTACTCACAATATCTCATCTATGGTCAAAGCAGCGGCGACAATTTGTTAGGTTTTGAAATAGATGCCAATGTATTTTTCTGTTGTAAGGAAAACAACGTTGGCTGCGATTTTCTTGATCAAGAACGCCATGATGATGCAAATTGTATGCTTACGTTGCGCTGCAAATTTGCAAATAATATAAGCTATCAGCAAATGGCAGATTATTTGGAAGAGAGATGGCTTCAGTATGTTTGTTATCGAGAATTTGAGAAACATTATATTGAAGTCATTAATAATCAATTGATTTTTTATTATGTGACCCGATCAAGTTGTGGACTAGGAGTAACAGGAAAAATTGTTGCTACTTAGTTTATAATGAGCCACCTATTTAGATATCCAAGCAAATTCAGTTCAAGAACCTTTTTTAATCAAATAAACTTTCCTTTAATATTAGGACATGCTATGCCTACCCCAATTAACGAACGTAAACTAGCCAATGCCATCCGTGTGCTGTCGTTTGACGCGGTTCAAAAAGCCAACTCTGGACATCCAGGTGCGCCAATGGGTATGGCCGACATTGCCGAAGTGTTGTGGCGTAAATTTTTAAAGCATAATCCTGCTGATCCGCAGTGGCATAACCGTGATCGCTTTGTACTGTCAAACGGTCATGGCTCAATGCTTATCTACTCATTGCTACATTTATCAGGCTATGACGTTAGTGTTGATGACCTAAAAGGCTTTCGCCAGTTACATTCAAAAACCCCAGGTCACCCTGAGCTTGGTTATACGCCAGGGGTTGAAACCACGACAGGTCCACTAGGACAAGGTATTGCTAATGCCGTTGGTTTTGCCATTGCTGAAAAAACATTAGCGGCGCAGTTCAATCGTGACGGGCATAATGTTGTTGACCATCATACCTATGCATTCTTAGGCGATGGTTGCTTGATGGAAGGTATTAGTCATGAAGTTTGCTCACTGGCTGGCACGTTAGGTCTTGGCAAGCTCGTATTCTTTTATGATGATAACGGTATCTCGATCGATGGCAATGTCGAAGGTTGGTTCACTGATGATACCGAAGCGCGCTTTGAATCGTATGGCTGGCAAGTCATCAAAGTTGACGGTCATGATACTGATGCTATCACGCAAGCAACTGAGCAAGCGATTGCAGAGACTAGCAAGCCAAGTCTAATCATTTGCAAGACCACGATCGGTGCAGGTAGCCCGAACAAACAAGGCCTAGCAGCAAGCCATGGTGCACCACTCGGTGATGACGAAATCATATTAACTCGTGATGCCTTAGCTTGGACGCATGCGCCATTTGAATTAGATGATGAAATCTATGAAGCATGGGATGCCAAACCAAAAGGCGATGTACAACAAAAGAATTGGGAAGCAGATTTTGCCGCTTATGAAAAAGCCTATCCAGAGCTTGCAGCAGAACTGTCACGTCGTCTAAATGGCGAGTTGCCAGCAGATTTTGCAAGCCAAGCGCAAGCGTATATTCAGCAAACGCAAGAAGCGGGTGGCGATGTTGCTAGCCGTAAAGCCAGTCAAAATGCTATCAATAGCTTGCAGCCATTATTGCCAGAACTATTAGGCGGTTCAGCGGATCTCGCTGGCTCAAACCTCACGCTATTTAAAGGCGCTAAAGGTATCGAAAAAGACGCTGATGGCAACTATATCTACTACGGTGTGCGTGAGTTCGGTATGACGGCGATTGCCAATGGTATCGCATTACACGGCGGCTTTATCCCGTACGTGGCGACGTTCCTTATGTTTATGGAATACGCGCGTAACGCAGTACGCATGGGCGCACTCATGAAGCAGCGCGTCATCCACGTCTATACGCATGACTCTATCGGTCTGGGCGAAGATGGCCCAACGCATCAGCCAGTTGAGCAATTGACGAGCCTACGTACTACGCCAAACCTACGTACATGGCGTCCTTGTGATGCGACTGAATCTGCCAGTGCTTGGGTAGAAGCGATCAAATCAGAAAGCAATCCATCTGCATTGATTTTTAGTCGTCAGAGCTTGCCACATCAAGCTCGTGATAGCGAGCAAGTAGCCAATATCACCAAAGGTGGTTATGTACTAGCGAAAGAGCAAGGCGAGATACAAGCCATCATTATCGCTACTGGCTCAGAAGTGGGCCTTGCGATGGAAGCGTACGAAACGTTGAGCGCAAATGGTGTTGGCGTACGCGTGGTATCTATGCCATGTGCAGAGATTTTTGTAGAGCAAGATGCTAGCTATCGTGAAGCGGTATTGCCTGCTAACATCCGTGCTCGCGTTGCAGTTGAAGCAGCGCATGTGGATTATTGGTACAAGTTCGTCGGTCTAGATGGCAAAGTCATTGGTATGACGACTTATGGTGAATCTGCGCCAGCAGACGAGCTATATAAAGAGTTTGGTATTACGACTTACGCTGTGGTTGAGGCGGTAAATAGTTTGGTTTAATTAAGACTAAGTTTTTAAGTTTATAAAAGCGTTGCTAGAGTAATCTGGCAACGCTTTTTTTATGGTTGAATTTTGGTTTTGGAGCTATTTTTTTGTTCCACTTTAATCAATGTGGTTATCGGTAAAATAACTGCTGCAACCAGTACTAAATTCTGTGCCTCAACATAATGATTTAGTGGTAAATTAGAATAGATTGATTGCTCACAAAGCTAAGTTTTACTTCTCGTGCAGCTCTCATATAAAAATAAATTATATGACTACAGAATTGGAAAAATTAGATGAATAGTATCGAACTGGCAAATGCTGTTACATGGCTAAAACAGATTGAACTAAGTGAAGGCTTGATAGCAGCCTGCATAATCGGAATATTTGGACTATGCGGTATTCTCATTACTCAGAGATCTGAACGCAAAAAAGAGTATGAAGCCTTTTTAATAATAAAGTTTGAGGAAGTAGTTTTTAGACTAGTTGATTTTGCAGCCATTATTCAGGAAGTTCAATCCAAAAGTTTTTCAAGCAATTGCTATGAAGCTTTAGATGTTGATGAATTTTACAGAGAAGGTGGCAAGATAGAAATATTGATAGCTTTATATTTTCCAGAGCTTGAGAAAAAATATGAGTTGTTTTTAAATGCAGGGGGAGGCCTGATAAATGCACAGTATGAACATGAAACTAATCCTAACGATAGTACTTTAGATGTACTTAAACAGCTTGATGAAGAGTATGATCGGGTTTATAAGAGTTTTTATAAACATATCAGATCATGTTCTTCTGCTTATGCCAAGCCTTTAAAGCATCGTAAGAGAGTGCTGATTAATTAAATTTAAAGAGTTTTGTTATTGCGCTTAGCACATTCTATAACCATTCTAAAGATCGCTATTATGTCCCTAAAATCCACCTTCAAAGGCTTCCTCGGCGAAACTGTCATCAACGTCGCCATGTGGTTAAAACTTGAAAAAGATATTTATCACCGATTAAACGGCATTACCTTACCGTTAGCCAATGGCGGTAGTACACAAATCGATCACGTCATCGTCTCTGTATACGGCATCTTTGTCATCGAAACCAAAAACTATAAAGGCTGGATATATGGTAGCGAGAACCAAAAGCAGTGGACGCAATCTTTTCCAAATGGCAGTAAATTTAAATTCCAAAATCCACTGCGTCAAAATTATTTGCATATTAAGACGCTCGCAGATTTGTTGGGATTGGAGCTAAGCTACTTTCATTCGATGGTTGCGTTCATCGGTGAGTGTGAGTTGAAAACCCGCGATGAGCTACCCGAACACGTATTGACGAGTGGTATGGTCTCTTATGTGAAGAGAAAACAAGATAAACTACTGACTGAAGACGAGGTCACATCCATTGTTGAGCAGATTGAGAGCAATAGATTTAGCAAATCGTGGCGCACCAATCGGCAGCACAAAGCCTATCTAAAAGATAAGCATAGTAACCCGAGCAAAAATACTGACAATCCTACACCTGAACCAACAGTAAAAGAAACCGTAAAAAGACCTATCCTAAAAAGTAGAGAAGTGCAGCGATGGTCTGGTCAAACTGAGATTGAATCTAACGATTTAACAATTGATGTTTTGAATATTCAGCAGACAATCAGCCCATATGATATGACCAATAAAGTATTTTTGACGCCGTTTGAAATTGTAGAGTCTGAGCCACAGGTCAAAGAACCTGAGATACTTAAGGCGGTAGAAGATGCAGCTAATCTTGTTCAAACACCAACCTGCCCAAGATGCAACGGTGAGATGATCAAACGTGTTGCCAAAACAGGCGCACGCCAAGGACAGTCCTTTTATGGGTGCGCGCAGTTTCCTAAGTGCCGCGGTGTGGTGAATATGAGTGCGCCGTGAACAGGTTACTATTTACAGATCTATCATCTAATCAATAAAAAATATCACGCAAACCCTTCTAATCGAGTAGAACAATCAATTAACCAATCTGCTACTGCTCTGACTCGTACCGAACGCCGAACATCTGGGTGCATGACCAAATAGAGTGGATACGATTGGGCTAGTGGAATAGGTGAGTGTGTATCTGACTGCTCAGGCTGTAATGTCTCAGTAGACGCGTAATTGTCCACTGAAGAAAGGGCTTCTAAGTCAGTTATCGTAACTTTATTAATAGGGTCAACCGCTACCAGTTCTGGATACTGACGGGCTAAAAAGTCAGGTAATAGCATAAACCCTATTTTTTGGCGAGTCGCATGACACGCCATGTATAAATCGTTGGTACTAAAAGCAATCGTATAGGCATGTCGCTTTATAAATGCCTGCGACCAAGCGAGCACTCTGGCATTGGCTTGAAACTCTATCAATTGCCATTGCTCATGCATTGTGTTGTTAAGATAATCTTTATGCGCATAAAATCGGTAGGTCGACGATCCTAGTGTACGGATAACCAAGTCTTCTTGGGTAGGACGACGCGTGCGTATAGCAATATCCGCTTCTCGTTGATGTAGATTGCTCATGCCCACATCACCGCTCAATGATACCACTATATCTGGGAATTGCTGACGGCAGTCGGTCAGCGCAGGTATGAGAACTTCGTTTGCCCATACAGGCGGGGCGGATACCGCCACTTTGCCTTGTAGAGCGTTTTGGTCGATTGCCATTCTTTGAAAAGTGACCATCTCTTTTTTGACTTCTACTGCTTGGTGGTAGAGCCGCTCGCCCTCGATAGTTAACACGTAGCGTTTGCCCAGCCGATCAAAAAGATTGACGCCCAATGTTTGCTCAAGATGTTCAATACGCCGAGCAACCGTGCTGTGCTGCACATTCATTGCTTCAGCGCATGCAGTCAATGTTTGTTTTTCTACTAAGCAAACAAAGTAAGCCAAATCGTCCCAGTACATAGTTATTCTCTTGTTTTAATCATCTCTTATCTTAGCAAATTCTGTTGTGCATATTTGCACAGTCAATGTGTGGGTGTCGTCTGTTTGTCTACTAAGCCTTTCATTAGACTATATATAATTCGTTGGCAGCCTTGAAAGTGCCACGATTTATGCAATCCATAATATAGTCAATCCTAAACAAAAGAGGATCACCTATTATTACGCACTACTGAAACAAATTTTTCTTGCTTGCTGTGCCTTCGCAGACAGAGGCGACGTAAAATTTATCTCAGTAGTGCTATATTGATTTTAGAGGGGATCAACTATAGCGAGAAAATATATGCAAAAAAAATCAAATACCCAAATCCTTGATGAGTTTGTCACTCATGTCTTCACAGGAGAGTATGAACAAGCCATGGCGCTGTGCGACACAGACGTAAAATTTGTGGTCTTTCGAGAAGAGAACGACAGCCAAGTGCCGATTTATGGCACTCACATTGGTCAAGATGCAGGCACCGTATTTTTTAAAAATCTGGCTCAGATGTTTGAATTTGGTACTTTTAAGATGGAAGATTCTATTGCAAGCGATGATTATATTGTTAGGTTTGGTGAACTGGCTCACACCGTCAAGAATACTGGCGACGTGTTTAACAGTCTTTGGACGATGATTGTACGCTTCAATGAGGCAGGCAAGATTTGTTTATATCGTATGCATGAAGACACCGCAGCGTTAGAAGCGGCGATGCACGTTTCGAGATAGACAGTTTGATAAAATAAAAAGAAGTCTATAAAGAGTAAACTTAAACGCTCATTGTTATAAAACATAAAAAAACCGCCATGACGGCGGTTTTTTTATCTATTAAACGATTAAAAACTTTTAACCATGTATCTCTTCTAAACGTAAACAGGCCACCAATCGCCCGTCCCATTCTCGAAGCTGTGGCTCTATTTCGCTGCATTGCGACTTAGCATAAGGGCAGCGCTTGTGTAGGGCGCAACCACTTGGCGGGTTGAGAGGACTTGGCAGCTCACCTTGCAGTGTTAGATCCTTTTTTTGACCATTCACTGTGGGTGCTGCTGCCAATAGGGCCATCGTATAAGGATGTTTTGGCGCGTTGTAAATGGCTTCTTTGGGACCGTGTTCGACCGCTTGACCTAAGTACATTACCATCACATCATCCGCGACATGGCGCACGACGGATAAGTTGTGTGAGATAAAGACATATGCCGTATGATACTCGTCTTGCAAGTCCATAAACAGGTTCAATACTTGCGCTTGAATGGACACATCAAGTGCAGAAGTCGGTTCATCAGCGACAACGATTTTTGGATTGAGCATCATGGCACGCGCGAGGGCAATACGTTGACGTTGACCACCCGAAAACATGTGCGGATAACGTCCTGCATGTTCAGGACGCAAACCGACATTTCTCATCATGTCGTTGATTTTGTCGCGCTTGTCTTCTTTTGACAGTTTGGTGTGGATGTCTAGCGGTTCTGTTAATTGATACCCAATCGTATGGCGCGGGTTTAAGCTGCCATAAGGGTTTTGAAAGACCATTTGAATCTCAGTACGCAAATCTTTTAATGCTTTTCTACTATAGCCTGTTGTACCTTCATCATTAATAAATAGCTCACCGTCACTCGGCTGTTCGATGAGCGTTAGCTGGCGGGCAAGCGTCGATTTGCCGCAGCCTGATTCACCAACGACCGCCAGTGTTTTGCCAGCGCGTAGCTCAAACGAGATACCATTTAAGGCTTTGACATATGCTTTTGCTTTACCCAAACCTTGAGATACAGGGTAGTGCTTGCGTAGATTGTCTGCTTTTAAGACCACTTTATCACTCATGCTTGGGACTCCAAAGTAGCAGGGTCAAAGGGAGAAGTACCAGCAGATATGCTTGGTAGATCGGTATGAATACAGCGCACCTTGCCATTAGGCGTATCTAAAATAGGCGGCGGCACGTCACACGCAGGTTCTTTGTAAGGGCAGCGCGGAGACAGTAAGCAACCAGTTGGGCGGTCGTATTGGCTGGGCACCACGCCTGGTAAGCTGTGTAATCTGTCTTGACCGATAGCCAGTTCAGGGATGGCTTGTAGCAATGCTTCGGTATAAGGATGCGCTGGGTTTTGGAAAATTTCTGGCACCGTATTGGTTTCAACTACTTGTCCAGCGTACATAACAGCGACGTCACGTGAGTTTTGAGAGACCAAACCCAAATCATGAGTGATCAGTACCATGGCCATTTGTTTTTCACGTTGTAAGCGCCCAAGTAGGTCCATGATTTGTGCTTGTACCGTGACATCAAGTGCTGTGGTGGGTTCATCGGCGATAAGGAGTTTTGGCTCGCATGCCAGCGCCATGGCAATCATCACTCGCTGGCTCATACCGCCTGAGAGTTGATGTGGATACACCTTGAGTCTGTTTTTGGCATCGGGCATCTCGACCAATTCTAATAGCTCTAATATGCGTGCCTGTACTGCCGAGCCGCGCAAACCGAGGTGTTTTCTAAGGACTTCGCCTAATTGCATCTCAACCGTAAAGCTTGGATTTAGGCACGACATGGCGTTTTGGAAGATCATAGAGATGTCTTTACCAATGATGCCGCGTCGCTCTTTGGGCGACATACCGAGCATGTCTTTGTTATCGAACATCACGCGTTTGGCACGTACGCTTGCGTAAGGTGGCAGGAGTCCCATCAATGCCATCATAGTAACGGACTTGCCTGAGCCTGACTCGCCTACTATCGCAATAACTTCGCCTTGAGTCACTGTCAAAGACACATCATCTACGGCGCGAAAAGCACGCGATCCTTCACCAAAAGTGACCGAGAGATTTTCGATATCTAGTAACAATGGTGACTCTTTTACTAATGAGCCATTCATCGAGGTATGGGTATGGTTTAAAGTATCAGTCATGTTAGGTCACCTGCTTTAATTTGGGATCTAGCGCATCGCGTAGGCCATCACCAGTCAGGTTGATTGATAAGGCAGCTAAGAAGATAGCGACACCTGGCCAAATGGCGAGCCAAACGTTACTTTGAATATATTGACGTGCTGTGCCCAGCATAGCACCCCATTCAGCATCGGGTGGTTGCACGCCAAATCCTAAGAAACCAATCGCACCTGCTTCTAAAATCGCCGATGAAAAAATCATCGTTGCTTGTACGATTAGTGGCGCCATACAGTTGGGCAAAATCGTCACAAACAAAAGTCTGAGCACACCAGCGCCCATCACTTGTGAGGCAATAAAATACTCGCGTTGCAGCTCTACCATCGCGGTAGCACGAGTAAGACGAATGAAAGGCGGCGTACAGACCAAAGCAATGGTAATAATCGTATTGGTCATTGAAGGGCCTAAGATTGCCGCAATGATAATGGCCAATAGCAAGCTGGGATAGGACATCAAAATATCATTGACCAACATGACAGCTTTGCCCCAAACTTTAGGCCAAAATGCCGCACTCAGTCCTAACGAGATGCCGACTAGCATAGCAAGCGTGGTCGCACTCAGACCGATGAATAAAGAATAACGCGCGCCATACATCACGCGAGACAGAGTATCGCGACCAGCATCGTCCGTACCCAGCCAAAACATAGTATCACCACCGCTTAAAAACGCAGGAGGCAATTGCTCTTGACCAGTAAACAATTCATAAGGATCGTGAGGGGCAAGGGCTGGCGCAAATATGGCAATAATAACCATCAATGCCAAGACAATAAATCCAATGACGGCGCCTTTGTTTCGGCAAAATGTCGATAAAAATAACTGCCAAGATGAAGGCGGCGTGGCTGCCACAAGGTTGGCATCAGAGGGAAGAGTAGAAGACTTCATGAGCAGTTCCTATAGTGGCGAACGCGTTGAAAGTGGCTAGAATCTTATTCCTAATAAGGAGGTAGATTTTGCTAAAAACTCTAAAGACCACTCAAGCGCTAATCGTCCCTATTTATAATATGAGTATTTATCAATGTTAGATTAAGAAGTATGGCGAATACGTGGATTGATTAAGCCATACAAAATATCAATAAATAAGCTAACCAAAATCAAGGCAGTGGCGACCAACAAGATACCGTTTTGCACGATTGGATAATCACGTGTGAAAAATCCATCAAGTAGCCAATTACCAACGCCTGGCCAGCTAAAGATGGTCTCAGTAATAATAGCGCCTGCAAGCAAAGTTGCCATCTGTAAGCCAACCACCGTCACAACAGTAATTAATGCATTACGCATCACGTGTATCAAAATCACTCGGCGCGGCGATAAGCCTTTGGCTCGAGCCGTACGTACATAATCTTCATCCAACACTTCTAACATCGCAGAGCGTGTCATCCGCGCAATCATCGCGAGGGGGATGGTCGATAAAGCAATAGAAGGCAAGATAAAGTGTTTGACCACGTCCCAAAACGCACCCGGTTCACCTGATGTAAGCGAGCCTAGTAACCATGAGCCATATAAGGGCTGCACATCTAAAAACTGAGCGACAGAGATCACACCAGCGACAGGCAGTAGGCCGAGATAATGGGCAAAGATACCAGTGAGGATAGGACCCAATAAATAAATGGGCATGGAGTAGCCAGCGAGAGCGCCTGACATTAGCGTGTAATCAATCCAAGTACCGCGGCGCAGTGCGGCAAAAATACCCAAACTGATACCAACGACACTAGCAATGATGATCGCACACAGCGCCAACTCTAACGTTGGTACAAAATGGGCAAAAAAGTCTTGTAAGACTGGGGCGCGCGTACGAAAGGACGCACCAAAGTCACCAGTTAAGATACCGCTCAAGTAGTCCCAATATTGGACGATGAGCGGTTTGTCCAATCCCAATCTTTCTAAGGCGCGAGCATGTAGCTCTGGATCAACCATGCGCTCACCCATCATAATCTCAACGGCATCGCCAGGGACGAGACGTATCAGGGTAAAGGTTGAGAGGGTTAAGCCTAGATAGACAGGAATGAGGATGGCAATTCGACGCAAAATATAAAGTAGCATAAGCCGCTCGACAGTTGTGGTTCGATGATTAGAGAGGTAGCAGTGATAAGAATGCCCGTGACAAGCTATTTAATGTATGTTGATGCGGTTGGAACAAAATTTGATCCAACCGGCTACCCATTAAATAATAAAGCCTGTCTTGCTGGGCTTAGCGGAGTTCGCTATTCGACCTTCACGCCATCGAAGCGTACGGCACCAAGCGGACTGATTTTGAAATCCACAACATTTGGTGCAGTGAATACGGTTACTACCGAATGCGCCATTGTCGTCCAAGGAAGTTGCTCTTTGAATATCTGTTGAGCTTGTACATAATCATCCACACGTTCATCTTGATTAGTGACCTGACGCGCTTTCATGACTAAGTTGTCAAAGTCTTTGTTACACCAGCGTGAGTAGTTATTACCACCGACAGCGTCACAAGACAGTAACGAGCCTAACCAGTTATCAGGGTCACCATTATCACCCGTCCAACCTGCCAAGATCACATCAGGCTCACCTTTCGCCGCGCGTTTTAGGTATTCGCCCCACTCGTAGGTGACCAGCTTGGCATCGACACCAATCTTCGCCCAGTCTGCTTGTAGCATTTCGGCCATTAGCTTGGCATTGGGGTTGTATGGTCGTTGAACGGGCATATACCATAGATTGATAGACATATTGTCCGCGCCAGCTTCTTTGATCAAAGCTTTTGCTTTTTCGACGTCATAAGGTGCATCTTTAAGCGATTTGTCGTAACCCCACTGCGTTGGCGGCATTGGGTTGGTGGCCTTGAGACCCTCGCTTTGATAGACGGCATTGATGATCGCATCTTTATTAATCGCCATATCTAATGCTTGACGGACTCTAAGATCACTCAGCTTTGGTTTTTCGACGTTGTAGCCCACATAGCCGACGTTAAAACCTGGTTGATCAAGAACGGTGGCTTTACCGGATTTTTTGACCGATTCAATTTCGGCAGGTTTTGGATAAGCCGATACATGACATTCACCCGCTTGAACTTTTTGCGCACGAACCGCTGAATCTTTGGTAATGACAAAGACTAAGTTGTCGATGTGGATATTATCTTTGTCCCAATAATCTGGGTTTTTGGTATAACGAATTTGGGCGTCTTTTTGATAAGAAGTAAAGACGAAAGGTCCAGTACCGACTGGCTTGTTATTGATATCAGGTTCATTACCAGACGCCATCAACTTGTCTGCATATTCAGCAGAATTGATATAAGCAAAAGGCATCGCTAAATTTTGTAAAAATGGTGCATTGGTTTCGCTGAGCGTGACTTTTACCGTGTAATCGTCAACTTTTTCTATGTTAGAGATGATATCAGGCAGTCCCATGCCAACCGAATATGGGAATTCAGCAGGGTAGGCTTTGTTAAATTTAAATTCTGGGTTGGTGAGACGTTCTAGGGTAAAAATGAGGTCATCTGCGTTGAAATCGCGGCTTGGCGTGAAGTAATCTGTTTTACCGAACTTGACGCCTTTTCGAAGGTTAAAGGTGTAAGTCTTACCGTCTTCGCTAATATCCCAGCTTTCCGCCAGTCCTGGCTGAATCTCAGTACCATCTCTTTTGAATTGCACCAAACCGTTATAGATAGGATAAGCGCTCGCATCAAAATCAGTGCCAGCAGTATACTGCGCTGGATCAAAACCAGCAGGGCTGCCTTCTGAGCAGTAAAGTAGGGTTTTGGCAGCTTTGGCATCTGAGCTGGCAGCAGAGTCATCAGTGGTTTTGTTATCGCCACTACAGGCACTGATGCCTAAGATAAGTGTCGCTAACATTGTCAGTTTGAAGAGTGATTTTTGCATTCTTACATCCTATGTAATGATAAGTAGTCGCCCATACATTGATATGTTTGTATTCAAGCCATGAATACAGCTGGCGTTTTTCTAATTCCTTTTAAAGCTTTTATTTATATAAGGTTTTTAGTGTACAAAGTAAGAAGCAACTCAGTTTTTAGCGGCTTCAATTTCGCTTTGCAACACCCATTAATATAAACAAGTGGTCTGAATATACTCCTTTAAATAGGAAAAGCGCAAGGGGTATATAAAAAAGTTTTGATACATATATGAAATAGTTTTGATAGAAAGCTGTGACTTTTTAAGGCTCCTAATCTTGCTGAAACAATTGTGATTAAAGCGTTTGCTTGGCTATATTTTGTACAACTGACTCACTCAATACGACCGGATTGTATTTCAAAAATATTTACTATTTTTTATGATTATAAATGGGGACAGGGATAATAAATGAGGGCTGGCACGCATATACGTTGGTGCCAATGAACGTTGTCATCACCAGTAAGGAAAAAGTACTCATATGAGCACAGTTTGATGGTTTTTGAAATTACACGGCACAAATCTCTGAGCGTACAACAAAGCGTTTGCCTTCAGGGATTTCTAACGAGAAGCTTGCTCCGCGTCCATTGACCACATCAATGGTCAAGTCCGTGTGTTGCCAAAGCTGATATTGGGCTTTACCCATATAAAACGGACAGCCCGATAGCTCACCGACCAAAACATCTTGTCCGCCTACTTTAAATTCACCCAG
Organism: Psychrobacter alimentarius; assembly: GCF_001606025.1. Lineage (NCBI taxonomy): Bacteria > Pseudomonadati > Pseudomonadota > Gammaproteobacteria > Moraxellales > Moraxellaceae > Psychrobacter > Psychrobacter alimentarius. The sequence continues at coordinate 2,527,591 of NZ_CP014945.1, read as the reverse complement.
CGGATAACACATAGGCGAGCTACCATCACAGCAACCACCTGATTGATGGAACATCAGCTCACCGTGTTTGGATTTGAGTAAATCGATTAATTCTTTGCAGGCTTCTGTCGCTGTTACTTTCATGATGATTTCCTTATCGTTAAAAGCATGAACGTTAAGAGCATAGGGGCTGAATATAAAAAGCCGCATCATTTTCGCTCACGCTACATATAGCCTGTGATTGAAGAAGATGCGGCTTACTGCTTCACTTAAGTGTGAATAAAACCATAATTTAGATAACAATCTTGATTACTAACAACCACTAAGACAGTTATCACCTTATCAAGCCACGCTAAGTGCTCAATCACATTACGTGGTAATCTAAGGCTTATAAGCTCTTATCAATGGTCAAGCTTCGCTCTAAAAGAAGCCCATCTTTTTAGGACTATAAGAGACCAACATGTTTTTGGTTTGTTGGTAATGATCGAGCATCATCAGATGGTTTTCGCGACCAATACCAGATTGCTTATAACCACCAAAAGCAGCATGCGATGGGTAAATGTGATAACAGTTGGTCCATACACGGCCTGCTTGAATACCACGCCCGAAGCGATATGCCTTATGAACGCTACGTGTCCAAACGCCAGCACCGAGGCCATACAAGGTGTCATTGGCAATTTTCATCGCTTCTTCGTCATCTTTAAAGGTAGTGACAGCAAGCACAGGCCCAAAAATTTCTTCTTGGAACACGCGCATGTCGTTTGTGCCTTCAAAAATGGTTGGCTTAACATAATAACCATCTGATAAGTCGCCATCATGCTTGGCTTGCTCGCCACCGACCAAAACCTTCGCGCCTTCTTTTTTACCAATATCAAGATAAGAGAGGATTTTTTCTAACTGATCTGAGCTGGCTTGCGCCCCAATCATGGTATCTGTATCTAATGGGTTGCCCATTTTGATGGCTTCGACACGAGCGATACAACGTTTGATAAATTCATCGTAAATGCTTTCATGTACCAGTGCTCGAGACGGACACGTACAGACTTCGCCTTGGTTTAACGCAAACATAACCAAGCCTTCGACGGCTTTGTCTAAGAAGTCATCGTCTTCATCCATTATATCGGCAAAGAAGATATTGGGGCTTTTACCACCCAGCTCTAGGGTGACAGGAATGATGTTTTCGCTGGCATACTGCATAATGAGGCGACCAGTTGTGGTCTCGCCAGTAAAGGCAACTTTATTGATACGTGGGTTAGAGGCCAGTGGTTTACCTGCTTCAACCCCAAAACCATTGACGATATTGAGGACGCCTTTTGGCAAAAGATCAGCGATACCGATGGTTTCTAACATATATAAAATAGAAGCGGGCGTTTGTTCTGCTGGCTTCATCACGATACAGTTACCTGCCGCAAGCGCTGGGGCAATTTTCCAAACGGCCATTAAGATAGGAAAGTTCCATGGGATAATTTGACCAACGACGCCAAGTGGCTCATGGAAATGATAAGCAACCGTGTCTTCATCAATTTGGCTGATGCCGCCTTCTTGCGCGCGGATGGCACTGGCAAAATAACGGAATTGATCGATAGCCAAAGGAATGTCCGCCATTAAGGTCTCGCGTACGGGCTTACCATTTTCATAACATTCAGCGATGGCGATTGCTTCTAAGTTCGCCTCCATACGATCAGCAATTTTGAGCAACAGATTGGCACGATCCGTGACACTGGTTTTGCCCCAAGCGTCTTTGGCAGCATGGGCGGCATCTAACGCTTTTTCGATATCGGCTTCTTTTGAGCGGGCAACTTGGCAAATGATTTTACCGTCGATGGGGCTTGGGTTGTCAAAGTACTCGCCATCGATTGGTGCAACCCACTCACCACCGATGAAGTTGTCGTATTTTTCGCGGAATTGGACAGGACTGTTTTCAGTATTGGGATAGGCGTATAACATTAACGACTCCTTGTTGCGTGTTATGGTTATTGGATAACAAATATTTGGTTTTCCTAACCAAGTATGACTCTATCGTACTGAGCTTTTGTGTAGAGGAATAATGACTTTTTATAATGATATATTTCGTCTCACAAAACTTCTGGTTATGTGGTATATGATGGTGAAAGTGGTTCGCAAAACGGGTGTAGCTGTTATAATCATGGCAGCTGTTTTTGCTTATAGTGAATATTCAATAAAATGGGTACACGTCATTGCAACGCGTGACTGCTACAAATTTTTGTTGCTTGCTGTGCCTATGCCGCTCGATGCTACAAAAAATTTATACCAGCCGCGCTGACACTTTTTATATTGACCTGATCACATATTATTTTTCTCATGCTATTTTTATTATTACTACTCATTTAATTGGTTTGGATATATGCGTCAATCTTCTGCTCTTGATATCTTAAAAACAGGTCAAAATGTCTTTTTAACGGGCTCAGCAGGCTCAGGTAAGACCTATACCCTCAATCAATACATCGATTATTTGCGTGCACGCCGAGTACCAGTGGCTGTGACTGCTAGTACAGGTATCGCTGCCACCCATATGAGTGGTACGACTATTCATAGCTGGTCGGGGATCGGCATCAAAGATGAGTTGTCTGATCGTGATTTGAGCAATTTATCGCGCAAACAGTTTTTGGCTGATCGACTAAAAGACACGGCGGTATTGATTATCGATGAGATATCGATGCTGCATGCCAAGCAGCTCAACTTGGTGAGTCAAGTGCTCAAATACGTGCGTAAAAATGACAAGGCGTTTGGCGGTATTCAGGTTGTGGTTGCTGGCGACTTTTTTCAGTTACCACCCATTGGTAGTAAAGGTGAAACCAACCGCGAGAAATTTGCCTTTATGTCAGAGGCGTGGCTCGATGCCAAGTTCCATATTTGCTACTTGAGTGAGCAGCACAGACAGGTCAGTGAAGCGGCCAATGGTGGTCTGGATTTGGATGATATTTTGAACCAAATCCGCCGTCAGGAAGTCACTTTTGAGGCCATCGCTGCGCTAGAAGCCACCTTTGATCAAGATGTCGATATCAAGCGCACGCGCCTTTATACGCACAATCTGAATGTCAACAAAATCAATGATAAAGAGCTTGCCGCGCTAGAAGGTGACATGATGCGCTTTGAGGCGACGTCGACTGGCGATAGTAAGCTGGTTGAGACATTGAAAAAGACAGTACGGACTCAAGACGACCTGATTCTTAAGATTGGCGCTAAGGTCATGTTTATCAAAAACAATTCTGAGCTTGGTGTCTCGAATGGCACGATGGGCGAGCTGATAGGATTTGCTGCCGTCAAGATTGAGGATAATCAAGATAATAGTAGTGCGTTGATTGAAGACGATGAAAATGTGGACAATGGCACTGAAAGCGACACTGACAACGCTACTGAAAATGATGAAGCGTCGGCAAAGACTGCCAAAACAAAGCCAAAAAAAGACAGTGATAAAAAGCAGCCCAAGCCTAAAAAAACCATCACACAGAAAATGCCTGTGGTGAGACTCAATTCAGGACGTGAAGTAGTCGCGGAACCTGAAGAATGGATCATTGAAGATGAGACAGGTGAGGTGCTAGCAAGCTATGAGCAAGTACCGCTATGCTTGGCATGGGCAATCACCATTCATAAGTCGCAAGGGATGACGTTAGATGCTGCTGAGATTGATTTGTCTCGTACGTTTGAGCTTGGGCAAGGTTATGTGGCGTTGTCACGGTTGAAGTCGCTGGCAGGCTTGCAGCTGCTTGGTATGAATGATATGAGCTTGCAACTTGACCCATTGGCACGCGGTGCGGATAGACGCTTTTTGGTCTTGTCTGACGAAGCCGATGCCAATTATGCGATGCTTGATGAAGAAAGTATGACGCAGGCGCATGAAAAATTCATTCTTAAATCAGGCGGTACGCTGAGTAAGTCAATCATCGATGCCTATGCCAATTTGCAAAAAAAGCGCCGCGAGCAACTGCAAGCGCAACAAGATAAAAAACAAAAACTGGGCAATCAAGTCTCTGATAAGTCAGACAGCACGCTGTTAGCCACACGAATACTGTTAGAAGAGAGTTTGTCTATCGCTGAGATTTCACAAGCACGCCAGCTGTCTCAATCGACCATCATGCGCCATATTGCTGAGCTGAGGTCTCAAGACTCAAGCTTGTTGTGTGATCATTTGCGCCCAGACGATGAGGTGATGACAGCGGTTGGCAACGCGTATATCGCGATCAAGGTGGCCAATAATCCAAATGACTTTAATGATGACGGCAGCATCAAACTACGTCCGATCTTTGATCATCTTAAACAGGGTATTGATTACAATACCATTCGCTTGGCTCTCATCTTTATTACGCCATAACAGCTCACACGTCTTTCAATGCGTTCATTACCTATTAAAGACTCTTGGTGAAAACCCTATTGGTTGATGCATGAGGGCGCTTCGTCTGTCGCGCTCCGTGTTTATGCTTTTTTCTTATTCCCCTTTAAAGCGATCATTTGTTATGCCTGATTTTTCTCATGCCAATTATCAATTGACGTCCGATCCAGTCGCCGCCGTATTTCGTGCCACAGGCGAGCACACACAGCCACTAAGAGTCGCCATCAATGGTTTTGGGCGTATAGGGCGCAATGTATTACGCGCATTGTTAGAGCGTTTTGAAGTATTGGGTCGCGCCATCCATGTAGTCGCTATTAATGACTTAGGGCCAGCAGATATTTTATTGCATTTGCTAAAGTTTGACAGTACGCATGGGCGCTTAAGTCGATTGGGAGTCAGTGCTGAGATTGTAGAAACTCACATCAATGACGATAATAAGACGCAGCTTTGCCTGACTAAGAACAATCTGACCTATTGTATTACGATGCTCTCAGAGCCTAATCCCAAGCATCTACCGTGGCAGGCGCTTGGCGTCGATGTGGTATTAGAGTGTACAGGGCACTTTCGCTCTTATGAGCAAGCGCATCTACATATTGAGGCAGGGGCACACCAAGTCATTATCGGTGCCGCGCCTTTTGACGATGTAGATGCTTGCATTGTCATGGGCGTGAATGCAAATGAATTGACGCGCGCTCTACCGATTATCTCTAGCGTTTCTTGTACCACTCAGGCGCTAGTACCACTGATTGATACTTTGGATAAGGCGTTTGGGGTAAGGTCAGCAATGATGACGGAGATTCATGCAGTCACAGCCGATCAAACGGTTTTAGATCAAGCGCATCGTGATCCCAGACGCGCGCGTGCTTCTGGTTATAATATTATTCCCACCACATCTAGTAGTATTGCGGCCACCGAGCGTGTGCTACCAGCGATGACAGGTAAAATAAATGGTCATTCGATACGGGTGCCAACCATCGATGTTGCTGCCATCGATGTGACTTTTGTGTTTGAGCAAGCTGATGTCAGTATTGAAACAGTGGGCGAAGTGCTTAAGTCTGCTAGCCAAGCGCATTTGCTCGATATCATGGCGTATACCGATGAGCCATTGGTTTCCAGTGATTTTATCCATCAGACCGAATCGCTTATCATCGATGGACAGCAGCTGATGCGAGTGGGCGATCAATATAAGGTATTTGCTTGGTATGATAACGAATGGGGCTATGCCAATAGACTACTGGATATGTGCCTGCATCTCGCTTCAAACAAGTAAAATATGAGCAATTATGAAGTATCAGAAAATTATTTTCATTTTTTTAGAATATAGGCTTGCATTATAAAATGATCTGTATATAATGATGCACCAATGGAGACGTGGCAGAGCGGTTGAATGCACCGGTCTTGAAAACCGGCAAGGGTTCATAGCCCTTCGAGAGTTCGAATCTCTCCGTCTCCGCCAAATTCGAAAAGCCCCCAATCATCACTGATTGGGGGCTTTTTTTATGCGTATATAAAATGGCCGCACATTGAGGTTAGTTTTATTTATATTGGACTGACTATACTAACGGTTACTTCACAAGTGACTGAGCAAATTCGATTGTTTCGCCATCTTCTAATACAAGGGTGCCTTCACTAATCTCAATGGTCATGTCTTTCGAGTTTTTGATGGCTCGCATGACGTTGATGTCTTCAATACTACTTTCAATGACTATTTTTCCAGATTGCTCTGGCTGAATGGGTGGCTCGAACTCAATCAATGGAACGTTAAAGTGCTTGCCCTTCTTTAAATTGGCATCTTGCATGGTCAACGTACCCTTAAAGCTTCGGATAGCGACTTTACCGTGGTTTGATAGCATAAACTGTAGCTTTACTTGGTTCAAACTATCGCTATCGCTACTTTTGACGGGAAGTAGGGCAACAGGATAATTCAGAGTTGGGTTAGTGGCTTGCTGATGCGTCACAATAGGGCTTTTTTTACCCGTTGGGTTATTAGGATGCAAACGCTCATATTCACGCTGTTGTATGAGCGCTTTTTCAATAGTAGTACGCGGCATCGCGCCCGACTCATAAGCTTCGCTCAGCTTCATGCGCAGCATATATCGACTCAGCAATTGCTGGTCAGACTCAGGAAGTTGCTCTAAGGTTGCCCCCAACTTTTTTTGCCATTGATCTGAGTCAGTTGGTATGGTTTGTTTGTTCGGGTCTGTTTGTGGCTGCGAGCAGCCAGGAGCGATTGCTAGTATCGATAAAGTCATCGTTAATAACAAAGCTTTGTTGAAACGCTGATATGAATTCATTATCGTACACCTCCTAGTAAATGCTCATCAATAGTAACAACTGTTTTCTTAATATACCGTGTTTGATTGTCTGTTGTGTTTAATTATGGCTAAATACTGTAGGAAACTTAATATAGCGATAAAGAAATAGGTGTGGCGTAATTCATAGAGAAAAGAGGCACAAAAAAAAGACTGAGCGCCTGTCGGAGCACTCAGTCTTTTTTAATGATGGTCTGCTATATGTGCTTTTAGTCGTTGTCTTGCAGCTCAGATAAAGGATGAGTGATGTTATTATTGTGCGTGTCTACGATAGCCTGATCAATGATGTGCTGACTCACACCGCGCTTGCGTAGCGTTTCGATAAAGACTTCATCGTGTGCCAAGGTGTAATCCTGATGGTCACGATCAAGACCTTGGCGGATGTATAGGCGAATAAGCCCTTGAATACGTTTAAAGCCCAACTCTGTCGACGTTGATTCTAATAAGGCAATCATCTCTTCAGACAGGCGAATACTGATCGGGCGCATGATTTTTTGCGGATGATCAGAAAACTTATTTTTTACACGTACAGGTATCATAATAAACCATTACTTTTAGTGAGTAGGAGTAAAGCACTCAGACAAAAAACAAACCAATCAAAACTAACCTTACCATACAACAAAAATGCTTAAAAGAACACCACGGTTGCGCGAATATTATGATCAGTCATTACAAAATGGTGGCAATAAAAAAACCTTCATCATTAAGTGATGAAGGTTTTTAGTATATGGCTCTCCAACCTGGGCTCGAACCAGGGACACACGGATTAACAGTCCGTTGCTCTACCAACTGAGCTATTGGAGAATAAGCTGTCATAACAGTAAGCAGTTTAAGCTTTATAAAAGCCTAATCGCTTGGCTTGTTTGCGTTATGTGGGGCACATTTTAGCCAAGTCGTCATAGGCTGTCAACCTTATTATGCTATTAATTATGAATAATATCGAAATTTATCAAAAATAGTCTTTTAGCCTTTATTCCACATATTATCTGGGACGGGTTTTATCCCATGTATTTATCTAGGTATTCCTTTATTAGTGCGGGTTTGAGGCACGTAATCCATGCCAATTTTTTATAAAAAAGTCGCTCGGTAAGGTCTGATTTTTCCATACATATTTGAGTCGAAACCGGTAAATAGCTGATATTTTTGAGTTTTAAAGCGATTCAATATCAAGAAATACCATATTCACCCTTCACATTACAGGTTTCTTGCTATAGAATACCGACCGTATGGTTTCTTTTGATGGAAACTTTAATCACTGATGCTCAATTTGAGACGGGTACTTTTAACATGAGTCCAACGACTATTGCTTATGTCTATCTTGCCGCTGCCATCACTTGTGAAGTCATTGGTACGACTTTTCTTGCGAAATCAGAACAGTTCACACGTTTGGTACCAACGCTCATTATGTTTGTGCTTTATGCGCTCTCTTTTTATGCATTGACGCAAACGCTAAAAGTAATACCGCTCGGCATTGCTTATGCATTGTGGGGCGGGTTGGGAATTGTACTGACTTCGCTCGCGAGCGTGTTCATCTTTAAGCAAAGTCTTGATGCAGCAGCAGTGATCGGTATTGCTATGATTGTTGGTGGCGTCATAGTAATGAATTTATTGTCTAATTCTGTGGTGCATTGATATGAATATAGAAACGGAAAATGCTCATAAGCGTAAAAAACAACCAGAAGTGGTTCGACGAGCCTTACTAGATCAGGCAGCACGCATCACTCTAGAGCAAGGGTTGTCTAAGGTGACATTTCAAGCGGTCGCTGATGCAACTGGCGTGACTAAAGGTGGCGTCATGCATCACTTCGCCACCAAAAATGCACTGGTGCTTGAAGTATTCAATGATGCCATGGCTAAGTTTGAAGCAGAAGTAGATGCAGCGATGGCCAAAGATGCTGTGTCTTATGGCTCTTTTACTCGTGCCTATATCGATGCCACCATCAGCTTGGGCGAAAAGGGGCAAGCAGAGTTTGACAATCAAGCGACACTATATGTGTTGATGCTGGGTGATAGCGAGCTTCGTGCGCTATGGGCCAAATGGGCAAATGCGCAATTGAAAAAGTATGAAGCCACTGACAATACCGAAACGCTATGTATGGTGCGATTGGTTGTCGATGGTATTTGGCTATCGGATTTTTCAGGCATCAACATATCGGGAAAACAGTCATTAAGAGATCGCTTAATCAAAATGACGCAGCGTGATTTTGATCAATAACAGTGGCGCAATCAATCATCGTAAAACACGAACATTTTATTTTAATATATTCATAATGGCGAACCATTTGGTTTGAGTGATTAGTTAATTGATGAGTGCATTGATTAATAAATAACGCTCACCAGTGGTCGTAAGGAGAACATACTCATGACAGATTCAATCAACGTAACAGACATCATTGATTTACAGCAAACACAAACCGCTTATATCAACGGTCGCTATCTGCCGATCGACACATCGCTGACCACGTTTGAAGACATCAATCCAGCGACTGGTGAGGTCTTAGCAACCATTCAGCAAACCACCCTAGAGCAAATCAATGACGCGGTGCAAGCGGCCAAGCAAGGCCAAAAAATCTGGGCGGCGATGACACCCGTTGAGCGTAGCCGTATTTTGTTAAAGGCCGTCGAGATATTGCGTGAGCGTAATGATGTGCTGGCACTACTCGAAACAAAAGACACGGGTAAAGCGTACTCCGAAACCAAGTATGTAGATATCGTCACCGGTGCCGATGTGGTTGAGTATTATGCAGGCCTTGCACCGATGATAGAGGGTCGTCAGATTCCACTGCGTGATACGAGCTTTGTCTACACGCGCCGTGAGCCACTTGGCGTGGTCGCTGGTATTGGTGCATGGAACTATCCTATTCAAATCGCGATGTGGAAAGCTGCGCCAGCACTAGCTGCTGGTAATGCGATGATCTTTAAGCCATCAGAAGTCACGCCTTTGACGGCTTTAAAACTGGCAGAGATTTTTACAGAAGCAGGACTGCCCAATGGGGTGTTTAATGTCGTGCAAGGCAACTATGAAGTTGGCGAAGCACTCACTCAGCACCCTGATATTGCCAAAGTATCGTTTACAGGTGGCGTCCCAACGGGCAAAAAAGTCATGTCAAGCGCGGCCTCATCGTCTCTTAAAGAGGTAACGCTAGAGCTTGGTGGTAAATCACCATTGATTGTATTTGATGATGCCGATATTGATATGGCGGCCGACATTGCGATGATGGCGAACTTTTATAGCAGTGGTCAAGTATGTACCAATGGCACACGCGTATTTGTACCAACCGCGCTACAAACCAAGTTTGAGCAAGCTATTTTGACCCGTGTCGAGCGCATCAAGCTTGGCGATCCATTAGATGAAAACATCAATATGGGGCCATTGGTGAGCTTCCCGCATATGGAAAGAGTGCTGGATTATATCGAGCAAGGTAAAGCCAGCAGCGCACGTTTGCTCGTGGGTGGTGAGAGAGTCACGACTGGTTCGCTAGCTGACGGAGCGTTTGTCGCGCCGACGGTCTTTACTGACTGTCGTGATGATATGACTATCGTCCGTGAGGAGATCTTTGGCCCTGTCATGTCGATATTGACTTATGAGACTGAAGAAGAAGTCATTCGCCGTGCCAATGATACGGATTACGGTCTGGCAGCAGGGGTGGTGACCACTGATCTAAACCGCGCTCATCGTGTCATCGCTCAAATCGAAGCAGGCATTTGCTGGTTGAATACGTGGGGCGAGTCGGCAGCACAGATGCCAGTTGGTGGTTATAAGCACTCAGGTATTGGCCGCGAAAATGGTGTTGAAGCGCTTGAGCATTATACGCAGACCAAATCTATCCAAGTAGAATTGGGCGCGTTTGAGTCGGTATTTTAAGAGCTTTATTGAAAAGAACACGTAGACAGTCGGGTTTTATTGAGGGGCATGTTCCTTTTTATTTAATTCTACTAATAGTAAATGACGTATTTTTCAATACTGACTTTTTTTAAGATTATGGAGTATTTTATGACATCAACCACACCTGAGTATGACTACATTATCGTCGGGGCAGGTTCTGCAGGGAACGTCTTGGCTACACGGTTGACAGAAGATGCGGATATCAAGGTATTACTATTAGAGGCGGGTCGTCCAGATTATAGACTGGACTTTCGCACTCAGATGCCAGCCGCACTTGCCATGCCTTTGCAAGGAACCACTTACAACTGGGGTTATAAAACTGACCCTGAGCCTTATATGAACAATCGCGTGATGGACTGCGGCCGAGGCAAAGGTCTTGGCGGCTCGTCATTGATCAATGGCATGTGTTATATCCGCGGTAATGCGTTGGATTTTGATGATTGGGCGAAAATAGACGGTTTGTCCGATTGGACGTATCTGGACTGCTTGCCGTATTTTAAGAAGTCAGAAAATCGTGATGTTGGCGAAAATGACTACCATGGCGCAGGTGGCCCTGTTGAGATGACCACGTCAAAACCTGGGGTCAATCCGTTGTTTCAGGCGATGATTGAAGCGGGCGTGCAAGCTGGGTTTCCGGCTACTGATGACTTAAATGGCTATCAGCAAGAAGGTTTTGGTCCAATGGATCGCTTCGTGACGCCTAATGGTCGCCGTGCGTCGACCGCTCGCGGTTATTTGGATACTGCAAAAACGCGTAGCAATATCACGATTTTGACGGGTGCGCTGACAGATGTCATCTTATTTGATGGTAAGCGTGCTGTCGGTGTCAAAGTCGAGCACCAAGGTCAGACCAAAAACTTCTACGCTGCTCGTGAAGTCATTGTCTCATCAGGTGCGATTGCTTCACCGCAACTGTTGCAGCGTTCAGGCATTGGCCCTGGTCAATGGTTAAAAGACTTGGGCGTGACAGAAGTCTTAGATTTACCGGGTGTGGGTAATAACTTGCAGGATCATTTAGAGCTGTACATGCAGTATGAATGTAAGCTGCCAGTGTCGATTGCGCCTGCCAATAAGTGGTGGAACAAACCTGCCATTGGTGCGGAGTGGTTATTCAATGGCACAGGGCTTGGCGCTTCCAATCAGTTCGAAGGGGGCGGCTTTATCCGCACGGATGAAAAGTTTACGCATCCCAATATTCAGTATCATTTCTTGCCACTTGCGGTTCGTTATGATGGTCGAAGTGCCAGTGATTCGCACAGTTTTCAAGCACATGTGGGCTCATTGCGTTCACCCAGTCGTGGCCGTGTCAAGCTGACCTCAAAAGACCCAAGCGCGCATCCAAGTATTTTGTTTAACTACATGTCTCATGAGCAAGACTGGCAAGAGTTCCGCGCTGCCATGCGTATCACTCGTGAGATCATGCATCAGCCAGCGCTTGACCCTTACCGTGGTCGCGCGCTTTCACCAAGCGAAGACTTGGTGACCGATCAGCAGTTGGATGACTATGTACGCGAGCATGGTGAGACAGCCTACCATCCTTCTTGTACCTGTGCGATGGGTGAGGGTAATGATGCTGTCGTCAATGGTGAAGGTTTGGTACATGGTATCGATGGCTTACGTGTCGTCGATGCGTCTATTATGCCCAATATCATCAGTGGTAATCTGAATGCCACCACCATTATGTTGGCAGAAAAAATCGCTGATAAGATGAAAGGCGTGCAACTGCCACGTTCGACGGCAGATTATTATGTTGCCAATGGCGCACCACTACGAGCCGAGCCGATGCGTGACTATAGCTCTATCGTATAAGAAGCCTATTTTAATTGGCTGTAAAGATTATCAGCAAAATAGTGAGATAAGACAACTTCAACAAAAAGACCTTTTCAAACAAAGGTCTTTTTTATCAGCGCTGACGTAGCTCATGTATTAAATGAATTGCAATTAATATAGTTAGCGTTGTCTCGGTTATTTGTATAACCATTTCTTATTTATTGGTACTGCTTTGTGCGTCATGCATCCAGAAGGTTATAACGGACAAAGCACTATCACAGTGTCTAATTTACTTATTGAGGTCGTTTATGTACAGCTCGCCATCAGAAGATGCGACAAAACCCTTAACCCTAAATAAAGTCGTGTTTTTAGGCTCCGCTATTATTTCTATTTTATTAATAATTTGGACCATTGTTTTTCCAGATTATAGTCAAACACTACTTAGCTCAAGTATGGCGTTGGTATCAGCGAATTTTGGTTGGTACTATATGCTGGTCGTGGCCGCGTACAGTATATTTGCGTTGTTTGTTGGTTTTTCCAAGTATGGTGATATCAAACTGGGTCAAGACCATGAAAAGGCTCAGTTTCCCTTTTTAGCGTGGGCCGCCATGCTGTTCTCGGCGGGTATCGGTATTGACTTACTGTTTTTTGGTGCATCTGAACCCTTGATGCATTATTTGACGCCGCATGCCGGACTTGAGCCTGCTAGCTCTGAGGCTATGCGTCAGGCGCTTGCACAAACCTTTTTGCATTGGGGTTTGCATGGTTGGGGTATTTATGCCCTCATCGGTATGGCACTAGCGTATTTCGCTTATCGTAAGAATATGCCGCTTGCGCTGCGTTCACCCTTGACACCCATATTTGGCGAGCGCTTGATTAAAGGCTGGCTTGGTGATGGCATTGATACTTTTGGTGTTGTATGTACATTGATGGGGATTGCAACCAGTCTGGGTATTGGGGTTTTGCAGGCCAATGCTGGCTTGACCCATGTATTCGGTATCGAATCTAGCAAAACCGTTCAAGCTTTAATCATTGTAGGCGTCGTTGCTGCTGCTGCTATCTCTGCGATGACAGGGGTTGAAAAAGGCGTACGCCGCTTATCTGAATTTAACATGCTGTCTTCGATATTGTTACTACTTGCCATATTGATTATGGGCAATACCGTTTACTTGTTAAATGCGTTTACACAAAATATTGGCCAGTATTTTCAAACCATCGTTGCAAAAACGTTTGACGTTTATGCTTATGATGGTGCCGCTGGCGCTGAGTGGAAATCAGCGTGGACAATATTTTTCTGGGCATGGTGGGTGGCTTGGGCACCGTTTGTAGGCTTGTTTATTGCTCGTATCAGCCGTGGTCGCACCTTACGTGAATTCGTGTTTGGCGTGATGTTTATCCCGCTTGGTTTTATCTTTGCATGGTTCTCTATCTTTGGAAACTCAGCGATAGACTTGGTTGCCAATGGTGCCACTGAGCTTGGTGAAATCGCGGTCAATGATGCAGCCATGGGTATGTTTGCGCTGTTTGAGTATTTTCCGTACAGCAGCGTCTTATCATTTGCTGGTGTGATTATTGGTTTGATATTTTTTGTGACTTCAGCTGACTCAGGCGCTTTAGTCTTGGCAAATCTGAGCTCAAAAGGCATGACCAATGATACGGATGCGCCCGTCTGGTTGCGCTTGTTTTGGGCGGCAGCAACGGGTCTTATCACCTTGGGCTTATTGTTTGCTGGTGGCTTTGCCTCATTGCAGTCGGTCTCTGTGATTGCTGGTCTGCCATTCTCATTGATCCTTGTGCTTTATATGATGTCGATGTGGAAATCATTAAAAGAAGAGGGCAATAAACGCAAAGCCAGTACGATTGGCACAGCAAACGTCCTCGACAGTGGTAAAGGTTGGAAAGCTCGCCTGCAACGTATTGTGAGCTTCCCTGGACACAAACAAGTCGAAAGATTTTTGCAAACGGTAGTGATGCCAGCAATGACCGAAGTGGAAAAAGAGTTTGCAGCAGGCGGTCTTAAAACGGCTTTAGATATTCGTAATCTTGATAGTATCGGTCAAAATATCGATGCAGGCATAGGTCAGGACAGTGGTCAGATAGATGGCCTAAAATTGCGTGTTGGTCATGGTGATGAAGATGACTTTATTTATGAGGTCAATTTGATCAAAGCTGAACGCCCGAATTTTACACTGAATACGTCAAACAAGCAGGCAGAGTTTTATTATCGTGCTGAGGTGTTCTTAAGTGAGGGCTCGCAAGAGTATGACTTGGTTGGTTATACTAAAGAGCAAGTATTGGTTGATATCCTAAATCAGTATGAGCGTCACTTGCAGTACTTACATCTTGAGCGTTAACTCTCTGCTTCGGTGAGTTACCAATGTATGTACAGTAAGTTTAAGTAGTATTTATAAATAACAACCCCATAAGCTACTTTTGGCTTATGGGGTTTATTTTTGAGAACGGATGAAGGAGATATGAAGTAAAATAGAAAAAGGCAGTCAATACACGTCAAAGACATAAGCCAATCAAAGGTAAGCGCTAAGGACAAACCTGTGACAACATTAAAATATATCGCTCATTATTCTGAGCAAATACAGACGCAAGCGGCGCTGCTAATCAGCGATGGGAGGCTGGGTGAGTATTTAGAAAAAAAGTACCCAAATCAACATGAAATAAAAAGTGACAAAGCACTGTATCAGCATATCAATGAGATAAAAAATCAGTATATGCGTAACGTCGGCCCTTTATCCAATGTCAGTTATAGTAGTAAGTTAGCCGTGCTGAAAAATGCGCTAGGTATTCATACCACTCAGTCTCGAGTACAAGGCAGTAAATTCAAATCACACAATAGCATCATGGTGGCTAGCCTATTTAAGGAAGCGCCGCCTGAGTTTTTACGGATGATTATTGTCCATGAATTGGCGCACTTCAAAGAGCATGATCATAACAAATCCTTTTATCAATTATGCTGCCATATGGAACCGGACTATCATCAGTTTGAATTAGATACTCGCTTATGGTTGCACTGGCGAGAGCAATAAATTTTAATTTCAAAATCCTTACTTAAATATCTTTTGGTTTTTTCGTCACTTAGTATCTGCCTTTTTATATTATATTTCCCTTATGTTATTAATAACATAAGGGAAATATAATATGTCTGCGCTTTCTTCTCTTTTATTAAATAAGTCGATAGGAACCTAATAATAAGTTCTCTATTCACTTATTCATTCCGAATATCTTCTTTTTTGGTATAAATTCATAACAAAGTGCGTTAAATCCATTGCACCGATATTCACCCGCCTATAGAAAACGACATCATCTTTGATCATATGCTATGGGCATGTAGATGGGTACTTGATTGCCAAGCCTGAATACAAAAACAAGAATGAGAATAGGTTGAATTTTAGAGTATTAATAAATGAATAGCATTCTGCTCATCTTGGCACAATGCGCCCTTTCGGGTGCCATAGATAAAATATAACAAGTGAGCGTCTAATGAGGGGGAGAAATCGTAGTGTTCAAAGAGTATATAAGGGATATCTTATATTTATCAGAAAGTTATCTATATTTTCAGTTTTATACTTTCTTAATCTAAAAAAATACTCTTAAAATATTTTTTCTATTGAGTAAAGCGAAATAGATATGAAATGTTATTTGAAAGGGAGTCGTTAAATGAATATTTCTCATTTAAATTTGAAAATGATGAGTAAATTAAATTTAAGTAATTGTATC
The DNA here is from genome assembly GCF_001606025.1 of Psychrobacter alimentarius. Lineage (NCBI taxonomy): Bacteria > Pseudomonadati > Pseudomonadota > Gammaproteobacteria > Moraxellales > Moraxellaceae > Psychrobacter > Psychrobacter alimentarius. Next base: position 2,511,561 of record NZ_CP014945.1, on the reverse strand, counting down.
AAATTATTTTTTTAAAAAAGAAAAATTTTTAATCTTAACAAAATTTTTTTCAGTAAGAAACTCCCTATTTTCCATCTCGTGAATTTTTAGATGAAAGGTTAATATGAGGGTACGAGTGGTATTGATTGTATCTATGTAAATACATTATAGTCACAGCGTATTGAAAGTGTTAATTAAGCTTTTTTTATTGTTTCAATATTATTTTGTTGTATGAAACATAAAGTTTTTTTAATTTTTTCTAAATTAATGTTTTGTATAAAGCCTAAAGTTTCTTTTCCAAATTTATTAGCTATAGGTTTTTTACCACACCCCAGCGCCCTCAATTGTCATAGGATGAGAAAGTATGAATCGTAGCTATAAAGTTATTTGGAATCAATCACTAAACTGTTTTATGGCCGTTGCAGAATATGCAAAGAGCCGAGGTAAGTCATCTAGCAACGTTGTTAGCTCCAGTACAGTAACTGTATCTGATGGTAAAGCTGTAGGAGGTGTGAGATTACTACGCCTAAGTGCATTGAGTATGGGGCTGATTAGTGCTGGGTTAAGCATGCAAGTGATGGCAGCTCCCAGCGACTCAGATATGATTGCTCAAAACACGGCTGATATTACAATCAATAGAGATGCGATTGCTATCAATACTAGTGATATTACCACTAATAGAAATGCGATTGCTACTAACACAAATGATATTGCCACTAATAGAAATGCCATTGCTACTAATGCAGGCAATATCGATACTAATAAAACAAATATAGCTGCCAATACCAATGCGATTAGCACTAATACCACCAATATTGCCGAAGTCAGAAGAATCGCCAGTGCTGGTTGGAATATTAGTGCTGAAGGTGGAACACCAGCCAATGTACCTTCTGGCGGAACAGTTGATTTTAGCAGTGATCCCAACTTAGTGGTGAGCCGTAACGGCACTAACCTTACATTCGGCTTGGCCAATAATATTGCGGTTGAAAGTTTGACTATAACAAATGGACCTAGCATCACAAGTGCAGGTATCAATGCTGGTAATAAAAAAATAACCAACGTCGGTGATGGTGAAATTTCTGCTACCAGCATGGATGTGATTAATGGTCGTCAGATTAACAAACTGCTTTTTGAATCGGGTACCGCGGAAGGTATCAGATATTTCCGCGCAAATACCATTCTTCCTGACGCAATGGCAGATGGGCTTGATTCTGTTGCTATTGGTCCCGAAGCGAAGACCACTGAGTTTGGTGAAAGCGCTATTGCCCTTGGTCAAAGTGCTACAGCAGGTGGTGAAAGTGAAGGCGGAGAAGGTGCTATTGCTATTGGTCGTAATAGCAGTGCTCAAGGCAATAGTAGCCTAGCATTAGGAGATGCTGCACAGGTAACAGGAGCATCAGATGCCACAGCAATTGGTAAGAGCGCACGTGCGAGTGCTGGTAATGCCACGGCTGTGGGGGCTAACTCTGTCGCATCTGGTAGCGGTAGTTTCGCTGCAGGCTACAATGCTAGAGCAGAAGCAGCCAATACTTTAGCGGCAGGCACAGGCGCCTACGCAGGCACTGCGCGTAGTATTGCATTGGGTAGTGGCGCTGGTGTCGGTACAGTCGGCAACCTTGCTGGAGATCGTACTGATCATATTGCGCTTGGTACCAACGCTGGCACTGACGTAGTAGGTAACCGAACCACTGCAATTGGATACAATGCTGGACAGAATGTAATAGGTGATGACAACGTTGCATTCGGCACTGAAGCTGGGAGCCGCTTGACTGGGGATAATAACGTTTCTATCGGTGCTAACGCTAATAATGTAGCTGAAAGTCGGTCACAGTCTGTTGCAATTGGCAATAGCTCGCGTGCTGGTACGAACTCAGTAGCACTTGGTAGTAATGCTAGTGCTGCAGGTGATGAGACAGTAGCACTAGGTAAAGATGCTCAAGCGGGGGTTAATGGTGTTGCGCTTGGTGCGCTTGCAACGGCCGAGGGAAGCAATATTGCATTAGGCCGCAATTCGCAAGCGTTGAATACGGATGCGATGGGGAGCGGCTATTTGACTGGCAGTTCTAGGCCCGAATCAGTGATATCTGTAGGTAGTTCGGTAGTAGGCGGAGAGTTTCAACGCCGTATTGTGAATGTTGCAGATGGTTCGCAAAGATACGATGCTGTTAACGTAGGGCAGCTCAAACTTGCTCAAGACTCTATAACGCCGCTTATAGGAGGAGGCGTTGTTTTTGACGAAGCTACAGGCACGTACAGTGGTATCACTATCGATAATACACAATACAACAGTGTTGCAGATGCCATTGCAGGGGCAGTTAACGGGCAAATCAGCTCAGCTGCATTGCCAGAAGATGTGGTCCGCTATCAAGGAACCGGAAGTGATCGTCGAATCTCAAATGTAGCAAAAGGGCAGGCAGCAACTGATGTGGTTAACGTTGGTCAGTTGAATGAAGCTATTACAGAGAACGGTACGAAATACTTTAGTGTCAATACTGTTAATACAGCCAACAGACAAAATGATGGTGCTAGCGGGGCTGATGCTTTAGCTATTGGGCCTGCTGCCGTTGCTGGAGGAAACTCATCGCTTTCTGTAGGTCATACTGCTGTAGTGGACTCAGGTGCAAGAAGCGGTGTTGCGATCGGTAACAATGTTAATGCTAAAGCTGTGAACTCAACTGCAATAGGTAATAATGGTACAGCGGCTTATGGTCAAGGTGGGATCGCAGTAGGACAGCAAGCAGTCAGTCAAGGTCGAAATTCTATCGTCATGGGGACAGGTGCTGAGGCTGATTTTCAGTCTGGCAGTACAGTAGATAACGCTATTGTTATTGGTACACGTGCTGAGGTCACTGCCAATAATGGCATCGCTATTGGTGAGCAGTCATTATCAGCTGCCACAAGGGCAACAGCCCAAGGCTTTAACGCAAAAGCATTAGCGGTGGACTCACAAGCATTCGGTACTAATTCTGAAACTACTGGAATCAATTCTCAAGCAAGGGGTACCAGTGCAAGCGCCAGTGGTCGAAACGCACAGGCAAGCGGCACTAATGCCGCTGCTAGTGGCACCAGTGCTGTTGCCAATGGTACTGATGCAAAAGGCTTAGGTACAGATAGTATTGCTATAGGAACCAGTGCGGTATCTGGTTTTGCACCTTTGACATCAGAGGAGGCTGCTCGAAATCGTGGCAGTATTGCAATTGGAGATCGTTCAACTGCTAGTGAGCTTAATGCTTTGGCATTGGGTGTGTTGACCCGCGCTGAAGCTGAATCTGCGACTGCCATAGGTGATAGAGCAGTGGCTTCTGCTAATAAGTCGCTGGCAGTCGGTTTTGACTCAGACGCTACGGCACAAAACGCATCAGCTTTTGGTCAAAGTGCTCAGGCGCTAGCGATGGATTCATTAGCTTTAGGCTCTGGGGCTCGTGCTACCGCTACTAATGCTACTGCTATCGGCCGTGGGGCAGAAGCCGTCAATGCACGATCTGTTGCACTAGGTGATGGTGCAAGAACTCAGGCAGCTGTTGGTACATCAGATGCAACAATTGACCGTGTCACTTATACTTATGCAGGCACTACTCCCATAGCAACCGTGAGTGTGGGTACGTTAGAAGGTGAAAAACGCACAATTACCAATGTTGCTGCTGGACGTGTAAGTGATACGAGTACTGACGCTATAAATGGCAGTCAGCTATTCCGTACCAATCAAGCCGTTACTTCATTAGGCAATAATTTGGATACGGTGGGTCAGAGTGTCGCAAGCTCTCTAGGCGGTACTTCTTCTTACAATACTGATAACCATACGGTTTCTACAAGATTGCAAATAAATGGTAATAACTACACGACCGTTCAACAAGCAGTTCAATATGCTGCTTCGGGCTGGAATGTGAGCGCTAACGGTGCTGCATCGCAGAATATTGCGCCAAATGGCACAGTTGATTTTAGAAATACTGATAGCAACATTGCTATTACACGTACTGGATCCAACCTTACGTTCAACTTGTCGCCAAACCTCAATCTTGGTTCTACTGGTAGTGTGACTACAGGTAATACAGTTATAAATAATGAAGGTGTTAGAGTGGCAAATGGTGCTAACGTTGCTACCCTAACTACAGCAGGCACTAGTGTTACCAATGGCGCTAATACCAGCAGTTATGGTGCTAATGGTCTAACGATTACTAATGGACCAAGTGTAACCTCTACTGGTATCAATGCAGCTGGCAGTAGGGTTACCAATGTGGCTAACGGCACTGCTAATACTGATGCTGCAAACTTTGGCCAAGTCAAAGCAGCGAAGACGCAAGTAGCGGCAGGTACTAACGTTACTAATGTAGCAGAAACAACAGGCACTAATGGTGAAAGCATCTATACTGTCAACGCTGACAAATCGACCGTTTCTGGTGGATCAAATGCAGTTACAGTCACAGCTGGCACCAAAAACGCCAATAATGTGACTGACTATGCAGTAGATCTAAGTGTAGATACCAAAACCAGTCTAAGTAAAGCAGACACAGCGGTACAGACTGTCAGCTCTAATGACCTCAATCTAACAGCAACTAAGACAGGCAATAATGTTGTGTTTGACTTTGCTGATGCCCCAACCTTTACTGGTGTGGTTAAAGGCAATGGTTTCGATGCGAGTGGCGTTAAGATTGTTAATGTGGCTGATGGAAGCATTGCCGCGAACAGCAAAGAAGCTATCAACGGCGGTCAGCTGTTTACAACGGCAGATTCTGTTAAGACCGTTATCGGCGGTAATGCTGTGAACAGAGGCGGTGTGGTCACCACAACCAACATCGGTGGTACTGGTGCTGACACCATTGACGGTGCCATCACCAACGTAAGACAAACTGCTACCAGAGCGAAGACCACCGTGACTCAAGGCGAAAACATCGTCGTTACTGAAACCACGGATGCTCTAACAGGGGCTAGTAACTATGAAGTCAAAACTGCTCGTGATCTTGATATCGATAGCGTGACTGCAAAAGATGGTAACGGCAACGTGACCACGCTTACAGCAACTGGCACGAATGTGATGGACATTGATGGTAACAGCAATAACAGCACAGTATTGGGCAATACCATTACCAATGGTAGCAACGTTAGCACCTTAACGGCAGCAGGCACCAACGTCACTGATGGCACAAACACTAGCAACTATGGTGCCAATGGCTTTGTGGCAACAGATGGTAACGGTAACAGCACGCTTGTGAACCAAACAGGCCTAAGCTTTACTGATGCCAACGGTGCCACAGGTCCAAGCATCACAGCTGATGGTATCGATGCAGGCAGCCAAATTATGGCCAATGTGGCTGATGGAAGCATTGCCGCGAACAGCAAAGAAGCTATCAACGGCGGTCAGCTGTTTACAACGGCAGATTCTGTTAAGACCGTTATCGGCGGTAATGCTGTGAACAGAGGCGGTGTGGTCACCACAACCAACATCGGTGGTACTGGTGCTGACACCATTGACGGTGCCATCACCAACGTAAGACAAACTGCTACCAGAGCGAAGACCACCGTGACTCAAGGCGAAAACATCGTCGTTACTGAAACCACGGATGCTCTAACAGGGGCTAGTAACTATGAAGTCAAAACTGCTCGTGATCTTGATATCGATAGCGTGACTGCAAAAGATGGTAACGGCAACGTGACCACGCTTACAGCAACTGGCACGAATGTGATGGACATTGATGGTAACAGCAATAACAGCACAGTATTGGGCAATACCATTACCAATGGTAGCAACGTTAGCACCTTAACGGCAGCAGGCACCAACGTCACTGATGGCACAAACACTAGCAACTATGGTGCCAATGGCTTTGTGGCAACAGATGGTAACGGTAATACTGGCAGATATAATGCTGGCAGTACCATATTGACCGATGACTCAGGCAATACTAATGCAAGCGCTGCTATCGGTAACGCCATACTTGATGATTCGGGTAACGTTAACCTAAGTGGCGCCATCGGTAACGCTCTATTTGATCAAGCAGGCAATGCCAATCTGAGCGGCGCACAAGGTAATGTTGTCTTTGATAATGCAGGCAATAGAGCGGCTACCTCAGCCACAGGCACCAACGTCACTGATGGCACAAACACTAGCAACTATGGTGCCAATGGCTTTGTGGCAACAGATGGTAATGGTAACAGCACGCTTGTGAACCAAACAGGCCTAAGCTTCACTGATGCCAACGGTGCCACAGGTCCAAGCATCACAGCTGATGGTATCGATGCAGGCAGCCAAATTATGGCCAATGTGGCTGATGGAAGCATTGCCGCGAACAGCAAAGAAGCTATCAACGGCGGTCAGCTGTTTACAACGGCAGATTCTGTTAAGACCGTTATCGGCGGTAATGCTGTGAACAGAGGCGGTGTGGTCACCACAACCAACATCGGTGGTACTGGTGCTGACACCATTGACGGTGCCATCACCAACGTAAGACAAACTGCTACCAGAGCGAAGACCACCGTGACTCAAGGCGAAAACATCGTCGTTACTGAAACCACGGATGCTCTAACAGGGGCTAGTAACTATGAAGTCAAAACTGCTCGTGATCTTGATATCGATAGCGTGACTGCAAAAGATGGTAACGGCAACGTGACCACGCTTACAGCAACTGGCACGAATGTGATGGACATTGATGGTAACAGCAATAACAGCACAGTATTGGGCAATACCATTACCAATGGTAGCAACGTTAGCACCTTAACGGCAGCAGGCACCAACGTCACTGATGGCACAAACACTAGCAACTATGGTGCCAATGGCTTTGTGGCAACAGATGGTAACGGTAATACTGGCAGATACAATGCTGGCAGTACCATATTGACCGATGACTCAGGCAATACTAATGCAAGCGCTGCTATCGGTAACGCCATACTTGATGATTCGGGTAACGTTAACCTAAGTGGCGCCATCGGTAACGCTCTATTTGATCAAGCAGGCAATGCCAATCTGAGCGGCGCACAAGGTAATGTTGTCTTTGATAATGCAGGCAATAGAGCGGCTACCTCAGCCACAGGCACCAACGTCACTGATGGCACAAACACTAGCAACTATGGTGCCAATGGCTTTGTGGCAACAGATGGTAATGGTAACAGCACGCTTGTGAACCAAACAGGCCTAAGCTTCACTGATGCCAACGGTGCCACAGGTCCAAGCATCACAGCTGATGGTATCGATGCAGGCAGCCAAATTATGGCCAATGTGGCTGATGGAAGCATTGCCGTGAACAGCAAAGAAGCTATCAACGGCGGTCAGCTGTTTACAACGGCAGATTCTGTTAAGACCGTTATCGGCGGTAATGCTGTGAACAGAGGCGGTGTGGTCACCACAACCAACATCGGTGGTACTGGTGCTGACACCATTGACGGTGCCATCACCAACGTAAGACAAACTGCTACCAGAGCGAAGACCACCGTGACTCAAGGCGAAAACATCGTCGTTACTGAAACCACGGATGCTCTAACAGGGGCTAGTAACTATGAAGTCAAAACTGCTCGTGATCTTGATATCGATAGCGTGACTGCAAAAGATGGTAACGGCAACGTGACCACGCTTACAGCAACTGGCACGAATGTGATGGACATTGATGGTAACAGCAATAACAGCACAGTATTGGGCAATACCATTACCAATGGTAGCAACGTTAGCACCTTAACGGCAGCAGGCACCAACGTCACTGATGGCACAAACACTAGCAACTATGGTGCCAATGGCTTTGTGGCAACAGATGGTAACGGTAACAGCACGCTTGTGAACCAAACAGGCCTAAGCTTTACTGATGCCAACGGTGCTACAGGCCCAAGCATCACAGCTGCTGGTATCGATGCAGGCAATCGTACCATCTCTAACGTTGCCAATGGTGTAGCAGACAATGATGCGGCTACTTTCGGTCAGCTACAGGCGTCAAACAGTGCTGCTGATGCTAAAACAGATGCACTAGGAGTTAGCACAGCAGCCAACTTAGGCGGTGCAGCTAGTTACAATGCAGTGACTGGTACAGTCAGTGCACCAACCTACACACTGGATGATGGAAACAACACCGAAACAAACATTACCGTTAACAACGTGGGCGCTGCATTAGGTAATTTAGATAATCGTACTACAAGCAACACTGCAGCGATCAATCAAGGCTTTAATATTAGTGCTGGTGGTACAACTGACAATGTTCAATTGGGTGAAACTGTTGACTTTACTAATACCGACGGTAACTTAGTAGTCAGTAGTAATGGTGCTAATGGCATCAACTATAACCTAGCGCAAAACATTGACCTTGGTGTCACTGGAAGTATTAGAACAGGCAACACTGTGACCAATAATTCAGGCGTTAGAATTGACGATGGCAATGGTAATGTCACAGCTATGACGGCCACAGGCACCAACGTTACTGATGGTACAAATACCAGCAACTATGGCGCGAATGGTTTGATGATTGTTGGCGGACCAAGCGTCACATCTACTGGTATTAATGCAGGTAATCGCACTATTTCCAATGTCGCCGATGGCGTGGCAGCTAATGATGCTGCTACTAAAGGCCAGGTAGATGCTGTATCAAATGGTTTGACTGATTTAACAGCGGGTGCAGTTCAATATGACAAAAACGCTGATGGTACAGTCAATAAAGGTAGCATTACTTTAGGTGGCGGCGCTGCAGGTACAACGATCACCAATGTTAAAGCAGGTAACGTTAGTGCGGGTAGTACAGATGCTGTCAACGGCAGTCAGTTGCATAATCTTGGAAATGGTGTGGCGAGTATCATTGGTGGTGATGCGGCACTTGATGCGTCAGGCAACCTAACTGCTAGCAATATTGGCGGAACTGGCAAAGGCAATATCAGTGATGCTATTGCAGCAGTCAATCAAAGCAATGCTCAAGCCAATGAAAACATTCAAGCCAATACAGACAGACTGGATGCAGGGTTAAGCTTCGGTGCTGATAGTGGCGCTACTATCAGTAAGCCGATTGGCGATACGACAGCATTGAAGTTTGAAGGTGGTAACAACATCACGACAACCGCTACCAGCAGTGGCATCAAGTTTGATTTGAATGGCAATATCGATGTGGATAACATCACAGCTGATACAGTTACTACTGGTAATACAACGGTCAATAATACGGGCGTGACCATCAAAGATGGTCCGAGTATGACAACAGCAGGTATCAACGCAGGTGATAAAACCATTACTGGTGTTGCTGATGGTATCGAGGTTAATGATGCGGTCAATCTTGGTCAATTAACTGCACTTGATAATAAGCTGAGCAATAGTGTCAATGAGTTGGGTTATAAGATTAACGAAGTAGAAGATGACGCAAATGCAGGTATTTCAGCTGCCATGGCAATGTCTTCACTACCGCAAGCTTATATCCCTGGTAAGTCAATGGTTGGCGGTGGTATCGCCACTTACAACGGCCAGAGTGCAGTTGCAATTGGTGTGTCCAAAGTATCTGATAATGGCCGCTGGGTAATCAAGGTAAATGGTACAGCAGATACCCAAGGAAATGCAGGCGGCGCAGTTGGTGCAGGCTTCCATTTCTAATTGAACCACATGACTTTATGGCAGCGCTTTTAATTGATCAATAAGCGCTGTCAGCTTACTCATAAAATATATTAAGGGATAGATAATGAAAAAATCTGTATATCGTTATAGCTTGTTAGTCACGACCGCTTTACTATTCACAGCGGGTTGTACTCAAAAAAATATCATGCCAACTTGGCATTTGACGCCTGGTGCTCAGCATGGTTCAGTGGATGCCAACAATCTTGTGTTTCCTGATGCACAAAAGGCATGGCAAAAAGGTGGCACTATTGCCACTCAAGATGATATTGCTAAGATCAAAGTGGGCACGACCAAAGATGAGATTTATAAATTAATCGGTACACCGCACTTTAGCGAAGGTTTTAATGCTCGTGAATGGGATTATATTCTCAAGTTTTATGATGCCAATAACAACGTAGACACTTGCCAATATAAAATCATCTTTGATAATACCTATGAAGGTCGTATGCGTGATGATGAGTTTGGTGCTACTGAGTTTTATTGGCAGCCAGCTTCTTGTGCCAAATATAGTCAAATCATTCGCTAGTTTTAATAAATAACCGTAGTCAAAAAAGCAAGACAGCGCATGTCTTGCTTTTTTCGTTTTATTTTAGAGAAAACAAACGCCTGAGCTTCATGACATCTTGTGTTATTTTAATGAGGATTTCATCATACATCTCAGTAGCACTGTATCGGTTTTAAAGTAAATCGACTTATTTTTCACAAAACTGTTTTGGTGTGATTGCGTATAAATACGCGCCAAGCGTCCGTGTTTCGTCTATGATGGCAGATTCTGACGGTTCTTATTTTTCTCATGTCTAAAATCCACTGTCATCTAAAAACCCCCTAAAGAATAGTATACAAAGGTTATGAGTAATGATTAATACCAAAATATATAAAGCGATTTACACCTTGGCTGAAGACTTGCTAGAAGCGGATCGCAAAGGCAATCAAGCAGAATTCGATACACTATATGCAGAGCTAAAGGCCATTTGTATTGATAACGAAAACACCGGTAAAGACCATCCAGAGCAGTGGGAGACGCTTGCAGATTTTACTGAAGACTTGGATGAAGCGTTGGTTATCTATGAAAAAGCACTGACGAAAGCGGCAGCTATAAATTCAAAAGATCATATGTCATCGATTGCGTTTTCGATGGCGGTTCTACAGCTTGAGATGGGTGACACAGAGGCTGCCATCAAAAGCCTACAGAATGCCAAAATCAGTGCCAATAAAATTGAAGACAGAGAGTTCAAAGTTGAGATAGATGAGATGCTTACTAAATTGTTGCCTGAGTAGTCGAGTCGTAAATCATAAGCGATCAATGACGAGCTTACCAGCAAGAAGGCAGGTTGTGTGGCTAAGAGTGCTATCAGTCAGATGTGCGACCAAGTAAGTAACATCGCCATGCCATTTAAAAGGTCATCTAAACGCTCACCTGATAGGATAATTGATGAGTGATGTGTCAAAACAGCAGACAAGTCACAATAAGCACGCATGGCTTATCCCTTTTACGTGCTTGTTGGTTGGGGGCGCGCTAATAGGTATCTCTACCAATTTGGCAAAATATGCGAATGAGATAGGGGTCACGCCGCTGGCTTTTTTATTTTGGTCAATCACAGGCGCAGCCATTATTTTATTGGTAGTGGCGATCATCAAAAAAGAATTACCTCCTTTAACGGCGCGCAGCTTCGAGTATTATTTTGTCGCCGCTCTGGTCAGTGTTGCCGGTTCTAATTTATTGCTATTTTCTGCTATTCCGCATGTTGGTGCCAGCTTCGTTGCGTTAATTGTCTCGCTGCCTCCGTTGCTCACTTATCTGGGTGCACTAATGCTGCGTATGGAACGCTTTAATATTATCCGTGCGTTGGGTGTGGCAGCAGCACTGACTGGGGCAGGAGTACTGGCTGTGCGTAAGTTTTCAGCACCAGATGCCAGTATCGTTTGGATTTTGCTGGCACTTTGTGGGCCTGTTCTTTTGGCAGTTGGCAATATATACCGCACGTTACGCTGGCCTGACCAAGCATCGCCGAATGCCTTAGCTCCTGGTATGTTAATAGCGGCTGCGTTACTGCTGTTTATGTGTAGCGCGTTGCCTGATTTTTCAGTCCATGTGTCGTTGACAGGATGGCTGCCCTTCGGAGTGATAGTCGTGCAAGCAGGTTTGTTTGCCGGTCAGTTTTTACTGCTATTTGTGCTACAAAAGACAGGAGGCCCCGTTTTATTGAGTTTATTGGGTTCGGTTGGTGCAGTGGTTGGTGTTCCTGTGGCTATTTTTTTGCAAGGAGAGAATCCGCCGGCAGGTTTGTTTTTGGGTGCGTCATTGATCGCGCTTGGTGTGGCTTTGGTGACATGGGGCGGGGTAAAGATGTCGGCCAAGATTGTTAAAAAATAACGTATTAGCTGATAGCGCAGGTGCATATTTCACAGTGTGACGAGGGTTTTTATCTTGCTCTATTATTTCATATTAAGTATGAGTGTTTAATAATTGGTTACGATTATCTATAATCATTTTTTGTGCATAGTAAAAAAAAGGAGTATAAATACCGTGGTTATTTCCATCATGGATTAAGGCTATGAATGCAGCCACGCGTTATCGATTGTTAAACAATTTTATGATTTTCATTAGTATTATTGGTGTCGCAGTTGCTTTATTAGATAGCGGTTTTACCTTACCCACGTGGCTACAACAAGTTTTTCATATCTTTTATTTGGCCATTATCTTTCTAGGTTTTACGCTAACCGCAGGGCGCTATCTCTATACCAAAAAACCGCTGACCTTGAGCAAGGTAGCGGTTTTTGACTTTTTTACCAGTATTGCCATTATTATCCTGTTAGGTGCGCACTTTACGGATTTGGTACGCTTAGGACTATCCGGCCCTGTTGATGGGTTTGTTGCCATAAAAATTGCAGTATTTGTCACTTTTATTCGTGAAATGTCTGATCACGATTTTAATCTCAAACGTACTTTTTTAAACCCTGCCCAGTTTTTTATCTTAAGTTTCTTGTCTGTCGTATTGATTGGCGCATTATTATTGATGATGCCCAATGCCACGACGCAGCCATTGTCTTTTATTGATGCGCTCTTTACGGCAACGAGTGCGGTTTGTGTGACGGGTCTGATTGTGGTGGACACCGCAACCTATTTTACGACTTTTGGGCAAGTCATCATCATGGGACTGATACAAATCGGTGGACTCGGTATTTTGACGTTTGTGACGTACTTTAGTTACTTCTTTAAAGGTGGCGTCAGTTATGAGACGCAGGCGAGTATTAGTGAGATGTCGCACATGAGCGGTATGAGTGATGTGGTCTCGACACTCAAATCTATCTTATATGTTACCTTTGTCGTTGAGGCCGTAGCGGCCGCACTTATTTATGTCAGTATCTACAATATCGAAAGTATGGACTGGTCAGAGCAGCTGTTTTTTTCTGTTTTTCATGCCGTTTCGGCTTTTTGTAATGCGGGGTTCTCTACATTTAGTGCTGGACTGTACGATGATTCGCTACGCTTCAATTATCCATTACAACTGATCATTGTGACCACTTTTATCTTTGGTGGTATGGGTTTTACGATCGTGGTCAACGTACTGCGTTATTTGCGTTATCGTGCCCAGCGACTGCTATATCGTAATGATCAGCGCTGTGCCTATCAGCCTTGGTTGCTTAATATCAATAGCCGTATTACCTTGATTATGACAGGTGCGTTATTATTGATCGGGGTTATTGGGGTGATGATTTTTGAGTACAACAGTGTACTTGCTGAGCATACCAGCTTTTTTGGTAAGCTCGTCACAGCGTTTTTCACTGGTGCGACGCCACGAACCGCTGGATTTAATAGCGTTGATATGGGGACGCTTGCGTTTCCAACGATTATGCTGACGATATTTTTAATGTGGATTGGTGCATCGCCCAACTCAACGGGTGGTGGTATCAAGACCAGTACGTTTGCCATTGCGCTATTGAATACTTTAAGTCTGGCGCGTGGACAGAACAAGGTAGAAGTATTCAAACGACAAATCGCTGAGATATCTATTCGTCGCGCGTTTTCTATCATGTGGTTGTCATTACTTGTCATCGGTACGGGCGTGACGCTTATCAGTTACGATCAACCAGAACTTGATTTGATAAAAGTGGTCTTTGAGTGTTTTTCAGCGTATAGCACAGTTGGTCTTAGTTTGAACTTGACAACGGAGCTATCAGATTTTAGTAAAATCGTGGTTTCTGTCATTATGTTTGTTGGGCGGGTGAGTATGCTGACCATCTTTATCGCGCTACTCAAAAACAGACGTCCGCGTCATTATCATTATCCGACAGAAGAGATTACGATTAACTAACGGGCAGTAAATAGGCTGTCAGTTAGGGGTCAGGGTGGTGGTTTTAGATTTAACAGTTTATTTAACAGTCGCTAAATCAGACGGTTAAAGGGTTTAAAAAATAACGAAACAAGGCTTAAGGTCATGAAATATATCATCGTAGGATTAGGCAATTTTGGCTCATCGTTAGGAATAGCACTGACCCGTCAAGGTCATGAAGTGATCGCCATTGATAGTAGTATGCAAAAGGTTGAGGCCTATAAAGAAGTCATTTCTCATACCATTTGTATGGATGCAACAGATGAGTATACCGTGAAAGGTTTACCCATTAGCGATACCGATATTGTTATCGTGGCTATTGGCGAAGACCAAGGCGAGAATGTGATGGTGACGGCTTTATTTAAAACCTTAAAAGCCAAGCGTTTGATCAGTCGAAGTATCAATCCATTACACGAAAAAGTTCTGCAAGCCATCGGGGTGGATGATCTTATCCATCCCGAAAAAGAAGCGGCCAAGCGCTGGGCAAAAAGGCTGTCGCTGCGTTACTTTGTAGACTCGTTTGAGCTGAGTGATCACTTTAGCCTGGTAGAAATTAGCATTCCAAGAACGCTGATTGGTCAAAGTGTGGGTAAGCTAGAATTCGAGCAAAAGTTTAATATTCGATTGCTTAGTACCCTGCGCTATGAGTATTATGAAGACAGCTTTGGTCGTACGCAAAGCAAACCAAGCATTCGAGGATTGGCGATGCCTGAGCAAATATTGCAAGATAAGGACGTACTGGTCATCTACGGCGCAAACGATGACATCAACCAGTTTTTGCGTAGCGTTGGTGTCAAAATAAAATAGACGATTGCGATGGCAGTGACGTAAAACGGCAAAAGGGAAAACTTATGAATAAGTACAATATGTCCATCTTATTGATCGCGACCACGGCACTATTATCAGGCTGTGGTCAGTCTGCGCAAGATCCCAATGTTGTCTTATCAGAGAGCCATGAAGATCCGATTGAAGCATTGGAGATGATATCGGATGTGGATCACAGTCGGCTTAGCTACAAGCAAACCTTTTATGTGCCGATTTATTCAGACATTTATACCGACAGAGACAATCGCAAAGTCCTATTGTCGGCGACGCTAAGCGTCCGTAATACCACTTTAGATAAGTCTCTCTACGTCAATAAGATTGATTATTATGATACGGGTGGTACTTTAATTAAATCTTATTTGACCAAGCCTATAAAGCTTCCTGCGATGGCAACGCTGAATTACATTGTTGAAAAAGAAGAAGACAAAGGCGGTTCAGGTGCCAATTTTATCATCGAAGTTGAAGGCGTTGATGAGACAGTCAAACCTGTTATTGAAGCGGTTATGATTGGTAATTTTAGCAATAAAGGCTTTGCGTTTAGTACAGAGGGTACACCCGTTGTACATTGATGAATCAGGATAGCAGTCTCTAATAAAAAAATCGCTAAGGGAAGAGCATGTCTGCAACTAAAGAAGAAATCACGGCCTTTATGGCAGTAGAGTTCCCACAAACCAAATGCGTCGTTGAATCAGTGGATGAGATGGGGGCAACCTTATCGCATGATATCGGCATCAACGAGCTGCGTCCTGGCGGTACGGTATCGGGACCTGTGCTCATGAGCATTGCCGATGTGGCTATCTATGTGGCGATACTTGGTAAGATTGGCATTGTACCATTGACAGTGACAACAAGCCTCACCATCAATTTTTTGCGTAAACCTTCAGCAGAGGCGCGTATCATTGCAGAGTGTACGTTAATGAAAGTCGGACGCACGCTCATAGTGGGGGAGGTGTCGCTTTATTCAGAAGGAACAAGCGACTTGGTGGCTCATGTTGTGGGTACGTATTCTGTACCGCCTAAGCTCGCTTAACGGCTCTCAGAGAAAATCCAATGGCACACGATGCTTGATGGGTATGTAATAGAGTATTGATATCAAATAGGACAAAAATGGCGCACATAAAAACCTCGATACCTTCAAATGATCGTTCACTATCACAAGATAGCGAAGCCAATATAAATAATATCAGTACAGAACAGGCTGCTTTTACAAGTTTGCCCACCAATATTCAAACTGCCTTAGCGCAAAACAATCGCCTTGTATTTATCGCCAATAATCCATCGATTGGTACGGATCAACTTGAGGCATTATTGCAGCCTGACGATGTGTTGGTGTTATTCAATCACTTTATACATGCAGAGTTTTTTGCCAACCATCCGCTCGCCAGTACACTACCCAAGCTATTGTTTTTTCGTCAAATTGGTGACAGTAAATTGCATTTTGGCTTGCCGCCGCGCAGCAATAATGTGTCGGTCATCAAGCGCATGGCAAAGTCAGCACCTTTAGGCATCTTGCTGAGCAATCAGTCTTATCAATTTCCCTCGCTAGATGACGATCCAAGTCCGCATGATGATCCCATCACTGATGAGCGTATACTAACTGTCCCATCATCTGTGCAAGCGTTGCTACAAAACACGCAGCATCACGGTGTTTTATCAGAGCAGCATCCAGTCGTTGCTGATTATCCATGCTTTACCGATATTCACTCATCGGCACCTTCGTCAGGGTTTCTACTGTATCGATTGTTGCTTGCGGCTCGAACGCATTTGCAGCACATTCAAAACACAGAGTTGCCATTGAGACTGTTGATGCTTGGGTTTAATGATAACGATAAGACGGCTCATTTTTGGCAAGGGCATAATTGGGAGTTTGAACGCCAAGAGATGAGCGCACCGCCGCCAGAAGTAGAAATCATTCGCCAATACTAGCTATGTAAGATCGGTTATTCAGAACGAATCAGTCAATGATAGGCATCTTACATCAAACGTATGCTGCGTGAGGGCAATGAGCAGATTCTATTTCAGCATGACTGGGCTTACGTATCAGAGTAATTGGGGTTGACTGGTTGGCTTGCCAATTGATCAGTCCCATGTCTGCAAACGACAAAAGCCATCCATCCATCGGCCAGCATTGCCATTTATCATAGAAGCGATTGGCGTTAATGACAATACTGTCTAAATGATTGAGCGGCGGCCTATAGACACTATGCTGCTGGTGATAAACCACATCAGCCGTGAGATAAAAATCAATATTCAGCTGGCGTGCGGTAAACGCCAAGTCCGTGTCTTCTGCCCCATAACCTGTATATTGGGTGTCAAATCCGCCAAGTTGCTCAAATTGCTGGCGAGTAATAGCAAAGCATAAGCTCCAAAATGCGCCATAATCGTCAGTTTTTTTCATTGCTGTTTTTTTAGTCGCAGTTTGATTCAGGGCTAAAGGAATAGACTCATTATCATCAAAATTATCACGATAAGGGTTATATACAGAGAGCCTATTCAAACAATTCATAGAGAGCGTACCGCATTGTAATTTGCTGCTTTCTTCTTCTGATAATGGCCGCGTCAGATAGCGCGGTTGCCCCATCAATAGCCCATTCGGTTGCGCTTGCAGTTTAGCACTTAACTGCTCAATAAACGTCGGCGCGACGATACAATCCACGTCTAAAAATATTAGCAAATCATGAGTAGCGCGAGCAGCTCCCAGATTGCGATTGTGACCAATATCAAATCTTGTCTTGGTAGGTACGTCGGACATATTGTCAGTTGACGCATTGATGGTTGTGGGAATTTGTACGATGTTTAAAGGGAACTTAGCCAAGCACTGAGGATCAGCATCATCATTGACAATAATTACTTCATCAGGCTGTATGCTGCCATGCGTGAGGCTGGCCAATAAGTTGTAAAGGTGACGGTTTCGTCCATAACAAGTCGTGATAACAGTTACTGGTTTACGATTGAGACTCGTATCTGAATTGATCGTAGATATAGGAATGGTTGTTTTTATTGTCATCGCTCATTACCGTTATTTTATAATAGGTCTAAGATTCAAAGGATTAAAATTCAAAGGGTTAGTTATTAGAGTGGCAGACTAAAATGACGTTAAGCCTCAGGGCGCAACCCAAGTTGCGGCAACAGCCATTCGTTGAACCAAGATTTAGCGGTCGAGTAGGTGATAATGCTGTCCATCAATGCCTGAGCCGCAAACGAGTCTTCAGTAGGGAAAAATGACGGTCTATCATCATTCAAGTTATCTTGTGTTTGCGAAGCAGTGATTTTGGTAGGATAAGCGGAGGTAGATTCAGCACTCATCGAGTATACGAATTGCTCCCAGCTCAATGCACGCCCTTGGTCTATCAACGCCTGCGCCATGGTTGCTTGCTCTTGGTGTGGACGCTCATCAGGCAAGACCACAAGCGGCGTTGTACAATAATAGGCTTGCGCCACGGCATTGAGTCCACAGGCCATCAGCAAATAATCACTGTAATACATAAATGGTGTCACATCATTCACGTGAATAGCCACATCAACGTAAGCTCTCAAGTCATTATCTATCGGTCCAAGCGATATGATAAAAGCGTCAGGTAATAAACGGCGCAGCTCAGGCAGTTTTGCGTCAATGGCTTCATGTCCGCCGTAGCCTTTAATGACAGTGATGATGGGTTTGGTTGCAAATGAAGAGATAACGTTTGGATGGTCGGCAGTCAGTGTCGTCAGCGTTTTGATAAAGTCCTGATGGCTTGATATGTCGTTTTTGGTGAGATTGATAAAATCAAGGTACACTGTTTTTTGACGTACCCAACTGGGCGTCATTGCCGCTTCGATCGCTTGAGGATAAGGGGCTAGTAACGCAAGCGCGCCAGCAAAAGCCTCAAGGTGAGGTGTATCGTCCCGAAGGCCCGGTAGCCTCACGTAGAGATAGGGAATACTTACCGTTCGGCATAGCATGGCCACTTCAACGCTAACATCAATAATCATCAAGTCAATGTCGCGCTGCACAATCGTATTTAGTATTTGATGGCTACGCTTTTGAATATCAGCATTACCAATAGGAGAGTAATGTAGACTTGCTGGTTGCCAATACTTGCCTGCGCGTCCTTTTAAGACGTCATCTGTACGCTCATCCTCTGGATAAAGGCGGACAATCTGCTGCTCATCAATAGCGCTAAAAGCATACGCTTCTGGAGCCAAGCTGGTAAATACAGTTAATTGCTGCCTTTTTTGAATCGGTAGTAGAGCGGCAAGCTTGTCTATTTGTCGGCAGTGACCTGACCCATGATGATGTGCATAATAGCCAATACGCAGCATCATTATTCTCCATAGGCCATAGTAGTGAGGTCATTAGTTGAAGCAGTCAATTGCTGTCTTTCATCCCTTAAATGGTTAAAGGTATTTGGTATCTGCCTAACATCATTATTTTGAGCATTGCTTTGAATACTCTCTTGCGCATCGGCGTGAGTGCTGGCTTGAACGCTTTTTTGTCCATTAGACTCAAATATCTGCTGCTTGTTACTTACCGCTGTTTGATATAACGCAAGGTAGCCTTCCACCATCGCTGATACGGAACAAAACGCCACAGCGCGATTGCGACAAGCTTGACGTGATATGTGTTTAATTTCAGAAAAGCCTCTTATAAAAGCGGCTTTGTCCTCTTTTGGCACGATGATACCTGTATCTGGTGTGACGATTTCTGCACTGGCACCTACGTTAAAGCCAATGACAGGCGTACCGCAAGCCAGACTTTCTGCCAGTATCAACCCATAAGGTTCATCCCAAGTGCTTGTAAATAGCATGGCTGTCGCTTGGCACAAATACCGATTTACTTCATCTTTTGTGACATGACCCACATAGTCAAACAGTGGTGACTCGTTGTATTTGCAGTCTTCTGCCAATAAGGGTGCCACGTACTCGTTGAAGTACTCTTCGTTACTTTTCGGCCCAGCAATGATGAGTTTTTTACCTGCTTCCATACAGTATTGCATTGCCAAATGCGTGCCTTTTTCGGGACAAATGCGTCCGTACCAAAAGTAACTTTCATGCTCGCTATTGGCATCGCTAGCAGTATCAACGTCGATATTGGCTACAAAAGACGCCACATCGATTCCGTTATAAACCACCTGTGAGGGTACGAATTCAGAAAAAAGCTGCTGCTGATGTTGACTGATAGCCGTAAACTGAGTCTTGGTACCATGACGTAACGTCAGAAGCGCCAAGCGCAGCTGGGGAAATATAGGCGTGTGGAAAGTCGTAAAAAAGCGCTCACCAAACGCTTGACCGGTCATCATTGGGATATGGTGCAGACTGTGATTGTGAACAATATCAATCTCACCGCGCGCATCACGATCGATCAGATCACGTAATGCGCTTTGATAGACCAAATACTGATACAGCTCCTCGCGGCTCATCCCTAAGGATTCATGCTCATTATCATAGACTGTCGCATCGAATTCATCTCGCGTTAAGAAGGGGACTAATGTCGCCTGTGTTTGACTGTCTTCATGCGCATAAAGCAATACCTCATGACCTTGCGCTTCCATCTCATCACATAAAAGCTGGGTAATCATTTCAAGGCCACCCGCATATGGCTGGGCGATTGGGTATAGGCAATGAGCGATGATGGCTATACGCAGTGGTCGGTTTGGAAGAGTAGTAGGACGAATCTCAGCAAGATTAGCAGTCGTTAAAAAATCAGATGACATGTCACAAGACATAAGAACCTCAAAAGAAAAAATAGCAATGAATGTACGCTAAAAATGAATCAAAATAAGTACTAAACAATCAGTACCACGTTTAAAAAACAGATATAAAGGTTTGTACGTCTAGTAATTGATGGTTTTTTTATCTTCAAAAACTGCTGTGATATCAGCTGTTTTTATAGGTTTGATTTGCTTATGTAAAGTGGTGATAGCAGGTTTTGATTTGGTGCTGATACTGGGTGCTTTTTGCTCGGTAGCAACAAAATTATCCATCGCCACTCTTGCCGCTGCCAGCTTCAACAAACAGACAGTCATTGCACAGAAGAACAATATGGGTGAATAGAGCGGTGAAAAAGGCGCGACACAGATCGCTGTTATGAGGTTTAGGGTCAGCAGCAGTTTTGGTAAGGCGGCAATATTTGCCAGTTGCACAGAACGACTGGTCTGAATAAATTCTTGCTTTGGTGTACATATAAAGGGCTTGGTACGTCCCCACAGCACGGGTAACCACGATAGTGCGCCAAGCTCCCAAAAGTTGAGATGCATCAGCCATGCCCGCAATTTTGTATGCGTGCTGGTCTGGTGGTTTTTATCAATTTGCTTGTTAAGCGGTGATTCATCATGACAGTACGCCCACAAACGCCTGCCCAAAAAGATCGCGTAACTGGTATACACCAAATATAAAGGCGTGAGCACAGACATATCCAAGTGACGATTGAAAAGTGATATGCCAATTACTAACAAGGCGCATATTTGCAAAAAGATAAAAAACCCTGTGAAATTGATCCAAGCACTGAGCTGTGAGAGGTGAGCACGCGTATAAGCTAGGCGCTCACTCACACGTAATGGGCTGTCAGATTCTTTGGCTGACAAGAAAAACGGCTTCGCTGCATAATCTTGCAATACTTGCATGTTGCCATAGATCCAGCGTCGACGCTGAGACATCAAATCGTTCAACGTATTGGGCAATAAACCAGTGGCAATAACTTGTGGTATAAATTTACTGTGAAAGCCTTTTTGGTGCATGAGGACACCCATCTGCGCATCTTCGGTAATTGAAGCCCCCGACCAACCGCCCAAATTTAAAAGCGCTGAGCGGCGGATAACTGCATAAGTCCCTGTCGATAATGCACGATCTTGATTGAAAGGGCGATATAAATGATGGTTGAAGTAATGATTCAGTTCGCTCTGCGTATCCACTTGCCCACCATTGCGGTAAAACTGCGGGAACTGAAGTAAGGAGTGTTCAGGATGGCATTTGATCGCATCGGCAATGGATGATCTTGCCTGTGGTAACGCTTGATAGTCACTATCGACCACCACGAGATAGCTACAGTTTGGATTCATCAGTCCCAATGCCAAATTCAATGCACCTGCCTTAAAACCTGCGACAGCGTCGATATGATAAAAATGCACTTGCTGCGTGGGATCTAAGCTGGCACAAAACGCGGCCAATGGTCGATATAGTGAGGTTGCCGTATTATTATTATCGATAATAATGATTTCGTCTTGAGGTGCTTTAACAGCAAGTAGGGATTGAATGGTAGCAATAACCAGTGCTGGTGGTTCAGCGCGTGTCATGAGTTGAAAGCTTAAACTAGGCTCTTGGCTAGCTGGGGAATGCGTTTCTTGTAGCGATTGTTTTATAGAAGTGCTCGCTATATTTTTTAGTATTTTTTTACGAGGTACTCCATTGCTGACCAACATAATCTGTCCCTATATATCATCTAATATGTACTGCTTCATGAGCAATAATTACGAAATATAAATATGCAATTATCTGATTGATTATTATTGGCATATCCAATATGAAAAGTATCATAGCCTAGGGTTTGACAATACATTACTACTTAAGTGTTTAATAAACTTCAATAATGTAAGTCTGAGTAATTATTGTAAAATTAAAAATATTTACATAATCATTACTACTGCTCAAAATTTTTGGAAAATAAGAAAGAGATTAATATCGATAGATTAAATTTAAGACAAAGTAATTAAGAAATAAGAATATTAGAGAATATGAATATTTGGAAAGTGAATGGATCTAATATATAGGTAAGTTGCAGTCCTACTTTTATTTGCATAATCATAGTTAGTTGTATATTTATTATGTGATATGAATTTCAATCTTGTTGTCTTTTAAGTTGCCCTCACTTTTTCAACAAAAAGTATTTAGTATTAATACTCCTAAAACCCTCAATCCGCGCTAGGATTGCTGTCTTCTATCAATTTGTGTGTCTTTTGTCACTATATTGTCATAACCACATCGTATCCTTAAGCCCATTATAAATTGCTGTTTATCAACCTTTATCGCTCCTCCATTGCTGGATGCCGATCCTAGGAAGTACAGACGTAGCACATACAGATAGGGTGTTTTTATGAGTGGAGCTGGTCGGCTCGGTAGTATCACCACACGTATGCTGATTATCTTAGCATTGGCGTTTGCGCTCATTACTATGATGGTGTATTGGGTCATTGAAACCCAAGGAAAGCCACGCATATTGGCAATGACATCGGAAACTGTGGTTGAAACTGGTAATGAAGTGATCAACAGCATCATGACGAGTATCAATCACGTCGATGGCTTGGCAAAAGCGACCAGTGCCATAGCTGGCGGATTGCCCAAACAGGACGCTTTGTATAAAGAGGCTTTTAATAACCTCATGAGCCAAACCGATCAGAGAATCGTGGGCGGGGGTGTGTGGTTTGATCTCAACACATATACTGAGGGACGAGATCGCAAATCATTTGTGTGGATGCGTGATCAATCTGGTGTCATGCAGCAGACAGAGCGCTACAATCAGGTGCTGCAAACGCCCAATGCATATTATCGAGACTGGTGGTACATCCCTGCAATGTATGCGCGTCATGATCATTGTGTGTGGAGCCGAGCGTACTTTGATCCGGTGAGCAATCAGCCAATGATGACCTGTGCTAAAGCCTTGTATGACAGTCGCAATCAAGCCTTTGACGGGGTAGTGACGTTCAATCTGCTGCTCGATAACCTCGATACAGCCATGAAAAAATGGCAAGAAAAGCTTGGTGGTTACGTATTTTTAGTAGATTTGGACAATCGGTTTTTAACGTTTCCTGACCAATCTATTGTCACTCAAGTGACCGAAAACAACCCTCAAGGCGAGATGGTGACCGCGCATCAGTTGGCAGAAAAAACGCCTGGTTTTGCGCCCATTGCTGATAG
Organism: Psychrobacter alimentarius; assembly: GCF_001606025.1. Taxonomy (NCBI): domain Bacteria; kingdom Pseudomonadati; phylum Pseudomonadota; class Gammaproteobacteria; order Moraxellales; family Moraxellaceae; genus Psychrobacter; species Psychrobacter alimentarius. Next base: position 2,487,972 of record NZ_CP014945.1, on the reverse strand, counting down.
TCTGGATAGTATCAATCAAACGCTTATTGATGAAGCCGTTGCCAAAGACGAGAACCGTTATACGTTGGCAGCACGCAGTATTTTGAGTACCACCAATGTGGGTAAAATCAGCGAGCAAGAGTCTAAGCTGCTCTCAGCGCTGCTCCTACTAAACATCGATCAGACCTTTAATTTGGTAGACAGTCATTTAGTGGACACCATCGATGTACCCAATGATTTTGTATTACAAGAGCCTGCCACCGCTTTCGTGTTTCGTATGCCATTCACTTATTGGAAAATGGTCATTGTCAAACCAAACAGCGACATGATGAGTGTTGCCAATGCGCTGTCTAATCAGCTCATTCAGGCAATGCTATTGGGTTTTCTGCCTATTTTGCTTCTGACCGCATGGGTGTTCCGTCGCTATTTTACTCGACCGTTAAAGCGTATGGCCTCGGCAGTAGCAGACATGGGCGCTTTGATTGAACAAAAACAATATCAAAAACTCAGCGATCACAAATTGCCCAATTCCAATGTGAGTGAGATTCAAATCATCAGCGATCAGACCAACCAGTTGATTGATCGGGTTGTCGAAAACGAAGGCGCGCTTGCCGAAATCAATGTCCATCTCGAAAAGCAAGTCGCCGCTCGTACTCAAGATTTGCAGCAGGCGATGGATGAGTTAAAAGCCTCGCAAGTACAGCTGGTACGCTCTGAAAAAATGGCCACGCTCGGACAAATGGTGGCAGGCGTGGCGCATGAGGTCAATACACCACTCGGTTATGTACGTAGTAACATGGAATTGGTTGGTGACAATCTGGTGCGCTTTGATGAACTGCTCAGCCATACCGATCAATTATTACAAGCGCTAAAAACACCTGATGCGAACCAAGAACAAGTAGCACAGCTTATCGATCAAACCTTGCAGTGCTGTGAAGAAATCAAAGCAGACGAGGTGAGTGAGGACTTGGCAGATCTCATCAAGGATGGATTATACGGTGTCGATCAGATTGCGGAGTTGGTACTTAGCTTGCGCGACTTTTCTCGAATCGATGAGTCCAAAGTAAAGGACGTCGATATCAATGACTGTATCAATACTTCGCTCGTCATGACACGCAACAACCTTAAGAGCATGGCGGTTACGACCGATTTAGCGCTGCTACCTTTGGTGCAATGCAATCCTTCTCAAATCAATCAGGTGTTGCTGAATTTATTCAACAATGCCGCTCAAGCCATCAAACCTGACCGTAAAGGTGAGTTGCACATTATCTCATCTGTCGATGAAGCACAGCAAAAAATAATGGTTCAAGTCGCCGACAATGGGCAAGGCATCAATGAAAGCACATTGGCGCGTATCTTTGAACCATTTTTCACCACCAAAAAAGCAGGTGATGGTACAGGCTTAGGACTTGCCATCAGCACTCAAATTATGGAGCAGCATGGCGGCAGTATCAACGCTCATTCGGCCGTGGGCGAGGGCACAACTTTTACCATTATGCTGCCGATACAGCCTAAATCTCGTGAAAATAAACCCTCACAAGCTTTGTTCGAAAGTTGAGATGTTTCTAACCATTTACTTAAAGAAATTTACTTAAAGAGGGTGTCATGCAAAAACCAAAGATCGCTTTTATCGACGATGAGCCGCGCATTTTACGCAGTCTAAAAATGCACTTTCGTCAGTCACATGACGTGTTTATCACCACGGATGCCAATGAATTGATGCAGTATGTCAATGAGCATGAAGTGCAAGTGGTCATCAGTGACCAGCGCATGCCAGATAAGCAAGGCACCGAAGTATTGCGCGAGGTTAAAGAAGCCTCACCCAATACCATTCGTATTTTGCTGACAGGTTACGCCGATCTTAATGCAGTGATTGATTCAGTCAATGAAGGTGAAATCTATCGTTATATTACCAAGCCGTGGCAAAATGACGAGCTCAAAAAGGTCGTCAACAAAGCCACCGAGATTGCCCAGCAAACGCAGGATATTTTACAAGAGCCTAGCCAAGCAGATGATATTCAGCACAGTGCAGCATACAGTAGCAATACCAAACGCAACATTTTGGTGTTAGACGATAATGAAGATATCTATCAACAAATGAAGCAGCATTTCAAGCATACCTATAGTGTCAGTTGGGCAAGCAACCTTGAGCAAGCAGCAAAGCTATTACAGAAAAAGAGTTTTGGCGTTACGATAACCGATGCCACACTGAATGGTGAAAACATCACGCCCATCGTTTATGCATTAAAAAACATTCAGCCTGATCTGATGGTGTTGATGCTGACGGAATTTAAAGACGCACATATGGTGATTGACCTGATCAATAAAGGTCAGGTATATCGTTGTCTGCCGCGCCCGACCAATTTCACGATGATGAGTATCAGCCTTGATCGCGCCTTTGACCATCATGAAAAATTGGTAAAACAGCCCATATTGGCTACCCGGCATCATGTTGAAGAGGTAACAGAGTCAGAAGCATTTAGCTTTTCTGACAGGCTTAAGGGTTTTTTTAACAAATTCAGAGGGTGGCGTATCAGTCGACAGTAATACGGTCGATTCTAAATAAAATAGAACCAGTTTGGTCGAAATAAAATAGCCACGTGCTACTGGTATGAATGCTTCTTGCGTGCTGCTAAACAGAGGCGGCGCAACATTCATACCAGTAGCACGGTATCGGTTTTAAAATAAATCAACTATAGTCAATCCAGTATAAAATACATACAGTGCTGCCAACGTCATATTTTCTTGCTTGCTGTGCCTTCGCAGACAGAGGCGACGAAAATATATCGTTGGCAGTCCAGCATCATTGTTGTACCTTTTTTATTTAGGATTAGCTATATAACAAACGGCGCAAAATAATCGCCCGTTCTTAAGCCATTTCTATCACCCCAATTTTTTTCTCCAGCTCTATGATTTGTAGCTTATAACTTTTATAGTCATCTTTTTGGTTCACCTCTTTTTTCTTCACCGCTTTTTGAGAGATAAGGCTGTATAGCGAGGTCAACCCTTTTTTAATGCTTTTGATTTCTTTTGAGGATAGACTCATATTCTTATCAAAATCAGGAGATTTGATTTTTGCGCATAATTCAAAAAGCGTCAGGTTAAAGTTTTGATAGTGCTGCTGTATGAAGTCTTCTGTTGACTGGTTGCTATATTGAATGTTTTTTTGCATCAAGATAAGTAAAGCGCTATCAATCAAATTCTTTTCATAATCTGTCAAACACAGGTAACTGCTCATTATATCGACTCGCTGTTATCGCAATAGAAATCTTCATAGATATCAGTAAAATACGATGACCGTATATACTGTTTTTATCGTGGATTAAAAGTGTGTCACATCACTGGTAATCCAAAAGAATCCACGCATTCTATAGAACAAAAATGAACGTATAATGACAATCGATGAGGTAAAAGCACGCTACTGGTATCAACTTCTCTTGCGTACTGCCAACATCATACTTTTGTAGTCCCTGTCGGCAAAGGCACAGCGAACAAAAAAATATAACATTGGCAGCAGGGTATCATTGTTGTACCTTATCTGACCGTGGTGATAATAAGTGTGGTGACATCAATGATAAGAGAGCTTAAAACCTTTGTAGCCGTTTGCGAATTGGACAGTTTTGCCGCGGCTGCTCGGCATATCAACCTGACCCAATCGGCGGTCAGTGCCCAGATTAAAACCTTAGAAGATAATTTGGGATTGTCATTATTTACCCGCTCTGCCAGAGCCATCACGCTCAACCCGCAAGGCACCCGTATTTTGCCTATTGCCAAAGAGATTTTGGCGCTTTATGCCACCATGCAGCTGCCTTCAGATACTGACATTGCGAGCTACTATGGACAGCTTAGAATTGGCGCTATCAATTCAGTACAAGTGGGTATTTTACCCGAAGCGCTAAAGGCGATTACTCTGCTCGCCCCATTAATGCAGACAGAGATTGTCCCTGGACGTGCTATAGAGTTATTTGAGAAACTCGAAGTCGGGGAGATAGATGCGGCCATTACCATACAACCCTCTTTTGCCTTGCCAAAAGACATCGTGGCCCAGTCTATTATGACCGAACCTTATGTACTTATCAGTCCCAAAAAATGGCCGTTTCATAGTGTTAAACAAACGCTTGAGCAGCATCCATTCATCCATTACAGCTTGCAATCCTCAGCAGGGGCAAAGCTCAGTAAGTTTTTTAAAAAACAAGACATCAAGGTCAATACCATCATGGAGATTAATGACTTAGATGCCATTGTTAGGATGGTGGAGTCAGGTTTGGGCGTGGCCTTGATACCTTATGCTGGACTCTGGATTCGCAGTGCAGCGCCCGTACAAATTCATTATTTGGGCGATAACAGCTTGGTTCGGGAGGTGGTGCTGGCGTATCGGTATGCGGATCGTCAGCAGCCACAGATCAATGCCTTACAGCAAGTGCTGGGACTGTGAGCTATCCCAAGACATGTATCTTACACATATCAATGCTCAGTAGAGCAAGCGTATCTGTAACATAATTTGCTAAGCACGAATATTTTTGGGGCTGAGAGCAGAATATTTACGTTTTTCTCGCGCTCTATTCTCAGTTACGATGACTCTGCTTTTTAGTAACGCCAAGACTTCTTAAGTACATAAAGCTTCAAGTACATAAATTTTTAAATACATAAGTATGGTGCGTTAACTGATTTAACTGACCTCATCTCCAAGAAGACCAAAAAATATGAAAAACATCGACAACCTGACTGATGACAACACCCCAACTCGTATTGAGAAAGATTTATTGGGCGAACAAGCCGTTCCTGCAGCGGCTTTGTATGGTATTCAAACACAGCGCGCGTATCAAAATTTTAATATCACTGGCACGCCAATCAGTCATTTTCCGGATTTGATTAAAGCGCTGGCCATGGTAAAAGCAGCTGCTGCCAAGGCCAACTATCAGCATGGATTACTCACTGAAGATAAACTTGGCGCCATTACCGAAGCGTGTACGGATCTGATCAATGGCGAGCATCATGATCAATTCATTGTCGATCTCATCCAAGGCGGGGCAGGCACGTCAACCAACATGAATGCTAACGAAGTCATTGCTAATATTGGCCTAAAAAAAATGGGCTTTGAGTATGGTCAATACCGTCATTTGCACCCCAATAATGATGTGAACCGCTCTCAATCGACCAATGATGTCTATCCTAGCGCGGCACGTTTAGCGATCGTGTTTGCAGCAAAACCACTGAAAGCAGCCATTCTTAACCTACAACAAAGCTTAGCGGCTAAAGGACAAGCATTTGGCGGTATCCTCAAGATGGGTCGCACCCAATTACAAGATGCGGTGCCGATGACGCTCGGTCAAGAGTTCAATGCTTTTGCCAGTGACGTGGGCAGTGAAATAGCGCAAATCGAACAAGCTTGCTTGCAATTGTGCGAATTGAATTTAGGCGGCACCGCTATCGGTACAGGTATCAATGCGCCTAAAGGCTATGCCAGTTTGGCAATTGAGGAGTTGGCTGATATCAGTGGTTTGCCAGTGACACTTGCTGATGATCTGATAGCAGCCAGCGCTGATATGGGTGCCTTTATTACGTTTTCTGGTGCGCTCAAGCGTCTATCCATCAAATTATCTAAGCTAAACAATGACTTGCGTCTATTATCGAGCGGGCCACGCACAGGGTTGGGCGAAATCAATCTACCTGCCATGCAGCCTGGCTCGTCTATTATGCCAGGTAAGGTCAATCCAGTGATTCCTGAAGCCATGAACCAAACGGCATTTCAGGTGATGGGTACGGACACGACGATTACTATGGCAGCAGAAGCAGGACAGTTACAGCTGAACGCAATGGAGCCGCTGATTGTCTATAACCTATTGAACAACGCGCGTCTGTTAGAAAAGTCGATTCGCATGTTGGATGATCTGTGCATCAAAGGGATTACGGCCAATGAAGCCCGCTGCGCACAGCATGTCGAAAATAGCATCGGTATCGTGACGGCACTGGTGCCACATATTGGCTATGAAAACGCAAGTCGTATCGCAGGACATGCATTACTAAGTGGGTCAGGCGTGGCGGAGCTGGTCAAACAAGAAAAACTACTTAGTGACGAAGAGCTAGCAGCGATTTTATCACCTGATACGATGGTCAGTAGTATATAAAGATCATTGATATAAACATATTTTGCCACGAGAATTAGCATCGACTGAGGTTAGTTAGGCTTTCATAAAAAAGGGACATTGATTGGTCCCTTTTTTATTTGTGAGTTGTTTTGTTAGAGTCGCATATCAACAATAAAAAAATGATAGGGGAAAATGGAGAGAAATGGTGGTCAAAAACCTTTTTGCCAATCATTTGGCTTTACTATGGCAGGTCATGGTTGATGTGACAAAAATTCATCCGCGCATTTTGTGGGAAAACACAGCAGTGCGGGTATATTCGCTATATGAGAAAAAAATTACCACCACATCTCCAATCATCCAAGAAAAAGTCAAACAAGATTATGCGTATTTGATAAAGGAAGCTGCGCCTGAGATATTTGGTATCGATCATAATCCATTAAAACGCTATGACGTTAAAAAAATAAAACTGACTGAGGATAGCGGCTTAATTCGATTAAGAAAAAGTTGCTGCTTTTATTATAAAGCCACTGATCCCATAGAGTATTGTAGTAACTGTCCATTGTTGGTCGTGAAGCCTAAGAAGAAAAAGAGGTAGAAGCTGTGACCTAGTGTTTTATAGGTATAACACTATGGATGTTAATGGTTTGATCTGCTTTGAGTGAGCTATAAACAGGCTTAGGATACACAAATAAGTGGTGTTTCTAAGCTATATCGCGAACTATGATATAAGTACAAAACCAAACAATGGATGAAAGCATGAAAGACTTAGCGTTTAAAGATCATTTCTCCAAAGGTTCTGAAGGGTATGCCACTTATCGCCCTTCATATCCTCTTGAACTAATAGATAAGCTTGCTGAACTATGTGCTGCTCAAAACCGTGTGCTAGACTGTGGGTGTGGTACAGGACAGCTTTCTGTATTGTTGGCCGAAAGGTTTGACGAAGTGATTGCCACTGATGCAAGCTCAGCCCAAATCGCCAAAGCCAAAAAGAAAGACAATGTGATCTATCGAACCGCGCTGGCTGAGCAAAGTGGATTGGCAGATGAATCAGTAGGTTTGATTACCGTTGCTCAAGCAGCGCATTGGCTAGACTTAGAGAAATTCTATAAAGAAGTGACGCGTATAGCTAGACCTAATGGTGTTTTAGCTCTAATTACCTATGGTGTTTTGCATGTAGAAGGGGCAGTTGATGCCCTTGTTCAGCAGTTTTATTATCAAACCATTGCACCGTATTGGCCAGCAGAACGACAGCATGTAGAAAATAGTTATCAAAGCTTGCCTTTTCCATTTGCAGAAATCAAAGTACCTACTGTCAATATGCAAGAGTTTTGGAATTTAGACGAACTCATTGGCTATTTTAATACGTGGTCAGCCGTCAAAGAAGCCAACAAGGTACTGGGCTTTAATCCAGTCGATCAGCTTAGAGTCGTTTTGCTACCTGAATGGGGACATCCTGAAACCAAGAAAAAAATCACTTGGCCATTATCCATTCGTGCTGGCAAAATAAAGAATCAATAAGTTTGGAGAAGGTAAGGTAGCGATAGATATTTTGTAGGCATCAAAAAGGCTCATTGGCTTGTCCTAATAATATGGCATCGGTTTTTGCCCCACTCTCTAGGTTAAAGCTTATGCCAATCTTCAAGCGCTTGGTATCCAGCTTCCAGTCCTATCTCATAGCTATAACGGATTTTGGCTTTATTTTTGGACAATCGACTCGCCATATTTTTTAAGTCAGGTGGACAAACCTCTAAAAGCTTCTGTGATGATGGAGTCTGTAAAAATTGTACCGCATCATTGTAGCGCTGGGTTCGTGTTAATAGACTTTGGGAAAAGCCAGATTGCTGCTTAGCAAAATATTTGGCCAATAGCTGATCGCCTTTGCGGCTTGATTTAGCGTAGTTTTGCGGGCGCGTACGTATGACCATGAGCTTGGCGACATGGTCTTGTTTAGCTGCCCAATGTACAGGCAAAGCATCCGCTACACCACCGTCAAAATAAGGTTCGCCGCATATCTCGACCGCTTGCCGAGTCAGTACTGGGATAGAACTTGAAGCTCTTAATCCATCCAAAATATTGTCTTTAGACGCTTTGATATAAGTGGCTTCTCCTGAGATAGCATGCGTCAATACCATGTAAAATTCCGCAGGATTGTCAAATAACTGTGCTTGATTCAGTGGATATTCCTGTTCGACTACGTTCCACATCCACTTTAAATCCAGTAAGTCACCACCTCTAAAAAAACGACCATAGTGGATAAATTCAGATCGGAGGGAGTGATCTAAGTAAATGTGTAGGGTACGACCTTGTTGTGCTGCCAAATAGTTAGCAACGTTGGTTGAACCTGAAGAAACTCCCACACAAAGATCAAAAGGATTGAATTGTTGTTCTAAAAAGGCGTCTAAAACACCACTGGTAAATGCGCCACGCATGCCGCCGCCTTCAACCACTAGGGCTTGTCGATGTTGTGCTAGCATTGAAAACCTCGAGTCAATGATGAGTATATTCTGGTGAATATTTTTCTATTTGCTTTGTTCTAGATCTTTTAGTATGGCACAATCTGCGTTTTCATCACCTGAGCAATGATCAGCAGAGAGCTGTAACGAACTTACGATATCTTGTAATTGAGCTATTTTTTGGTTTAAAGTTTCTATATGCGTCAGGGTCAATTGTTTCACATCCGCACTCTGCCGATCTGTGTTTTTCCACAAATAGAGCAGCTCTTTCATCTGTTTGGAGGAAAAACCCAAATCGCGAGCTTGTCTTACAAAGCACAAGTTTTTGATATCTTGCTTAGAGTATATGCGATAACCTGCATTCGAGCGTTTTGCGCTATCAAGCAATCCTATCTGTTCATAATAGCGAATCATTTTGGGGGAGATTCCTGATTGCTCTGATGCCTGACCGATATTCATATCTGTCCTCCTGATATAAAAAGAGTGAAAGCCAAACGACTATTTTGCACAGCGACTTTAAATAGCGGTTTTAACCCTATATAGCGACTTTAATCCTATATTAACAGTGTCTACGCTTTAATCGCTGGTATCTGAAAATACTTTAAGCGTAAGGCGTTACCTAATACAAAAACAGAGGACAGTGCCATTGCGCCTGCGGCAAAAATTGGTGACAACAAAATTCCAAAGGCTGGATATAAGACCCCTGCGGCAATTGGAATTAAAGCAACATTATAGAAAAATGCCCAAAATAGATTTTGTTGGATGTTTTTGATGGTGGCCTTACTTAAGGCAATTGCATTAAGAACCCCTTGTAGACTACCCGACATTAATACCACGTCCGCTGCTTCGATCGCCACATCTGTCCCTGTCCCAATCGCCAGACCAACATCCGCTTGAGCGAGAGCAGGGGCATCATTAATTCCATCGCCAACGAAAGCCACTTGTCCATACTGTTGTTGTAATTGGCGTAACGCATCCACTTTGCCATCAGGCAGCACTTCTGCGACCACTTGGTCAATATGTAATTTTGCTGCAATTGCTTGCGCAGTATGCCGATTGTCGCCTGTAATCATGGCTACTTTCAAGCCCAATTGATGCAAACCTGTAATAGCGGCATAAGTGGTGTCCTTGATGGGATCTGCAACGGCAATAATGGCTGCCAACTTTTGGTCAATCGCGACATAAAGTGGGGTTTTACCTTCTTGTCCTAAGCGTGCCGCTTCATTTTTGAAGGGTGTGATATCAACTGCCAACTGCTGCATATAACTATCAGCGCCGATGTAGATAGCCTGATCTGCAACTTCTGCTTTGATTCCTAATCCAGTCACCGACTCAAAGGCGGTAATGGATAATAAATGGAGATCTTTCTGTTCTGCGGCCTGAACAATGGCCACCGCAATTGGATGCTCAGACTTTGCTTCGACCGATGCCACAATGCGCAAGACTTGCTCATGATCGAACCCTTGCTGTACATAAAAATCTGTCAAGGTTGGTTTACCTTGAGTCAATGTGCCTGTCTTATCCACAGCAATGACTTCAACGTCCCGCAAAGCTTGTAATGCTTCTCCTTTACGGAACAACACCCCCATTTCTGCACCGCGACCTGTACCAACCATGATAGAGGTAGGGGTTGCCAATCCCATTGCACAGGGACAAGCAATAATTAGGACAGCAACTGCATTGACAAGAGCAAACGTCAATGTAGGCTCAGGACCAAAAACAAACCAGAGCATAAAAGTTAGAGCGGCTAAGAGTAATACGATGGGTACAAACCACATGGTGACTTTATCAACCAATGCTTGAATCGGTAATTTAGCGCCTTGAGCCTGTTCAACCATACGAATGATTTGCGCCAATACCGAAGAGTCGCCAATGTCAGTGGCTCGAAAATTCAATGTGCCATTTTGATTGACGGTTCCTCCTACCACTTGATCACCTATTTGCTTTTTGACAGGAACTGGTTCACCTGTGATCATGGATTCATCAATGTAGCTTTGACCTTCAACCACTTCACCATCGACAGGAACACGATCGCCAGGACGAATCTCAACGATCATTTCTTTGGTCACTTCTGCAATAGGTACTTCAATCACTTGTCCATTATCGTAAACACGCGCTGTTTTTGCTTGCATGCCTACTAGATATTGAATGGCTTGAGAGGTACGTCCTTTGGCTTTTGCCTCAAAATAACGCCCTAACAATATCAAACTCACAATCACAGCTGCCGCCTCGTAATAGACATTCACAGTGCCTTCGGGTAAGATTTTTGGAGCAAAGGTTGCTATTAGAGAGAAGCTATAAGCTGCCAATGTACCAACCGCTACCAATGTATTCATATCTGGGGCTAAGCGCCATAATGCTGGAATGCCTTTTTGATAAAAACGCCTCCCTGGAAAAACGAGTACCAGCGTCGTCAAAACACATTGAATCAGCCAGTTTGATTGCGTACCGATATTTTGCATGACCCAATTATGAAAAGCGGGAATCATATGGGAACCCATTTCTAGAACAAAAACAGGTACGGCCAAAATCAAAGAGATGATTAAATCTCGTTTGAGCTGCTGCTGTTCCGTGGCTTTCTTATCTTTTTGTTCACTCTTATTTTGCTCAACCTGCTTAGCATGGTATCCCGCTTTTTTGATCGCTTGAATCAGATCACCACTATTTATCTGAGTATTACCTTGCACCCATGCTTGTTCGGTAGCAAGGTTGACGTTAGCTTGTTGTACACCTTCAACCTTTTTTAATGCTCTTTCTACTCGTCCCACACAGGAAGCACAGGTCATGCCTTCAATCGAGACGATCTCGCTATAAAGATAAGGCTTAGTGTTTTTTGGATTCATAACAACCTCTATCATTTCAATCTGTTATCAATAGCATATAGGTTGACATGATGGTAAGGTCAAGCCTGCTTTTCAAAAAATATGTTTGACCTTGCCATCAATGATAAGACTTAAGCTTTGTCATGAAATAAACACTCATTTGGAGAGAGGGGATGAAACTACAAATTGGAAATATGAATTGTGGCAGTCTGTTTTAAGTGATCTATTAACTGAGTAAGAGATCTGTTTGGCTGACTTATTTGGGGTATACTTTTTGATATACCATTGGCACTTCTGCAAGGTAGACCAAATGGTATGCCGACACTGACTCTTATGGCTCAATACGTGAGTCAAAGTGCTGAACTTATTCAATAACACTGAGAAGATCGCAAGGACAAGCAATGACAGAGATTAATGGCAAGCGGTTATCTTATCTTTATGAAGCGGTCACGATGGGTACGATTAGAGCTGCTGCAGATAAGCTCAATATTGCGCCCTCGGCCATCAGCCGCCAAATATCTCTGTTAGAAGAAGAGTTGACATGTACTCTGATTGAACGGCACCGCAAAGGGGTAACGCCGACAGAAGCGGGTAGTGTTCTCTTACGATTTTATCGAGAATCACTTTCTGCTGAAGAGGCTTGTGTGTCCAAATTACAGGCGCTATTGGGATTACAGCGGGGGCATATAAAGTTAGCCGTGGGCGATGGTTTTATTGCGGATTTGATGCTTGGCCCATTGTCTGAGTTTTCCCGTCTATATCCTGAGTTAACACTGTCAATCAGTACGGGTGGATCAAACGAAGTGATTCGTCAGGTTGAAGAGGATGAAGCACATATTGGGCTAGTGTTCCATTCCAGCAGTCATCCGCGCATCCGCTCGCAGGTAGTCAGTGATCAGCCAATGTATGTGATCGTTTCGCCTGACCACCCATTGGCTGATCGAAATAAACCGATGCGGTTGGAAGCGCTTTTAGAATATCCAGTGGGACTGGCTGAGAGTCGTTTTGGCGTCCGTCAGTTATTAGCGATGGCTGAGTTTCAACAAAAGATTCGATTTAATCCTATCTTAACCACTGACTCATTTAATGTACTAAAGAATTTTGCTCGCTCCAATATGGGGTTTACCTTCTTACCATATTTTGTCGTGTCCAAAGAAGTCGAAGACGGACACCTGATTGCAATCCCTATAGACAATACGCTGCTGGCAAGCGGTGAAGCTCATCTTGTCACGCGGTTGGGTCGTCATCTATCCCAAGGTCCGCATGAATTGCTACAGCATCTGAAGTTATGGATGAAAGATTTATAAGCAGCCTATAGTCAGTGAAAAGTAATATCGATACATCATGCACTGCTCATATCAATGCTCCTATTAATATTCTGGCTTGCTGCGTGTGCGCAGACAGAGGCTGCAAAAGTTGATATGAGCCGTACCGTAGCGCTTTTATTGTTTTTCAACTATACCTTCCCATCAGGCCAAGCACAGACGATTCGTCAGTGCTGCGACCTATGAGACAATACAGACGGATACCTTTTACAATAAGGCTTGGGCCACTACGGCAGAACCTAAGAAAGTGCCAGTGAAGGTAAGTAAGGCAACCACGGCAATTTTAAATCCAGATTTTTTAAACAAATTTACTTCCATCTGAGAGATGGCAAACCCTGCATAGGCAAGTACCGGAGTAATAAGCTGTAACACGCCTAACTTATCTGTTTCTACTAAGACATACTCGCTCATTGGAAACTGTGGCAGAGATATCAAAATAGCCACAATAGATATCCAAGCGATAGCAGGGACGTTGACAGGAATGATTTCCTTTAATAAGACGCCAACGATACAACACGCGAACAGAATTAACATGGCAGGTAGGGCAGAGATTGGATCAACGCCTTGTCCCACCCAATTACTGAGTAATAGAATGATACAGATAACCGCTAATAGAGACAAAGACTGCGTGACTGATAAGATAGATTGCTCTGGTATCTTTAAACTAGGATCTGTTTGTATAGCAGCAGTACTATTATTCTTTTTCTTAAACTTGCTAGTGATTTTATATAAAAACTCTGTGAATGGTAGGGCAATAAACAAACTGACAAATAGCCCTGTCGCGTAAGTTAAAAGGTTAGAGGTCGCTGCAAAGGCAGTAATAGTCTCTGCTTGCTCAGGCACCGTTTCTGCGAGCGCTGCTGAACAAGCACCCATCATACTACCGCTACCAATACCACAAGCCATCGCCAACGCACGGATATCCATAATATCCATGGAGGCAATAATTCCCGCCATTAATGAGAAATAAATGGCGCCAAACAACGTGCCCATCACGTAGACACCCATGACGCCGATACCTTCGGGACTTTGGAGCCCATACTTATCGGCAATAAGCGCGATATTCGGTTCACGAGCAATTGAGTGAGTGGCACCAATAGCCTCTCTACCCATACCAAACACCAATACAGCCACAGGTAAGGCAATAAGGGCAGTCGTTATGTTGCCCAATTCTTGTAGTAAAAGGGCGGGACCTGCGGCTATTATTTCTTCTACTTTAGGCCCGACCCCAACACCAAATTTTGCAATAAAAGGCATGATACTTAAGAGAACCGCGTAACTTGCAAATTTTGCTCGGTCTTTAGAGATAACCGCTTTCATCGTTGGGATGACATTGGGGTTTAATAGTAGGGTAAATATGAAGGCGTAGAGTAAAGGCAGTAAGACCAGTACGCCAATACCAATGGGAATCTTAATAATCCCTATCCATTCTGCAAGTAGTGATGTGACAATCACTAGTAAATGCAGCTTCCAATCAAATAAGTACTTAGTCATCGTACTTGATAGCACACTGGTATTATTCATAGCAACTCCCTTTGCAATTTATGGTTTCTACATAATGACTTCTACGTATTGTTACTACTTAATTTATGCAAACATTTTTGGTAGTTGAGACTCCACTAAAGAAACCCATACTTTGATACCTGTCTCAATTGCATCGTCGTTAAAGTCATAAGCGGCATTGTGTAGGGGTTTAGACGGACTACTACCATCAACACCTAACCAAAAATAAGCGCCTTTAACTTCTTGACTCATGAATGAAAAATCCTCAGAAGCCATGGATGGCTCTACATCCGTATTGACCTTATCAGCACCGAGCGCGTTAGTAGCAGCTTCTTTGATTTCAAGATAGGCTTGACTGTCATTAGTGGTGACTGGATAGCGAATATGGTAATCCATCTCGCCTGTGACCCCGTATAAAGGCGGTAATACTGTCACCATTTCTGTGAGCATGTCTTGCATGGACTGGCGTACGTCCATATCAAAGCTACGAACCGTTCCTTTTAAAATAGCGTAATCAGGGATGACGTTGGTTGTGTCACCACTGTTCATCTGCGTGACGCTAATGACACCTGATTTGAGTGGAGAGATTCGACGAGAGACAATAGATTGAATATTAGTAATCAACGCCGCACCTGCTGCTATAGGATCTGCTCCTAAATGCGGCATCGCTGCATGAGTGCCTTTACCCGTTAACGTAATTTCAAAGGTATCAAAAGACGCCATCATAGGGCCGTTATTGACCGCAATCTCTCCCACAGGTAGGCCTGGCCAGTTATGTAACCCGTAGACGGCATCCATAGGGAACTTATCAAACAGCCCATCGTCAATCATGGCCTTGGCACCGCCTAAGACCTCTTCCGCAGGTTGAAAGATAAAATAAATGGTGCCGCTAAAGTTTTTATGTTGGCTCAGATACTTTGCCGTGCCAAGCAGAACGGACGTGTGACCATCATGACCGCAGGCATGCATACAGTTTTCATGAGTGGATTTATGCTCAATATCGTTTTGCTCTTTTATCGGTAGCGCATCGATATCCGCTCGTATGCCAATAGTCGGGCCTGAGCCGTTCTTTAGAATACCGACAACCCCTGTGCCGCCCAATCCTTGATGTACTTCAATTCCAAAGGATTTTAACTTATCGACAATAAATGATGAGGTCTTAAACTCTTTAAACCCAAGCTCTGGCTGACTATGAATATGCTGACGCCACTGTTTTACTTCACCTAGTAAGGTTTCGTTAATTAACATGTATCTTCTCCTTACGTACTATTGGATTGAATAACCAAATTGAATAGCAGCATCTTTTGCGGTTTCGACCCAGACACTTTTCGTCTGTGTATATTCGAGTAAACCTTCGTAGCCACTTGATCGACCATAGCCGCTCTCACCAAAACCACCGAACGGCGACATGACGTTGATTGACTTATAGCTATTTACCCAAAAGGTTCCAGCATTTACCTGCGCGGCCATCCGATGCGCGCGGCCGACATCAGCCGTCCAAACAGCGCCCGCTAAACCAAACCGACTGTCATTTGCTATCGCGACTGCTTCTCCTTCTTCTTCAAATGAAATAACAGAAACCACAGGTCCAAAAATCTCTTCTTGTGCGACTCGCATAGTATTTTTTACATTGGCCAAAACAGTTGGCTGATAAAAATAACCGTTTTCACCGCCACAAATTGTGCCTGCCTTTCCACCTGCGGCAACAACCGCACCTTCAGCAATACCGTCAGAAACCAACGAATGTACGTGATTAAACTGTTTTTGATTATTAATTGGCCCGACCATCGTGCCTTCATCCCATGGCAAACCCACAGGTAACTTACCGGCTGCTGAGGCAACACGTTCCACGACTTCTTGATAAACATCACGATGGACCAATAATCGAGCACCTGATACACAGCTCTGTCCAGCAGCAGAAAATACAGCAGCTTGTGCGCCTACGACCGCACGATCCAGATCAGCATCTGGATAAATGATATTGGCTGACTTTCCGCCCAGCTCCAACACGCAAGGGATGACACGTTGCGCAGATGCCGAAGCGATAAGCGCGCCAGTCTTTGGTGAGCCGACAAAAACCACTTTTTTAGTGGCCGGATGAGCAATGGCGGCAGAACCTGTGGTGTGTCCCAATCCATTAATGACATTGACTAAACCACGCGGGATACCTGCTTGCTCAAGAATGTTAACGAGTGCCGTTGTGCTTAATGGGGTTAACTCAGAGGGTTTTAGTAAGACGGCATTTCCTGCACAGATGGCAGGCGCGATCTGCCAGCCTCCGGTAAATATAGGTGCGTTCCAAGGTGTGATTTGAGTCACTACGCCATAAGGTTCATGACGAGTATAGTTCAAATGACTTGTTGGTACGGGAATCACTTGTCCCATAATTTTGTCACACCAACCAGCATAGTATTCAAACATCTCGGCAACTTTTGCCACCTCAACTCGGCAATCACGAATAGGTTTACCTGCAGAGATACACTCTAAGCGTGCCAACGATTCTGCGGCTTCGCGTATTTTCATGCCGCACTTCCACATTAACTGACCTCTGGCACTGGCAGTCATTGACCACCATGCTTTTTGGGCTTTTATGGCAGCATTGGCGGCATTAGCAACAATATCTTTTCCCGCATCACGATAGCTTAAAAATACCTGACCGGTTGCTGGGTTAATCAGATCGATGTTGTCTCCATTACCTGTCACCAATTCTCCATCAACCCAACTTCCAAATTCAGAAGTACCCAGTAGTTCATTAAGCAATATGCCAACTTGCTGCTCACCATTTCCTTCTACGATAAAGCTCATCATCTATTCTCCTAAGCCAGCATTCTTAATGATGCAGTTAAAATCATCCTGATCAGGTATGTTTGCTTCGCTTTGCGACCAAATTTCGGCTACCTGTTGCGCTAAAGGCAACTCTAATCCCATCTCACCAATCATATTTTTTGCCAGACGCACGTCTTTACGCATCAGCTCCATCGTGAAACCAGAATCAAAACTTTGATTGAGAATCCAACGAGGGAAGTTTACTTCGCTGATCGCACTACGGCCTGAGCCAGCATTCAAACCAGCAATGAGGTCTTCAGGATTAAGCCCTGCCTTGGTACCCAGAGCGATTGCTTCAGCGGTGGTCACAAGATGGGCAGCACACAAAAGATTATTGATGAGTTTGGCGGCATGCCCATTGCCAGACTTGCCCATGTAGACCACTTTTGAGCTTAGGGCATTTAGATACAACTGGGCGCGTTCAAGAGCACTGCGTTCACCGCCCACTACCATGACCATAGTACCGGCCTCAGCACCTGCTGGACCGCCACTGACAGGGCAGTCCAATAACTGATGGCCCAATTGATCTAGCTCTATAGAGAGCGCTCGCGTCACTTCGGGTTCTGAGGTAGAGGTGTCAATAATTAAGGTTTTGGGCTGAGCATGGTCGATGATGCCACCAGCGCCTTTAATTACTGCTTGTACATGCTTTGCCATTGGCAAAGATAGAATGATGACGCTAGATTCAGCACACAGCGCTTTGATATCTGCAACGACATTTACACCGATTTCCTTGGCAGCTTGGCGTTGGGTTTCTCCTATGTCCGTGCCGAACACATTAAAACCCTCACGAAGCAAAGACTGAGCCATACCATTCCCCATACGGCCCAATCCGACGATACCTATAGTGTTTTTACTCATACCCATTCCTTTGTTTTTGTATCTTCTTTCAGTTTTATTGTAACCAATCAAACATTAAGAAGAACTACAACGGATAACCTTTTGTGTTCTAAAAAAGGCAACACTAAGACAAGCAAGTTGATTTACTTTTCACGGCATCTTGTGGTTTCTATAAATTGGTGAAGCGCTTATAAAATAGGCATAGCGGTCACAACGGGCTGATGAATCATCTAAATGACCACAGTATGTAAACAGGATTTTTTCGCTACCGCCTTTATGTCATAGACATTAAAAAACCCCAATCGTTAAACTGAGGCTTTCTAAATTTGGTAGGCATAAATAGATAAGAGCTGCTAACAATGCCTTCTATTATATCAATGTAGAGGCACGAAAATATGTAGAGCGAAAAAACCGAATGTTTTTAATGTTCCAGTCCTCATTATAGATACAGCCACATCACAGACTCGACAGCAAAACACTGGTTTCGCTATTCAAAATGCCATCTATTTCTCTTACTTGACGCAGCACTTCATCAAATTCTCTCAAACTTGTCGTATGTATCTCTGCTACCAAGTCCCATGCCCCATTGGTCGTATGAAGCTTGATCAGTTGCGGGATCCCTCGTAATTTCCTAATCACTTGTGACGTAGATTTGCCTGTTACTTCAATCATCATCATTGCTTTGACGGTTTCTTTATCTAGTGCCTCATGCACTCGAATCGTAAATCCTAAAATAGCGCCGTTATGGATTAGTCTATCCAACCTGTTTTGGACAGTGGCACGTGAGACTTTGAGTTTTTTCGCAAGGTCTGAGATGGTTGCTCGACCATCTTGTCGAAGTTCAGATATCAGTTCGCTATCTAAAGAGTCATAAGTGTAGTACGCCATAAAAGTGCTTCCTTCATCAAGTTTTGACATTATGCTAAGTGGCACTTATCAAGATGTCAAAAATACATCAATATTTAATAAGTTATTGACATTTTAACTGACAATTATAGTTGATAGCATATTGATTGTCGGTTTAACAAACAATATTCATGGAATGGAGAAAAACTAATGTCTAAATTTATCGTATCACAGAAGCAGGGTGTGCCATTTGTTAGCGTACAGGCGATGGCTAAAATGATTAGCAATCATGGTATAGAACAGACCATAACAGAATTGGTAGATGCGTTAGAGCAAGACTTTTCTCGCTGGGATCAGTTTGAAAAATCCAGTCGTTTTGCCTCCCACTCAAAAGATGGTGTCATAGAGTTAATGCCTGTCAGCGATGGCGACATGTTTGCGTGCAAGTATGTTAACGGTCATCCTATTAATACCAAGCGTGATTTGCAGACGGTCGCCGCTTTTGGCGTGTTGTCTGATGTCGATACAGGCTATCCGATTTTATTGACAGAAATGTGTATTTTAACGGCACTACGTACAGCGGCGACCTCGGCACTGGTTGCCAAACACTGTGCGCCTAAAAACGCCCAAACGTTGGCGCTCATTGGTAATGGTGCTCAAGGTGAGTTTCAGGCGATGGGTATGAAGGCAGTGGTGGGTATCTCAAAAGTGCGTTTGTATGATGTTGACCCAGCCGCCTCTGAAAAGGTCGCGCATAATCTCGCCGATTCAGGCTTAGATATTACTATTTGCAAAACCGTAGAAGAAGCCGTTGAAGGCGCAGATATCATCACGACCTGTACCGCAGATAAGAAAAACGCCACCATTTTGCGTGATGACATGATCAAAAAAGGCGTCTATCTCAATGCCATCGGTGGCGACTGCCCTGGCAAAACAGAGCTGGATGCCAATATTTTACTAAGAGCCGATCATGTCATTGTAGAGTTTGAACCGCAAACCCGTATTGAAGGCGATATTCAACAGCTTTCCCAAGACTTTCCTGTGACCGAGTTTCACCGCATCGTAAACGGTGAGAAAGAAGTACGCACCAACGACAATAATTTAGTGGTATTTGATGGTGTTGGTTTTGCCTCAGAAGACTTTACGGCGCTAGTATTTTTGCGTGATTTGATCAAAAAACAGGACACATATGAGTTACTTGATTTGATTCCTCATCAACAAGATCCTAAAAACCTCTATTCGGTCGTGAAAGCGCATAGCAAAGATCGTAGCGTAGCAACGAATGAAGCTGAGTCTATGGCGTAAGTGGGAGCTGTATGTTTGAGCCGTTATAAAGTGTTTAATCCACTACAAAATAAATATAGCGCTGCTGAGATAAATTTTGCGCCGCCTCTGTCTGCGAAGGCACAGCAAGCCAGAAAAATTTGTTTCAGTCGCGCGTGATAGTGAGATATATCTTTTTTATGTAGGACTGACTATAGCCAAGTAGTTAGGAAAAATAGATTTAAATGATGAAAAAATTGTTTTATTTAATGGAGACAAAATTATGAATGATTTAATGAAAAACGTGCGGATAGTAGAAGTGTATTCAGATGTCGCAGGGCATAAAAAAGGCGCGTCACTAGGAATCGATGCATTGCGTGCGTCATCAAAAGAGATGAATGCAGACTACTACGAAAAACTACAACTTGACAGTATCAAAAATGAATATATTCATGAAGAAGAATCGCCATTTAAACATGCAAAATACGCTGATGTGATTGAGCCTGTTATTTCTAAATTGGCACATAAAATAAAAGAGATAAGAGAGGAGAATCAATTTCCTATCGTTATCGCAGGCGATCATTCTAGCTGTGCAGGTACGATGCATGGTCTCAAAATGGCGCACCCTGATGCTGAGATCGGTGTGGTGTATATAGACGCGCATGCTGATTTTCATTCACCATATACCAGTGGGTCAGGAAATATGCACGGCATGCCTTTGGCAATGGCGTGTGCAATCGATAACTTGGAATGTAAGCGCAATGAGCTTTCTGACGAAGAAAAAGCGTACTGGGAGCGATTGAAGTTTATGGCATCTGATGAGCCATCAATCAAGCCAGAAAATGTGGTGTTTTGTGCGGTTAGAGATTACCAAGAAGAAGAGATGGAATTAATCAAAAGACATAAGATTCCTTTATATAGTGTGGCTGAAATAACCAAAAAAGGCATTAGTGCCACAGTAGCAGAAATCTTTAAAAAACTAGAATACTGTGATCATATTTATGTGTCGTTTGATGTGGATAGTGTTGATCCTTTATATGTCCCAGGAACAGGCACGCCTGCTATGAATGGTCTGTCTTATGAGCAAGCCATGCAGCTCAATATAGAATTGATTAAGAATGAAAAAGTATGCTGTTGGGAAATGGCAGAAATCAATCCTTTATATAATAATTCAAAAGATGACTCAACCAGAATATTTAAGATTTTAGAAGAAGTTACGCATTCACTTTTAAATAATTACTAACCTAAATTTTTAAAATAAGTTAAAGAATCCAGTCTAAAAAATCATTATATAAGATTATTTAGGTTGGTTAAAAAGGGACGAAAGGTAACAATAATATGGATATTATTAAAGCCAGTGCTTCAGATCAGGATGTCAGCAGTAACAGTATCAACATCAAACAATTTTTAAAATTCTTCATACCCTCTATGATAGGGTTAATCGTCTTTGTATTTCCTATTCCCTATGTGGATGGTAAGTTTGTCAGCTACTCAGACGGATTTACCATTCCTATCGCTGTGCTAAAGGATTATATACAAGGTTATATGAGCGACTTTTTACCATTGCTCGTTGTCATCTCAATTATGATTACGGTGGTTGGCAGCTTGTATACCAAAATCGTGAAACCTTCATGGATTTTAAACAATCAATTTTTGAATAATTTACTGAACGTCAAAACATCTTGGCTAATTCTTAGAATGCTTGGTGCATTTTTTGTTGTTGTGACCTATTTTAAATTTGGATTTGAGGCAATATATTCAGACAGTATTGGCGGTCTATTATTGTATGAGCTCATGCCCATACTTTTTATCGTTTTTTTCTTAGCAGGATTATTGCTGCCGCTATTGCTAGATTTTGGCTTATTAGAATTTGTTGGCGTTTTATGCACCAAAGTCATGAGACCGTTATTTGGTTTACCAGGTAGGTCATCTGTCGATTGTTTGGCATCATGGTTAGGTGACGGCACGATTGGCGTGTTACTAACGGATAAACAATTACAAAGTGGATTTTATACCAAAAGAGAAGCAGCGGTGATTGCAACAAGCTTTTCAGCCGTTTCGGTTACCTTTTGTTTGGTGGTGATTTCTCAGGTCAAGCTAGAAAGTTACTTTATCAATATGATTGGCGTGGTTGCGTTGTGCGGCATCGTTTGTGCGCTCATCGTACCAAAGTTATTCCCTTTGTCTAAAATTGAAGATACGTACATAACAAAGAACGATGAAGTAGATTGTGAAGCCATTCCCGAAGGCAAAACGCTATTCAACTATGGCTTACATAAAGCTGTTCAAAAAGCGGACAAGAGCCCCAGTTTTTTTAAGTTCTTAAACGATGGGTTAAAAAACATCTTGGATATGTGGATAGGGATACTACCGATCGTCATGGCAATTGGAACGTTAGGGTTGATTGTGGCAGAAAAAACGCCCGTATTTGATTATTTGGGTATGCCATTTATTCCATTCTTAGAGTTATTGAATATCCCATTTGCAGCAGAGATGTCAAAAACGATCATGGTAGGTTTTGCAGATATGTTTTTACCCGCTATCATCGGCTCTTCCATAGAATCAGAATTAACGCGGTTTGTCATCGCTTGCTTGTCAGTCTCTCAATTGATCTATATGTCGGAAGTCGGCGGATTGATTTTAGGAACAAAAATCCCCGTTAGCTTTGTTCAGTTGTTAGTCATTTTTCTATTAAGAACCGTTATTTCATTACCGATTATTGCACTATGTGCTCATATGATTTTTTAAGGATATTCAGCTGTAAATTTGGCTTTGCAAGCAAGTTTTTTAAATAGAGCTTTCTGAAAACTGCCTGCACTATATCTAAACAAAAATCAGCAGCAAAAAACCACCTATCAAGGTGGTTTTTTGCTGCTGACATCGAGCTACTTACAAGATAGGTATTGGCTTTTAAGAGTATGTCAATCTGAGCTATGCTGAAGACAGCATAATAAATATGGTTTGATTTTTATCGTCAGACTATGTAATTAAAATCTCCCAAAGTTAATTGTACGGATTTGACGGCAGGAGTCAGTACTTGCTCGACGTTATCATTGATTTGTTTTTTACAACTCACTCGGATATACAATATTGGTATAACTGTAATTATGGACGTAAAGCGTTATTTTTCATACTCTCAGCCTGAACATATACTTAGAAAACATGTAAAATAACAAATATTATATTAATTAGAAACACAAGATCGTTTAGGAAAGTGAAAGTAAGAATGAACATAATAAATCATAAAATGCTAGAAGGTTGTATGAGCGATACTCCTTCAGACACTCTCATAAGGTTGATATATATCAGTAAGGTAAATACCAACAAGATGTCTGTCTTTAAGCATATACAGACTCACTCGGAGAGCTTTAATAGAGGCAATAATATTAGAGGCTTTTTGTGTAATAACGAAGAAAGCTTTTTACAATGCCTAGAAGGTTCAAAGGGCATTGTATTCTCTCTTATGCAAAGAATTTTCCAAGACGTTAATCATAAAGAGGTAGACGTCATTTTTGCTGAAAAAGTAGGTGGTTACAGCTTTTTAGATTGGCGCATGCATAGCCTTTATCTAAACGATAGTAACTGGGAAAAGATTTCAAATCATACTCAGTTGAGCGATATTTCGCCATTTAAACCAGAAACTTGGCCAAATTGGTTTGTAGAGCATTTTATAGAATGTGTCAAGATAGTAAATTACTCCAACATAGATGAGGATTTTGATCACATTACGTTTGATACTTTAGGATATTCGGAAGTTGAAAAAAAGTTGGCAAATGATGGCTTGTTCTTTTACATCTTTCTTGGTTTACTCATTTGCTCGATAGTGGCTATTTTATTATTTAAGTATGATGTCATTTCTTAGCACTATTAATCGACACAAATTTTAGTACTCTAGTAACGATCATGATCTGGTCGTAATGTATGACCTTGATTAATATAAAAATTTTAGTTGTAATGCGTTGCCAAGTTGATTAAAGAATAGTACCACATCAGGTATATTCATCGTAAATGTGGTGTGGAAGTTGCCATTATTTTTTATAAAGCCACAACAAATGCGATAGTTTCCCATTGATATATACGTTCTAAAATAGAGTTACCAAATGTATTTTTCAAATCAATAAAATACCTGTAGTTTACTATCTGTAATAGGTGGAATTTTGCAGTAGCGGTCAAAAAAGAGTTTTAATTTAGAGTGTTTTGAAGGGCTGGCCATCATCGCTTTTCTAAATGACTTAGAGCGGATTGAATAATCATTACTATGAGTTGATGAAAGCACTGCTTTTCTCCTACAGCCCATATTTTACGGACAAAAAAAAGCCCCAATCGTGAGATCGGGGCTTTCTAAATTTGGTAGGCATAAGCAGACTCGAACTGCTGACCTCTACCATGTCAAAGTCGCTCAACCAAAGTACATATTATGACAATATCTTACATACATTGATATTTATAGCCTATAGGCATTATAAGATTAAATAATCGCGATGTAAATTGTAATCGAATAAAATTTAACTCGTATTTGGGCACTATATTTTTATAGTGTTTTTACCTCCACTCAATCACTGCTTAGAGCAAAAAGCCGCGTAATTTTATTAAAAATTTATCTTTAATGTTTCGATTTTTAAGGCCGATTTTCTGGTTTTAAAATTTCTAGGTATTGTTTCTATTACTTATATCCATGAGCATTCAAGTTGGACTGAATGGCAATGGTCGGACAAAAAACTATTGCCACTCGTCAGTCGTGTGCGGATATTATAAGGCCGTTTATTAGGAAAACTTCTAACAATAGGGTTCGATCTGAATGTTGAGGCACAATTAGATGATGTAACTTTGGAGATTGTCAAAACCTCTGAGATAGAAAGGGAATCTCTAAATAACGAACGAGTGTGTTCCTCAGTTGCGCGGCATTTAGGGTTAGATAACGCCAGTATACTAACGACTACTCGTGAGATCGATGCAGTGGTAGAAACGATGCTAAATGCTACCTATCATTATCAACAGCCACTACAATTGGACGACTTACTCGGGTGGCATCGAGCATTATTTCCAGATGGGTATAGTGGTCTTTATCGTATTCAAGCAGGTAGTATCCGTGATGATAGTAAAGGGCCAAT
Source organism: Psychrobacter alimentarius (assembly GCF_001606025.1). Classification (NCBI taxonomy): domain Bacteria; kingdom Pseudomonadati; phylum Pseudomonadota; class Gammaproteobacteria; order Moraxellales; family Moraxellaceae; genus Psychrobacter; species Psychrobacter alimentarius. The sequence goes on along the minus strand of NZ_CP014945.1, from coordinate 2,462,915 downwards.
GCAAGTAGCGTCTGGTGGGTATGGTCGTGAGCAGGTTCACTTTGTTGCTCCAAGTGCAGAGAAGTTACCAGATGAGCTAGCGAAGTTTTTGTTATGGTTTAATACCTTAGCAAATGAGCAAGATGATATAGATTTAGTCATCAAAGTAGGTATTGCTCATTTATGGTTTGTGACGCTCCATCCATTTGATGATGGAAATGGACGGCTAACGCGAGCAATCACAGAACGAATGTTTGCAAAAAGCGATAACAGTGCCCAGCGCTTTTATAGTATGTTAGCGCAGATTCTTAAACAGCGTAATGACTACTACAAAATACTAGAGCGCACGCAAAAGGGTGATACTGATATCACTGATTGGCTGGTCTGGTTTTTACAAACGTTAGAGCAAGCACTAATTGCTGCTCAAATGACCACCGATAAAATCATTAATAAAGCAAGTTTTTGGCAGACGCATCGAACGCATGCTTTGAATAGTAGGCAAGTAAAAATGCTGAATATTTTGCTGACTGACTTTTACGGCAACCTAACCACTAAGAAATGGGCAGTTATGACCAAGTGCTCTATAGACACGGCACTACGCGATATTAATGATTTGATAGAGAAGGGTATGATGCAAAAATCTGAGGCATCGGGACGCAGTACGAGCTATGAGTTGGTTTTTTAGTAGAATTACGAGCTTCAGAGAGATTTTACAATGGGTTCAAGTCTATTGCGTTAAGACAAAATATATGAACAAGCTCTGTTAATACGTTTAGTTTATCAAGTATGGTTCTACATTTTTTCCAGCATAGTTCAATGCTAGTCAAAAAATAGAAACTCTTAAGAGTTTCTATTTTAATAAAGGAAAACAGATTCTATTATGATAACTTTGATAGATCTTGATCCACAGTCTTAACGTTTGAATTAAGAGTATTTATCCTATCGGCTTCCTTATTCAAGCTCTTATATAAAGTAATACACATAATGAAAAGAAAGATTGAAATCGGGAAGCCGGCGATAATAGAGGCAGTTTGCATGGCTTTTAGACCGCCAGCATACAGTAAACCGCCGGCAATAACTGCAATTAACACCCCCCAAACCACCCGCATTTTTTTAGGAGACGTCTGTGCCCCTTCTGCATCTAGAAAGCATAAAACGTATGTTCCACTATCTGCGGAGGTAATCAAAAACGTAGCAAGTAATATACAGGCTAGAATGCTTAATAACTGTCCTATGGCATCACCGCCCACACTATCAAACATAGTAAACAAAGCAAAAGTCGTGTCTAGTTGGACAGCTTCAACGACAGGACCACCAGCAAACGCTTCTTGAGCAGGCAGGCCAGCTTCAACTAATGCTGCCGCTTGTGTCTCATAGGCATGACGAGCATCTTGCTCAACTTTTAAGGTAGATCCACCGACAACTGACATCCAGATTGCTGTGATTAAAGTGGGAACCAACAGTACACCACCAACCAATTCACGGATAGTGCGTCCTTTTGAAATACGAGCGACAAACATACCAACAAAAGGTGCCCAAGTCATCCACCATGGCCAGTAATAAGCTGTCCACCAATTTTGCCACCCTGAATCTTTTTGTGCATCACTCCATAAACTCATGCCTACGATATTTTGAGTGTAGTTTCCAGTGGTTTCAAGGAGCGTATGTAGTATATAGCGAGTTGGACCGATGATGATAAGAATAACAATCAGAGAGAGTGCTAAAAGCATATTAAGGTTGGATAAGTATTTCATTCCCTTGTTGACACCCGTGACTGCAGAATAAGTCGCAATCGTACAAAGTACACCTAATAAAAGAAGCTGATTAGATAGGCCGTTCTCTATACCAAACACTTGGCTCAAACCAGTATTAATTTGGAGCGCACTCATACCGAGAGATTGGGCAATACCAAACGCTGTAATGACGATAGTAAAAATATCAATCGTGTGTCCAATGGGTCCGTAAATACGGTCTCCAATGACTGGATACAGGATAGAACGTAAGCTGAAAGGCAACCCTTTTCGATAGCTAAAATAAGCCAATGCTAAGGCTGTGATACAAAATATTGCCCATGGGTGTAAACCCCAGTGAAAGAAAGTGAGCTGCATGGCCATACTTGCAGACTCATCACTCAGGTTAGCAGCGAAAGGATTACTCATATAATGATAGATAGGTTCTGCAGCAGACCAAAAAACCAAACCGACTCCCATACCACCAGAAAACAACATAGAGATCCAACTGATAAAAGTGAACTCTGGTTCCTCATCGTCTTTACCTAAGCGTATATGTCCAAGGCGACTGAACATCACAAAAAACAGAAAGGCGACAACACCTGTCATCAGAAAAATATAAAACCACTTAAAGTTTTGTAACAGCATGGTTGAAAAGCTTTCAAAAGCCACACCTGCCTGCTCCGCTTGGAGCGCACAGAACAATACAAAAGCAATAACCAACACTTTTGAGACAACCGTTATGGTTGGATTTAATCCTTTAAAAATGCCTGATGTAGCTAGCATGATCACTCCTTGAATGCGTTACGACAGCTAGATTTCCATAGCCAGCTGTATACTTGGTTTATTCAGAGTAGTGCTATGTACCAGTCCCTTTCAAACTATTTATTATCATAGATAGATGAGTTTTATTAATAGAAAACAATAGTCTATATTTACTATAAAGAATGTTTGTAAAATGTATGACAAAAACTCATGGATATCTAGTAAAAAAGTCGTTTGTCAATTTCCGTAGTATCTAGCAGAATCTCTATTAAGCACCACTTAGTGCTCATGAGTGGCTAAAGCCAGCGCACGGAAGTCATGCGTCATTCAAATCTATGGAGAGAGTTAATATGAAAAATACCCGCCAAAATCTCATTTCAATACAGCAAGTAGACAACGTTCTCAATCCAATTACTGAAGCTCATGGTATGCCGAATTTGGCCTATGTCAGTGAGGATTATTTCAATTTTGAGCGCGATAATATTTTAAGTAAAACTTGGGTCTGTGTTGGATTTGCCTCTGATCTTGTCAAAAACGGCTATATTAAACCTGTTGAGTTTATGGGATTACCATTGCTTATGATGCGTAATCGTGAAGGCCAAGTACAGGTCTTTCACAACGTCTGTAGTCACCGTGGCATGAAATTGGTTCATGAAGAAGGGGTAGTTCAAGGTGTTATCCGTTGCCAGTATCATTCTTGGAGTTATGATCTAGATGGCAACCTTAAGGGTACGCCACATGTAGGTGGTATAGGTAAACATAAAGATGAGCGTTTTAAATGCGAAGACCATGGTTTACGCGCATTACGTTCTAGTGTTTGGATGGATATGGTCTTTGTAAACATATCAGGGGATGCAGCACCGTTTGAAGAGCATATCGAACCTTTATTGCAGCGCTGGAAACCTTTTTGGGGTGAGAATGGTTTAGATCAGATCCATCGCGTCAATATGAATGAAGGTTTAGAGATTGAAGTCGATAGCAACTGGAAGCTTACCGTTGAGAACTATTGTGAAGCCTATCATTTACCATGGGTACATCCTGCATTAAATACGTATTCCAAGTTGGAAGATCATTACAACATCATGTTTGAAGATCGTTTTGCAGGTCAAGGTAGTTATAAATACAATTTGTCTGACAGCCAAGGAACTCACTTACCTAAATTCCCAAGCTGGCCAGAAGATAAATTGAATCACGCTGAATATGTGGCTTTGTTTCCAAACGTATTATTGGGGATTCAAGCTGACCACGTATTTGCCATGATGATTGATCCAATCAGTGCTGAAAAGACGACTGAAAAACTACGTCTGTATTTTGTGAGTGAGGAATCCACTAAAGATGTTTATGCTGCTTGCCGTACGGCAACATTGGAATCTTGGCGTGTGGTGTTCGGTGAGGATATTACAGCGGTTGAGGGTTTACAAAAAGGTCGTCATTCTCCTGGGTTTGGTGGTGGTGTATTTTCACCTGAGATGGATCTGCCAACTCACTTCTTTCAAAAGTGGCTAGCTACTCAAGCCAAAAGTGCATTAGAAGGGGCGGCATAGTGCAACATTATCTTAATTATATTGATAATCAATGGCGGGATTCGTCCCGTCAGCTGACGATCATGAATCCTAGCACAGGTGAGGCATACGCCACCATTGCTCAAGCTGATATCGAAGATGCCAACCTAGCAATGACGTCTGCAAGGCGTTGTGTCAATCAAGGTCTATTAACTGATGTAAGACCTGCACAGCGTCTGACTTGGATGCTAAAAGCTGCCGAAGAGATTCGTAAAATTACTGAAGAGGCAGCGCTGGTGCTGTGCTTGGAGAATGGTAAAAACTTGAATACAGCTCGCGATGAGTTTATTGAAGCGGCTCGTTATTTTGAGTATTACGCTGGAATCGCAGACAAAATCGAAGGTATTTCTGTTCCTTTAGGCAAAGACTATATCAATTTTACTCAATACCAACCAATGGGTGTATCAGTACAGATCGTACCTTGGAATTTTCCAGTATCCATATGTGCCCGTTCTTTAGCGCCAGCTTTGGCAGCAGGAAATGCAGTGGTAGTCAAATCTCCTGAGATTTCTCCCATTGCTATGACTTTATTGTTTAAAGCGATTGATAAAGCTGGTTTTCCGCAAGGAGCCGTGCACTTGCTATGTGGTAAAGGATCGGAGATTGGTACGCACTTAGTCAAGCATTCAGAAACCGATCAAATTGTATTTACAGGCTCAGTTCCCACAGGTCAACGCATTCTCAAAGATGCGGCTGAGCGGGCAACACCTTCAGTTATGGAATTAGGCGGAAAATCTGCAGCAATTGCGTTGGCAGATGTGGATTTAGACACACTACTTAGCAGTGTGAAATCTGGCATCTTTTATAACGCTGGGCAGGTATGCTCAGCCATGTCACGCTTGTTAGTGCACCATAGTCGTTATGAGGAAGTAAAGAAAGCAGTTGTAGATTTGGCGCAAGGTTTAAGTATCGGAATAGGTGAATACAATCCAGATTTAACCCCCGTCGTTTCTAAAAATCAACAGCAACAAATTTTACAAATGATTGAATCAGCCCGTCAAGAAGGCGCTGCAATCTTGACAGGTGGAAATGCGCCCGATTTGGATGGCTATTTTGTATCACCAACGATTATCGAAGCCAGCCATGAGATGAGTATCGCGCAGCAAGAAGTCTTTGGTCCTGTCTTAGTAATTATGCCATTTAATGATGAAGAACAAGCGATTGAGATGGCTAACGGAACAGATTTTGGTTTGGTCGCTGGTGTGTTTGGTGAGGGTCTAAGTCAGACGTTACGTGTTGCAAATAAACTAATTGCAGGGCAGATATTTATTAATGAATGGTTCGCTGGTGGCATCGAAACACCGTTTGGCGGTGTTGGATTATCAGGTTTTGGTCGTGAAAAAGGGCAGGAAGCCATCTACAGTTATGTTCAGACACGTAACATTGGTATTCGTCTGAGACATAACACGTAGTAATAGTATAAAAAGGAGTAGACAAGATGAAAAAATGGTTATGTATTGTCTGTGGATGGGTCTATGACGAGGCTAAAGGATGGCCTGCTGATGGAATCGCGCCAGGTACGAAATGGGAAGACATCCCCGAAGATTGGTTATGTCCCGATTGTCAGGTGACAAAAGCTGATTTTGAAATGTTAGAAATTACAGACGAAGATGATGAAAATATCGAAGCTCCTGTCGTTGAAGACGATATTGAACCTGTAGTAATCATTGGAAGTGGACATGCAGGCTATCAGTTGGCGTCAGCATTGCGTAGCCAGTCTCCAGATTTGTCTATTACCTTGTTTACTGCTGATGATGGATCGGTTTATAGCAAGCCTGCTTTATCTAATGCGCTAGCTTTAGGCAAAAGCTCTGCGGACTTGGTGAGAGAGTCTGCCCTGAGTTGGGAGCGACGGTTAAACATTCGCGTGTATGCACATACTCGAATTGAACGAATCGACCGCCTCCATAAACGGCTTTACACGACTATAGGTGAGTATACCTATGGCCGTCTAGTGTTAGCGACTGGTGCTACACCCATTATCGTTCCAGTAGAAGGCGAGCAATCTGCTCTTTTTAGCGTGAATGATTTGGCAGATTACAAAAACTTCCGTTCTAGATTAACAGATAAAAAACATGTCACTATTTTAGGTGATGGTCTGATTGGTTGCGAGTTTGCTAATGATTTGGCGGCTCACGGCGTAAATGTCACTGTTGTCGGGTTAGGCGAATGGCCTATGAGTAGGCTAATCCCGCAACCGTTAGGGTCTGCGTTGCAACAAGCTTTGAGCGACATTGGTGTTGAATGGAAACTAGCAAACAGTATCCGCTCTGTTGAAACCCATAATGATCGTTATCAATTAAGTCTACAAGATGGGCAGTGTATTGAGACGGATTTAGTGCTTAGTGCAGTGGGTTTAAGGCCAAATATTGCTCTAGCTCAATCAGCAGGTTTAATAACGGGACGAGGTGTTCAGACTGATCTAAATCATCGTAGTAACGACCCTTCGATCTATGCATTAGGTGACTGTGCTGAAGTGGATGGGGATTGGGCACCGTATATCAATCCTATTAACCAAGCCATACCGTCTTTAGTGAACAGTCTATTAGGAAAGCCGACACCCGCCACACTCAAAGCAACCCCTGTCATAGTAAAAACACCTATCTTGCCGTTGAGCATATTACCGAGCGTTGGAGAGGGTGATTGGCGCATTGAGCAGCATGGGCAGGAGCTGGCAGCAGGTTTCTATGATACGACAGGCGCTTTGAGAGGGTTTGCATTACTTGGTGCTACCTTGCAAGGTCAACGTAATCAATGGCTTGAAAAATTAAGTCTCAATAAAGCAGCCGCTTAAAGGAATCACGATGATTAATTTACCCAACGATGATAAAAGCTGCGGCTGGTATTCAGTTCTACCTCCAGCAGAACCCGCAACAAAGTTAGCGGCTACCCAAAAAGCGGACTACGCAATTATTGGAGCTGGATTTGCTGGACTGGCGGCTGCAAGACGACTGGCTGAGCTGAAACCAAATGCTCGTATTATTTTAGTGGATGCCCAACGTGTAGCAGAAGGCGCCTCAGGACGCAACTCTGGCTTCGTTATAGATTTACCACATAAATTTTCACTAGAGCACCCTGATCCTGAACTTAAGCAAAAACTGTTAGGCTTGAATAGAACAGCAATAGCGCAGTTACAAGGATTGGTAGATAAGTACAACATTGATTGTCAATGGTCAGCTGCTGGTAAATATCAAGGTGCAGTCGGGTCGCGCGGGGAAGCACACCTCAATCATTTTGAACAGTTAATGAAGAACTTGGGTGAGACTTATCGCTGGGTAGAAAAAGAAGAGCTCACTAAGGTTCTTGGAACCAACTATTATAGTCGTGCTATTTTCACCCCTGGGTCCTACCTCATGCAGCCTGCTGCTTTGGTTCAGGGTATGGGTAAAAATCTACCAAAAAACATCGAACTGCTTGAAGAATCGCCTATTCGAGATTTACAGAAGTCAGATGGAAAATGGATACTTCACGGCGATCATGGCACGATTATCACTCCTAAAGTATTGTTAGCCACCAGTATTTTTACAAAAGAATTTGGCTATCTCAAAAATCGTTTATTACCTGTAATGACGTTTGCCAGTTGGACTCGTCCATTAACTGATGAGGAGATGAAAAGATATAAAGGTGAGCTAGACTGGGGGTTAACACCTGCCGATCATGCAGGAACAACATTACGCATGACTGCTGATCGCCGCATTCTCATTCGTAATACTTATAAGCATGTACCAAAATATGGAAAGAGTATAGGGAATGAGACACGGCAATGGGTTCAGACCGACCATCGAAGAGCCTTCTTAGCACGTTATCCTGATTTAGCAGATGTGCCTTTAACCCATACATGGGGAGGGATATATGCAATTTCACGCAACTTTACCAATTTCTTTGGACAGTTAGAAGATGGCATCTATGCAAGCGCTTGTGATAATGGCGTTGGTGCAGCATGGGGTACAATCTCTGGAACCTTAATGGCTGATCTTGTGGTTGGAGCGGACTCCCAAAACTTAGCTGACATTCAATATGTTACTGGTATGCCAAATCTAAATCCACCAGAGCCGCTTTTGGGATTAGGGGTAAAGTTTCGAATCAATCTCGCCAAGTGGCAAAGTCGCAGCGAGCTTTAGAAATTCTTAGGATAAAATGATGAGTGAAGTTAGACTAATCGATAGTAAGAACTTAGACTTTAGTGTACGCGGTGACTCTCCAGGCATGGCATATGTTGCAAGAGCATTGACACCTGAGATCTCTCCCAATATAGGAATAGGTTTTGCGCGTTGGGAAGGTGCAGAAGTGTCTTGGCAAGTTCTCTATGACGAAGTGATTTTTGTCATAGAAGGCTGCTTTGAATTAACGGCTAATGGTCAAAAATACGAGGTCCGTCCAGGACAGTTGCTTTGGATTCCTGAAGGAACAGAACTGATCTATGCTGGTCATGCCTTATTCGGTTACGTTGTCCATCCTGGTAACTGGAAGCAATTACATGGATTAGTATAAATCCTCAAAACGATAGTTTCGTTCTCACATTAGCCCTTTGAACTAAAAGTTTCATAGGGCTTTTTACGTACTTATAATCCTGCTTCTTACTATGCATTTATAGCCACTTATCTAAAAATGCGCCAGTTTTTTTGCTACTTACATTGGTTTTGTCTTACACTGCTAAATAGGTTAGCCACGTAAGACAACTAGGGAGCTCTATGAAAATCAAGCCATTACCACCTATGAATAGTATTGTAGTATTTGAGGTAGCAGCACGGCATCAAAGTTTTACACAGGCGGCAGAGGAATTAAATGTCACACAGGGTGCTGTTAGTCGTCAGATACGTCTTCTAGAAGAATATTTGGGTAAGGAGTTGTTTTTTCGAGCAAACCGAAAAATATCTTTAACACCGACAGGTTTACAATACTATCAAAGTATATATGGCGCGCTTCTTAATATTGCCCAAGCAACGGGAGACATTAAAAAATGGCGCGGCGATCGTCAGGTGACAGTAGCAACAACACATGCTATGGCAGCACTTTGGCTTTTACCTAAGGTTGCACCATTCCAGCAAGAAGAAGGAATAGATTTAAGGATATTGGCCACTGATAATATTGTGGATTTACATAGTATGGATTGTGACGTGGCATTGTTTTACTGTCGAGTGCCACCTGTAGAAATGAAAGTTACGCCATTATTTCCAGAAGAGGTTTTTCCAGTTTGTAGTCCAAGTTACTTAAAACAATTCAGTAACGACAGATCCCTAGAAAAAATATTTAGTGGAACACTATTAAATCTTGATGAAGCACATAAGGATTGGATGACTTGGCCAGAGTGGTTTAATGAGGTCGGGCATCCTACTATTACCCCCAAAAATAAAGTAAATATAAATAATTATACAATGCTGCTTCAAGCCGCTATTAACGGTCAAGGGATTGCGTTAGCCTGGGGTTCTCTTGTAGATGATTATTTAAAAAGTGGCGCTCTGGTTCGTCCAATAGATACCGTTTTACGCACTTCAGAAAACTTCTATATGTTAGAACCTTTAGGACAACATCGCACGTCCGCAAGCGTGACTAAATTTCGAGAATGGCTATTACAACAATTACCAGAATTAGTAGGAACACAAAGCTTAAATTAAAGCGCAACTGTCCTGTGCTATCAACAGTCACTATGGGATCCCCTCCGCCTTTCTTGTTTTATCCCGATTACCCTTATCAATCATCTTTATTGAAAATGATTGATAATTCTTGTGCGGCTTCTCGCATTATAGGCACATGGTTTAATAAACCTTCTAAAGTATTTTTCTTCACAGGACATTGAGTAAACAATGTGGCAAATCCTTTATCTTCATTGTTAGGAATGATAACCGCACAAGCCACCAAACCTGGAATAAATCCTTCATCATCCACACCAATTTTAGTATCTCGCGTTTTGATTATTGCCTCCATCAGCTGATTTTTATCAGTTTGGTTGTAACTAGCCGCAGTATCTAACGACATTTTATTGACAAGACGTTCGCACTTCTCATCTGATAGTTGTGACAGGAATAGTTTACCACTTGAACTGCCCCAAACTGGTATATGAGTACCTGTTGGCAAGTAAAGTTGGAGTGGCCAGTCAGATAATACTCGATCTATACAAACCACATTTAGGTCTTGTATGATCGAAATACCCACGGTTTCTCCTATTTTTGATGAGAGTTCCTGTAATATTGCCATTCTTTCTAATTTGTAATCAGTGTTTTGCCACAACTTCATAATCAGTTTGTGCGTCCGTTCTCCACATCTTACTTTTCCAAATAAATCTAATTGAACGAATCCAAGATTTTTTAGCTGATCTAGTAGGCGATACATACTAGGTATTGGCACATCTAACGTTTCTGCTAAATCGCTCACACTCATAGGTCTTGGCGAACTTGCCAAAACTTCTACTATCTGTAAAACGCGTTCAACACTTGAGCCTTTCTTTTTAATTTCATTCACGATTTGGTTTGAACCGCCCCGACTTTATCGGAGAGTGATTTGCTTGAGTCAGGCAGCGATGCCTGACAGGGTTAAATTATCATAATACCGCTTTTCAAAATCAAAAGGTGACACATAACCAATCGTACTATGCAGTCGTTTTTTGTTGAACCAATCTACCCACTCAAGGGTTGCTAGTTCAACATCGTTCACACCAGTCCAGTTCTGCTTTAAATAGTCAATTACCTCAGATTTATAGAGTCCATTGACCGTTTCAGCCAGTGCATTATCGTATGAATCGCCTGTTGTACCAACAGAAGCAATCACGCCAGAGTCCGTCATCTTATCGGTATAGCGAATAGATAAGTACTGAACCCCTCGATCACTATGATGAATCACGTCTTTGGGATTGTTTCTGTCTGCTATTGCTTGATTTAATGCTGCCATTACCATATCAGTGTTCATACGCTTTGATACTTTCCAGCCGACAATAGCGCGAGCAAATACATCGATGATAAAAGCGGTATAGACCCAGCCGCTCAATGTCTTGATATAAGTAAAATCTGCAACCCACAGCTGATTAGGACGATGGGCATTAAAGTTACGATTGACCAAGTCATCAGCACGCTTTTGGTCGTCACGGCTGTTGGTGGTTATCTTACCCTTACCGCGCCAGACACCTTGTAGGCCATGCTGGCTCATTAAACGCTCTACGGTACACCGAGCAACCTTTAACCCGTCAGCTTTCATCTGCTGCCAGACTTTGCGAGCGCCGTAGCGGCACTTGCTATTCTGCCAAATACGTCTAATCTCGCTGAGATAGTAGTCGTCATGCTGACTGCGCAGTGAACGCTTTTCAGGGCAGCACTCTAGGTCTTTAGCACGGTGATAGGTTGACGGGGCAATCGGTAGTACTCTACAAATCAGCTCGATCCCATAACTACATCTATAGTCATCAATAAACTGAACCATTACCAAGGTGTACGGTCGAGCTCCGCCTGGGCGAAAAAAGCAGCAGCCTTACGTATAATCTCATTGGCTTGCTTGAGTTCTCTATTCTCTCGTTCAAGTTCTTTGATACGCTCTTTGTCACTTTGAGCCTGCATTGAGGCGGGAATAGTTTGGTCTATGTGCTTTTTATGCCAGGATCGCAGTGTCTCAGGCGTACAGCCAATCTTTGACGCTATGGCTTGAATGGCTGACCATGTAGAAGGATAGTCGCTCGACGCTTCAATCAGCATGCGAACGGCGCGTTCTTTAATCTCAGAAGTGTAGGTTTGTCTTTTCATTGTCGTATTCTCTCAGAATGTTGAGTCTCCGACAATCCCGGGGCGGTTCACTACCTTGCAAATGCTCATACTTTGCTTAATCGATTGTGAGACCTCTTTACAAAGAATGCTCGGGCCAGCCATAAGCTCAAATAAGTTATTAATAGACTGGATAAATTTAGTCAGTCTATTAATAGGTTTACTATATAAAATAAAGACTTCCTTTGTGGTAAAGGAAAAGTCAGCATTATCGTGTCTATATTCATGTTTACACTACCATATATCCTTTTATTTTAATAACTTAAAGAGTTTTCTCTGCTTAGTGTGCTAGTCTGTCTCTGTTAAATGAATACTAAAATAATGTTCGGATTGTATTGACATAATTATTTAATAGTAATACTATTTATTTCCTCAAGATCATTTAGGTATATAGAAACTTTATATGTTTCTCTTCTTACTTAAATTTAACCACATGGAAAGTGGAACCTATCATCACATGGAAAGTGGAGTCTATTATGGATTTTGAAAAAGATACTATTAAGAAAATCACCTATAAATTAATTCCTGCACTAATAGTTCTTTATATTATTGCTTATATTGACCGTGGTGCAGTTGGATTCGCAAAACTGTATATGAATGCTGATGTAGGCCTTAGTGATGCAGCCTACGGGCTTGGGGCGGGTCTGTTCTTTATTGGTTATTTTATCTTTGAAGTCCCAAGTAACTTGATGTTAGCTAAGTTCGGTGCACGCAAATGGTTCACGCGTATTCTATTGACATGGGGTTTAATTACTATGGCAATGGCCCTTACTCAAGGACCAAAGAGTTTTTACGCACTTAGATTTTTACTTGGCGCTGCAGAAGCAGGATTTTTCCCAGGTGTTCTTTATTTAATCACCTTATGGTATCCCATACGCCATCGTTCAAAGGTCATGGGGTACTTTGTTCTTGCCCAGCCCCTAGCCTTAGTCATAGCGGGTCCACTTCTAGGAGCGTTACTAGGTATGGATGGCATTGCAAACTTACATGGTTGGCAATGGATATTTATCTTAGTTGGTTTACCTGCAGTGTTGCTTGCATTACCTACTTATCGCTATCTACCTGATGATATCAATACTGTTAAATGGCTATCAGATGAGCAGAAAAGCTGGTTAAAAAATCAGTTGCTTCAAGATCAAACTGAGTATAAGCAAACTACCCATGCCAATCCGTTACATGCTCTAAAAGACAAAAGAGTACTTATGCTTGCACTTTATTTCCTACCTTTGCCACTTTGTGTGTATGGTATAGGCCTTTGGCTACCAACTATCATCCAAAAATTTGGTGGTAATAGCGACTTTCAAATTGGACTTTTAACAAGCGTTCCTTATATTTTTGCAATCATTGGCTTATTAGTCATTCCTCGTAGTGTTGAACGCCTAAACGATCGCTATGGACATATGGCATTTCTTTATATAGTCGGTGCTATTGGCATGTTCTCAAGTGCTTGGTTTAATTCACCTGTATTACAACTAATTGGACTTTCTGCTGTAGCTTTCGCGTTATTTACAGGTATCGCTGTATTTTGGACAATACCAGGACGTTTTCTAACAGGTTTAAGTGCGGCTGCGGGTATTGCCATAATCAATGCTTTTGGCAACTTAGGTGGCTATGTTGGGCCATTTATGATCGGGTTGTTAAAGGAATCTACAGGGACTATGTCCTCAGGTCTCTATTTCCTCACGGGTATAATGATATTTGGGCTAATCATGACATACTTTATGTATATCAAGATGGAAAAAAACACTGCTACTAAATCATCAGGTTTATCAGAACTAAAAAAAATTGCTTCTTGATTATTTTGATTAATTATTTTTATTTTTTACATTAATTACAGACAAAGGATTCAGTTATGAATATTTTAATTACAGGTGGTACTGGTTTCGTTGGTAAAGAAATTGCTAAAACGTTATTAAAAAAGGGAAGTCTTACTTTAAAAAATGGTGAAACACATAAAATTAGTAAAATTACCTTGTTCGATTGCTTTGCAGGTGAAGGTGTTCCCACAGATGATAAAGTAGAAGTGGTACTGGGTGATATTAGTGATAAACCCCTACTTCAAAAGCTCATTCAAGACGTTGATATTATTTGGCATTTAGCGGCAGTAGTCAGTTCTGCTGCAGAAGAAGATTTTGAATTAGGTATGAGTATAAATTTATATGGCTTAATTAATTTGTTAGAAATATTGCGGTTAAACACTTCTAGTAAACCAGTTAAATTTATTTATGCAAGTGGCTGTGCTGTATTTGGCGGTAACCTACCCGATGTAGTAACCGACACTACAGCAGTTACCCCAAGCTCTTCTTATGGAATGCAAAAAGCCGTGGGCGAACTCTTAGTCTGTGATTATTCACGAAAAGGTTATATTGATGGACGAGTTCTGCGACTACCAACGATTGTTGTGCGACCTGGTAAACCAAATCGTGCTGCCTCGACATTCTTCAGTTCAATTATTAGAGAACCACTTAACAACGAAAAAGCGATATGCCCTGTCAATAGAGAGACCCAAGTTTTTATCATGTCCCCAAGACAATGTATCTCCTCAATGCTTCTGGCAGCCCAGATTTCTCACAAAGATTTGGGGAATGAGCGGATTATTTCTTTGCCTGGGTTAACTGTTAGTATCAATGAAATGCTGGAATCATTAGAGAAGATTGCAGGTAAAGAGTGTCTCAGTTTAATTGAGTGGCAGCATGATGCCAATATCGAAAAGATTGTTAAAAGTTGGCCTATTCAAATTGAAGCAGCCTATGCAAAATCTTTGGGATTTGAAGCAGACAAAAACTTTGAAGATATTATTCGAGCTCACATAGAAGATAATCCGACTGCTTTAGCATAAATATAATCAATTATGAAACTAACAAAACAGATTTAAAACGGCTAATTATGAAAAAAATAGGTTTTATCGGTACAGGGGTTATGGGACTTCCAATGGCATTGAATATACTCAATGCTGGATTTCCCCTCCAAGTTTGGAATCGTTCTAAAGACAAACTTGAATTGTTAGAGAAGCAAGGGGCTAACATCGTTGAGTCGCCACAAGAACTAGCAAGGCAGGTAGATGTGCTTATTCTTATGCTAAGTGATGGTCAAACTTGTGATGATATGCTATTTGGTGAATATGGATTAATTAATGACTTGAACCCATCTAGCAGCGTCATAGTCATGAGCTCAATTCCAGTCGAAACCGCTCAAGTTCAGTCTAGAAAATGTTATGAAAAAGGAATTGATTATTTGGATGCCCCTGTTTCAGGTGGTGAGCAGGGGGCAATTACTGGAAATTTAGCTATTATGGCTGGCGGTGAGGAAGTTGCATATCAGTCGGCTTTTGACGTATTAGCCGCTATGGGTAGACCCATACATGTTGGGCCATCTGGTACGGGACAATTAGCCAAACTTGTCAATCAGATCATTGTTGCTACTACTATTGCTGCCGTTAGTGAAGGTCTAGTGTTAGCAAAGCAAGGTGGAGCTAACCCTGAAAAAATGCTATCAGCATTAGCAGGGGGGTTCGCGGATTCATTAATTCTACAGCAGCATGGAAAACGTATGATTAACGAAGATTTTAAACCAGGAGGGTATGCAAAATGGCAACTAAAGGATACACACACTGCAGTCAATTATGCTAAAAGCCTTAATCTTAGTTTACCAGTCTTGGCGTTGGTAGATACGTTATTTGAACAGATGGTACAAGAAGGATGGGGAGAGCTAGACCATTCTGCCTTGATTAAACACATAAAAAAGATGAATCACTTATAAATTATATTTTTATTCATTTAAAGGGAATTTTTACTATGAATATGCAACTAAATACAATGAACACCTTGCCTACAGATGGACAACAAGGGTGTCTTATTGGACGGGTTTGGCGAGCTGACAAAAATAAACCTGTGCCTGTTTTGCTAAAAAATAATGAAGTTATGGACATATCGTCGCATTTTTCCACAATAGCCCAACTGTTGGAGAATACTTCACCTGCCAGAATTCTTACTAACCTAACGGGTGAAGTGTTAGGAACAATAGATGAGTTATTAGACAATACCCACTGTAATGCGATAGAAAACGATAAATTTTATTTCTTATCACCCATAGACTTACAAGTCATAAAAGCAGCAGGTGTAACTTTTGCTAGTAGTATGCTTGAACGCGTTATAGAAGAAAAAGCAGGAGGCGATGCTGCTAAAGCTAAAGATATTCGCAATATGGTAACCGAAGTCATAGGAAATAATTTAAAAGATATTGTTCCCGGCTCAGAACAAGCTCAAAAGTTAAAAGAACACCTTATTAATCATAACATGTGGTCACAGTATTTAGAGGTCGGTATTGGAGTGGATGCTGAGATCTTTACCAAAGCTGCCACCCTGTCATCGGTAGGGGTTGGGCAATATATTGGTATTAACACTAAATCTGAATGGAATAATCCGGAACCAGAAATTGTATTAGTAGTGAATAGTGTAGGGAAAATCCAAGGGGCGACCTTAGGTAATGATGTAAATTTACGAGATTTTGAAGGCAGAAGTGCTTTGCTGTTAAGTAAGGCCAAAGATAATAATGCTTCGTGTGCCTTAGGTCCGTTTATTCGCCTATTTGATGACAGTTTTTCACTAGATGACGTTAGAGAATCTAACGTTGAGCTAGAAATAGAAGGTAGTGAAGGTTACATACTGACAGGCGAAAGTTCGATGACTGAGATTAGTCGTGACCCTGAAGATTTAGTGCAGCAAACATTAAATGAAAATCATCAGTATCCAGATGGTTTTGTATTATTTCTAGGAACACTTTTTGCTCCTACACAAGATAGAGATAAAGTAGGTGCAGGATTCACGCACAAAATAAACGATATAGTAAAAATTCACACCCCAAAACTTGGCACACTACGAAACATTGTAACAACCAGCGATAAAGCTCCTAAGTGGAATTTTGGTTTGCTTTCATTAATAGATAGCCTGAAAAACTAATTCACAATAGTGTGTTAATAAGAATCTATCTCTTAAGGAATTTATATGACAAATAAAAAAGACAATGTTTTTTTGCGAAGTAAACAATGGTTCAACGAGCCTTCTCATCCAGATATGACCGCCTTATATGTGGAAAGATACATGAACTATGGGTTAACTAGAGAAGAGCTTCAGTCAGACCGCCCTATTATCGGGATTGCTCAAACAGGCAGCGACCTAACCCCTTGCAATCGCCATCATAAAGTTTTAGCAGAACGTATCAAAGATGGAATTCGTGATGCAGGTGGTATACCTATGGAGTTTCCTGTCCATCCCATAGCTGAACAAACCAGGCGACCCACAGCTGCATTGGACAGAAACCTTGCTTATTTAGGTCTAGTAGAGATTTTGCATGGCTATCCTTTAGATGGTGTAGTCTTAACCACAGGTTGTGATAAAACAACACCTGCTTGTTTAATGGCAGCAGGTACAACAGATTTGCCCTCGATTGTATTCTCGGGAGGGCCTATGCTTAATGGCTATTACAAAGGAGATTTAATCGGTTCAGGTACAGTACTGTGGCATGCTCGTAACCTATTAGCAGCCGGCGAAATTGATTATGAAGACTTTATGGAAATGACTACTTCGGCTTCTCCTTCAATTGGGCACTGTAACACTATGGGTACCGCTTTATCCATGAATGCCATAGCAGAAACATTGGGAATGTCCTTACCAAGCTGTGCCAGTATTCCTGCACCGTACCAAGAGCGGGCACAGATGGCTTATAAGACAGGTAAGCGCATCGTTGATATGGTCAAAGAGGATCTAAGACCTTCCAAGATTATGACCAAACAAGCATTTGAAAATGCTATTGTTGTGTCCTCAGCGCTTGGCGCATCTAGTAATTGTCCTCCACATTTAATTGCAATTGCACGGCATATTGGCATCGATTTAAAGTTAGAGGATTGGCAAAGTATAGGTGAGCATATTCCATTACTCGTTAACTGTATGCCTGCAGGAAAATATTTAGGCGAAGATTTCCACAGAGCAGGTGGTGTCCCTGCTGTTATGAATGAGTTATCCAAAGCAGGGAAAATCCATACAGACTGTCTTACCGTTACAGGCGAAACTATGGGGAAAAATCTCGTTAAATTTCCTAATACTAATCCCGATGTTATTTATTCTTATGATAATCCCCTTAAGTCAAGAGCAGGATTTATTGTTTTGAGTGGCAACTTTTTTGATAATGCCATTATTAAAATGTCAGTTGTAGGTGAGAAATTCCAAAAAACTTATCTATCTAAGCCTGGTGAAGAAAATTCATTTGAGGCACGGGCTATCGTTTTTGAGGGACCTGAAGATTATCATTCAAGGATCAATGATCCAAGCCTAGATATTGATGAAAACTGCATTCTAGTCATTCGAGGCAACGGTACAGTAGGTTATCCAGGCAGTGCTGAGGTCGTGAATATGGCGCCGCCTGCCAAATTAATCAAGCAAGGCATTGATGAACTCCCTTGCTTGGGTGATGGCAGACAAAGTGGTACTTCTGCTAGCCCTTCTATTTTAAATATGTCTCCTGAATCTGCGGTAGGTGGTGGTATTTCTCTACTACAAACTAACGATAAACTGCGAATAGACCTAAATCTGCGGAAAGTAGATGTGCTGATTTCTGAACAAGAATTGCAAGATAGACAAAAACAATCTAAGCCTAATTTTCCTAAATCCCAGACTCCATGGCAGGAAATCTATAGAAGCATGGTGGGTCAGCTTTCTACAGGTGGGTGTCTTGAGCCTGCAACATTATATTTTAATGTTACTCATAACAGTAATCTACCCCGTAACTCCCATTAGATTATATATAGTCAAAGCTGTATTAAAATTAATACATCCTTCATTGCGTGAAAAATTACTTGATATTGCAAAACGTTTAGATCTCCTAGTTTTAAGAAATTATAAGTAACTTATAGTTGCTTATAATTTCTTCATTCAATTTAATTTATGGTCAACTCAATATTATTTGGAGTACTTTATGAACAATGGAAAACAATTTATTAATGGCGAACGCATAGCAACTAACTCACCTGATTTACAAAGCATTAATGCAACCACTTATGAGCCGACGGGTTATTTGTTCAGTCAGGCCACCTTACAAGAAGTTGATAACGCTTGCACAGCTGCCGCTACTGCTTTTGAAGCTTACCACAAAACAAGTCATGAACAACGTGCACAATTCTTAGAAGAAATAGCGACCCAAGTCGAAGCACTAGGTGCAACCCTGCAAGAGGTTAGCTCAATTGAAACGGGTCTACCTATTGCACGCTTGAAAGGTGAGACAGGGCGAATTACCGGACAGTTACGATTATTCGCAGAACTCCTACGCCGTGGAGACGTGTATGGTGCACGCATTGACGTCGCACTACCTGACCGTAAGCCAATGCCGCGTGTCGATTTGCGCCAACAAAAAATAGGTGTTGGTCCTGTTGTAGTGTTCGGTGCAAGTAACTTTCCTTTAGCGTTCTCTACGGCTGGCGGCGACACTACTGCCGCATTGGCAGCAGGTTGCCCTGTTGTTTTTAAAGCTCACTCAGGACATATGGCGACGGCAGAACTGATTGGAGAGGCTATTCAAAAGGCTGTTGATGTCTGCGGTATGCCAAAAGGCACATTTAACATGCTCTTTGGTGGCAAAGTTGGTGCAGACATTGTTAAACATCCAGCAATTCAAGCTGCAGGATTTACTGGGTCACTTGAAGGCGGAATGGCATTATTTTCTCTTGCTCAAAACCGTCCTCAGCCCATACCTTTCTTTGCTGAAATGTCGAGTGTGAACCCTGTCATTGTTTTACCAAATGCTCTAAAAGCGCGTGGTAAAAAAATCGCACAGGAGTTAGTCGGGTCTTTTAATATGGGTTCTGGACAGTTCTGCACTAAACCAGGATTGATATTGGGTGTTAAAAGCCCAGAATTTGATCAATTGATTAGCGACTTAACTGAATACACTACTGAAGAAGCTCCCCAAGTCATGCTCAATCAGGGCACACTCAAAAGCTATAATGAAGGTGTAGAAAATCTTACTAAAGAAAAAGGCTTTAAACTACTGTCTTCAGGTAAAGCGGCTGAGCTAATATCCCAAGGACAAGCTAAATTATTCAAAGCAGATGAATCTCTATTGTTATCAGGGAATGCCCGTTTACAGCATGAAGTATTTGGAGCGTTATCCATTGTAATTGAAACAAGTAGCGAAGAAAATCTTGTTAAAGGAATTGCGGCTTTGGGTGGACAACTTACCGCGACCATCATCGCTGATGAGGAAGATTTGGTTGAAGCGGGCGAACTGCTAGATTTACTCAGTAAAAAAGCAGGGCGAGTATTGTTTAATGGTTACCCTACAGGAGTAGAGGTGTCGGATGCGATGGTACATGGTGGACCTTTTCCTGCAACCAGTGATGCCCGTGGTACTTCTGTGGGTACAGGATCGATCGAACGCTTCCTACGTCCCGTATGCTATCAAAATACGCCACATAGTCTCTTGCCCGATGCGTTAAAGAATGAAAACCCATTAAATATTAATCGCCTTGTAAATGGTAGTATAAGTAAAGATGCATTATAGTCCAAGCATTCGACCATTCCATTTAGCGTACACTTGAAAGTGCGAGATAGCGTCTAGTGTCCACGATAAAACAAGTGGACACGAAGATGGCACAAAGCATAGTTAGAAAACCTAAATGCGACACTTACAGCCCTATGTTTGTAGTGGTCAACTAATTTAGGACAGCTGATAAGAGGTTTTTATTAAAGTAGCGTTTCTCTTTTTCAGCTGGTGTTAAATAATTGTTGAAAGTATGCGGTCTCACGTTTTGATAATAGCCCCAAATATAATTACTGATGGCGATCTTAGCTTCAGTAATATCCTCATAACCGCCCTTTGGCATCCATTCTATTTTAAAGCTTCTAAAGAATCGTTCTGTTGGGGCATTATCCCAACAGTTTCCGCGACGGCTCATACTTTGCGTCATGCCATTACAACTGACCACGGATTCAGCGAATGTCTTACTGGTGTAATGGGTGCCTTGATCAGAGTGAAACAACACGCCACTTGGCTTTAAGCGCGTCTGATACGCCATCTGCAACGCCTTAGCGGTCAGTACGCTATCAGGGGAATCTGATACAGCAAAGCCAACAATACGACGGGTATACAAGTCTAAAACAACAGCTAAATAACACCAGCCGCCTTTGATGCGAATATAGGTCACACCACCTGTCCAGACTTGATTGGGCGCTGTTGGGCTAAAGTTACGGTTCAATAGGTTTCCATGGATTTTATGCGTGTTATCAGCGTGCTTATACTTATGCATTTTTATTTGACGACTTTGAAGTCCCATCTGCGACATGAGCTTACCTGTCATATAACGTGATAGCTTGATGCCGTGTTCATTCATTAATATGGCAGTAATGCTACGAGCGCCTGCTGAGTGCTTTGAATCGTTGAATATTTGGCGTATTAAGGCTTTGGTTTTGACGGCTTCAAAGCTAATTGGCTTGGGCTTTAGTCCATAGTAGTAACTACTCTTCATCACGCCAAACAGCTTGCACAGAAGGCTTTTATTGACCTGCTTGTCTTGCTCTGCAAGCTGACTGATTAACGATAGCCGTTCAGGCTGTCCAAGGCCAGCAGAGCAGAAGCCTTTTTTAGTATGTCGCGCGCCATAGTCAGCCGTTTAACCTGTTTACGCAGTTCTTGGAGCTCTCGCTGCTCATCTGTTAAGGCGTTGCCGACTTTAGGTGCTTCGCCATTTATTTCTTGACGGTACTGAGTCAGCCATTTCTGCAAGGTAGATTTGCCAACGCCCAGTGAGCTTGCCACATCGGGTATTTTACGTTTGTGTTCAACGACTAAGCTGATGGCTTCTAATTTGAATTCTCGGGTATATTGATTGCGTTTGTTGGTCATACTGTTTTCCTTCTTTGGGTTAGTATAAACCTCTTATGCGCTGTCCAATTTTATTATGCCACTACAACCCTAGATAACTGGTTACGCAAGTATAAAAAAGAGAAACAAGGTATTCGACCAACCGAAGGTCTAGCACTAACCGATGATCAGCGCCGCATTCAAGAGCTTGAACGAGAAATTAGACAGCTTAAGATGGAGAAAGATATCCTAAAAAAGGCTTCCGCTCTGCTGGCATCGGACAGCCTGAACGTCTATCGCTAATAAAGACGCTAGTAGAGCAAGATAAAAGCTTGAGCAAGCGCAAGCTATGCGACTTATTCGGTGTGGTTAGAAGCAGCTACTACTATGGCATACAGACTAAGCCGATAGATATAGAACGCGTGAAATTAAAAGCCTTAATACGCCTGATATTCAATGACGCCAAGCAATCAGCTGGGACTCGTACTATTGTTCCCATCTTATGGAACGAGCACAGAATTAGGTTGACGCGCTACTTAGCAGGTAACCTTATGAAAAGCATGGGACTTAAAAGCTGTCAGGAAAAGACGCACAAGTACAAGCATGCTGATCAGATGCATAAAACACATGACAACCTCTTAGACCGAAACTTTAGACCAACGGCACCTAATCAAGTCTGGACGGGTGATGTGACCTATGTCCGCATCAAAAGCGGCTGGTGTTACCTAGCGGTAGTATTAGATTTGTTTGCACGGTGGGTGATGGGCTTTAGTGTCTCAGACTCACCTGACAGTGCGCTGACTACTAAAGCACTACAGATGGCGTATCAGACGAGACTTAAACCCAGTGGCGTCTTGTTTCACTCAGATCAAGGAACGCATTACACTAGCAAGGCATACGCTGAATCTGTGTCTAGTTGTGAGGGCATGAAGCAAAGTATGAGCCGAAAAGGTAATTGCTGGGACAACGCACCCACTGAGCGCTTCTTTAGAAGCTTTAAGACAGAATGGATGCCTAAGGATGGCTATGAGGATATCTTTGAGGCTAAGAGTGCTATCACTGACTATATCTGGGGCTACTATCAATCCGTAAGACCACATAGTTTTAATGATTATTTGCCACCAGCTGAAAAAGAAAGACGTTACTTTAATCAAAACCTCTTATCAGGTGTCTAAAATTAGTTGACCACTACAATTTGAACCGCCCCGGGATTGTCGGAGACTCAACATTCTGAGAGAATACGACAATGAAAAGACAAACCTACACTTCTGAGATTAAAGAACGCGCCGTTCGCATGCTGATTGAAGCGTCGAGCGACTATCCTTCTACATGGTCAGCCATTCAAGCCATAGCGTCAAAGATTGGCTGTACGCCTGAGACACTGCGATCCTGGCATAAAAAGCACATAGACCAAACTATTCCCGCCTCAATGCAGGCTCAAAGTGACAAAGAGCGTATCAAAGAACTTGAACGAGAGAATAGAGAACTCAAGCAAGCCAATGAGATTATACGTAAGGCTGCTGCTTTTTTCGCCCAGGCGGAGCTCGACCGTACACCTTGGTAATGGTTCAGTTTATTGATGACTATAGATGTAGTTATGGGATCGAGCTGATTTGTAGAGTACTACCGATTGCCCCGTCAACCTATCACCGTGCTAAAGACCTAGAGTGCTGCCCTGAAAAGCGTTCACTGCGCAGTCAGCATGACGACTACTATCTCAGCGAGATTAGACGTATTTGGCAGAATAGCAAGTGCCGCTACGGCGCTCGCAAAGTCTGGCAGCAGATGAAAGCTGACGGGTTAAAGGTTGCTCGGTGTACCGTAGAGCGTTTAATGAGCCAGCATGGCCTACAAGGTGTCTGGCGCGGTAAGGGTAAGATAACCACCAACAGCCGTGACGACCAAAAGCGTGCTGATGACTTGGTCAATCGTAACTTTAATGCCCATCGTCCTAATCAGCTGTGGGTTGCAGATTTTACTTATATCAAGACATTGAGCGGCTGGGTCTATACCGCTTTTATCATCGATGTATTTGCTCGCGCTATTGTCGGCTGGAAAGTATCAAAGCGTATGAACACTGATATGGTAATGGCAGCATTAAATCAAGCAATAGCAGACAGAAACAATCCCAAAGACGTGATTCATCATAGTGATCGAGGGGTTCAGTACTTATCTATTCGCTATACCGATAAGATGACGGACTCTGGCGTGATTGCTTCTGTTGGTACAACAGGCGATTCATACGATAATGCACTGGCTGAAACGGTCAATGGACTCTATAAATCTGAGGTAATTGACTATTTAAAGCAGAACTGGACTGGTGTGAACGATGTTGAACTAGCAACCCTTGAGTGGGTAGATTGGTTCAACAAAAAACGACTGCATAGTACGATTGGTTATGTGTCACCTTTTGATTTTGAAAAGCGGTATTATGATAATTTAACCCTGTCAGGCATCGCTGCCTGACTCAAGCAAATCACTCTCCGATAAAGTCGGGGCGGTTCAATTTGGCTGTAGCATTGTTAGTTGGAAGGTGTCTAATCGTATGCACAAAAAGCGGTTCACCTTGTTAATTCGTAAGGTCTTCTATAACATATCAGCGTCAACTATGAATAAGTGCAAACTATGAGTTCAGCCAACTATAAAAATCCAATTCCGAGTAAAAGTCAGCACGCACTAATTGTTCAACAATTAGGTTTAAAAATTGTTTCTGGTGAATTTCCTGAAAATGAAAAATTACCAGCTGCTGCTGAATTATGCGATGAGTTTCAGGTTAGCCGTCCAGTTGCTCGTGAAGCAATACGTGTATTGAATTCAAAAGGCTTAACTTATTCACGCCCAAAAATTGGCACAGTCGTTCGCCCAAAAGAGGAATGGCATTTATTAGATCCAGACGTGCTTTTTTGGCTGATAGAAACAACACCAGAAACTGATTTTGTTAAAACTCTATCGACTGTTCGACGTGTTTTAGAGCCTGAATTAGCTTATATTGCCGCTAGTACGGCAACGGATGAAGATATAGAAAAAATTAGAGAAGCCTACGATGGAATGGAAAGGGCAGCTAATATAGAAGAATTTGTAGAACCTGACATAAATTTTCATCTTGCCATTGCAAAAGCTACGCATAATGACTTACTTGCATATATGTCGAAAATGTTGGTATTACCTTTACAACAATCCATTAAGGTCACTAGCCAACTAAGGCTTAATTCACAAACGCTCTCATTACCGAGGCATAAAGCTATTTTAACTGCGATTGAGAATAAAGACCCTTTATCAGCAAGACTTGCTTCTTTAGTACAATTAGATGACGCTAATATGGTATATGCATTAGTTAAGAAATAATACGGAGCTCGACTTTGAATATTAAACTTATAATAGCTGCCAATAATAATAAATTTTTTACAAAAGTCGCCTTATGAATTGGAATAACCGTATTGCGTACAATCAAATAATTGCTATGTCAGATATAAACAAACTAGTAGAGCAAATTGACGTAGGCTCCAAACGCTATACTGTATTTACAAAACGATCTTTAAAATATTGTCAGAAAGCAGGATAAGAGATCTGCTGTTTACTTTCTTACCGCTTAGAGTTTATGATAAATAAGGCTTGCCAGTATGTTACCTGTGCTATGTCTGTGAGTCGTTAATAATTACCCAAGGTTTGGGAAAGGCACGGATCTCAGCAAAGGTTGTTAATATAAGTATCTTCTGCTTAGTGAAATAAAAAAAGAGACCATCTAATGGTCTCTTTTTATTTGCATTAAATTTTATTTCGAGTCATCTCACCATTGATCAGTCTTAAAATATTAAATGGATTTTCATCCTTCAACGCTTCTGGCAATAAGCTTTGTGGATAGTTTTGATAACACACAGGGCGTAGATAACGGTCGATGGCCAGCGTTCCGACTGACGTGCCACGTGCATCAGACGTGGCAGGATAAGGTCCGCCATGAACCATTGCCTCACAAACTTCTACGCCTGTTGGATAACCATTTAATAGTAGGCGTCCAGCTTTCTCTTCTAATACAGGTACCACATCTGCGAATTCAGCAAAATCAGCTTCATCAGCAATTAAAGCGGCTGTCAGCTGGCCATTCATGCTACTGAGTGCTTGAATCAGCTGTGCCTTATCTTTGACTTCAATGACTATGGTCGCAGGACCAAAAATCTCTTCTTGTAACAACTGATTGCCTGCCAGTAGTAATTCTACGTCTGCCTTAAGCAGCTGCGGCTGCGCGTGATCTCCCTTTTGAGGCTGTCCTGCTAAATGCTGGAACCCTTCATGTGTCATCAAATCTTCCAAACCTGATGAGTAGCTTTCTAGCGTACCCGCATTCAACATGGTTTGTGCAGGTTTAGCCCCCATAATGTCAGTTAAGTTTTCAATGAATTGACTGTATTCAGGGGATTTAATTCCAATAATCAGACCAGGATTGGTACAAAACTGTCCACAGCCCATCACGACAGAGTCTGCTAAGTCCTGAGCAATGCTATCACCACGATTTTTTAAGGCAGCTGGCAGCATGAGCATCGGATTGATACTACTCATTTCTGCAAATACTGGAATAGGGTTAGGGCGATCGGCTGCCATCGCACTTAAGGCTTGACCACCTTTTAGTGAACCCGTAAAACCAACCGCTTGAATCAAGGGATGTTTTACTAGCGCTTCACCGACACCATTACCATAAACCATACTAAACACGCCTTTTGGCATATTGGTGCTCGCAACCGCTCTATCGATCGCTTGTGCTACTTGATCCGCCGTTACCATATGTCCGCTATGGGCTTTGACAATCACAGGACAGCCTGCCGCTAACGCAGAAGCCGTATCACCACCCGCTGTCGAAAATGCTAAGGGAAAGTTACTTGCCCCAAATACGGCAATCGGACCGACGCCTATCTTCACTTGACGCAAATCTACACGTGGCATAGGCTCACGTTCAGGTAGTGCCGTATCGATACGAGCACCTAAATAGTCACCGCGGCGAAGCACTTTAGCAAACAAACGCATTTGACCACTAGTACGACCACGCTCGCCTTGTAAGCGTGCAAGCGGTAGCGCGGTCTCTTTTGAAATATCGTCAATAAAGTCTTGTCCTAGCGCATCGAGTTCATCGGCAATCGCTTCTAAAAATAATGCACGCTGTTCAGGGGTCGTATTACGATAGCTTTTAAAGGCTTCACTGGCGGCTTTGCAGGCCTGATTGACTTCTTCTTCAGTCGCTTGATGAAACTCATAAGCCAACGCTTCTCCTGTGCTGGCATTAATACTTTTTAAGACTTTGCTACCGAGCGCACTGCGTTGACCTGCAATAAAATTATGTCCGATAATCATAGTATTCTCCTTAGAGTGTTTTAACTGAACCAGTGGGTAGTTCAGGTTGAGTATGTGCAATCTTATTTTTTAAAGAATGACCGAATTCTTTCATCTCAATCTCGAATTCGTCACCGACTTGGGTTTGCATACCGTCTGCAAATGACAGCGTCGCCGTACCAAAATAATGAATATGTACATCACCAGGTTTTAAGAATTGCTGATATTTAAAATGGTGGTATTCAAGATTGGTCAGGCTGTGACACATATTGTCTTCACCTGATAAAAATTCTTTTTCCCAAATCACGTCACCATCACGGCGCAGGCGACTGATACCGACCAAATGCTTTGGTAGCTCACCAGTGCGTAGCTCTGGGCCATAACTACAGAAACGTAATTTGGAATGGGCAAGATACAAATAGTTTCGACGTTCCATGATGTGATCAGAAAATTCATTGCCCATAGCAAAGCCAATTCGATAGGGTTTTGAGTCTGGACCGATCACATATAGACCTGCAATTTCAGGTTCCTCGCCACCATCTTCTGCAAAGTGAGGCATCGGTAGCTCTGCACCAGGACGAACCACAATAGAGCCGTCTCCTTTGTAAAACCATTCAGGTTGTGCGCCTACCTTACCGTCAGCAGGTTTACCTTCTTCAATACCTAACTGAAATATACGCATGGTATCGGTCACTGAGGCAGTATCAGCCGCGTTCTGCTGATGCATTTTGTCACGAGTAGCCGCTGATCCTAGATGGGTCAAACCTGTACCTGAAACAAAACAATGCGCGGTATCTGGATGATCTAAAGGCGCAAGTACCTGTAGATTATCTAGTAGTTGTGCGTAGTCATAGTTCTCAGAGGCAAACCCTAACTGGTCGATTTGTTGCTCTAGGCTTAACTTATTTTCGATTGCCATTAATGCTAAGTCTCGAACCGTCGTCACCTGATTGACTGGTTTGACAGTATTATTTTCGACAATGCCAATCGCGCGCTGCTGGTCTTGGGTTTCAAATTGGATTATGTTCATTACAAATTCCTTTTGTACTTGTTTGCCAAAATATAATTACTTAGATTTAAATTTTTCTAGTTTTAAATAGGTCAAAACTAAGCTAAATAGCATAACGACAGAGAGAAAATACAAGCCTGTACCAAATCTATATCCGACTCCACATTCCATATGGCCATTCTCAGGCATCAGACCCAAGAAAAAATTTCCATAGTCAAAGGGTTTATCTTAGATATCTAAAATATAGTAATACTATTTAAACATCAATTCTTTTAAAATATTTTTTTTAGTGTATTTTAGATGTGTTATATATAATTAGTAATACTATATAGGGAAATAGAGATGTCACAAAAGAAATCATTGCGCTCGACAGCTTGGTTTGGAGCGGCGGATAAAAATGGATTTATGTACCGTAGCTGGATGAAAAATCAAGGTATTCCAGACCATGAGTTTGATGGCAGACCCATCATCGGTATTTGTAATACGTGGTCAGAATTGACGCCTTGCAATGCCCATTTCCGCAAAATTGCTGAGCATGTAAAAAAAGGTATTTTAGAAGCGGGTGGTTATCCTGTTGAATTCCCTGTTTTCTCTAATGGAGAATCTAACCTACGCCCAACGGCGATGCTGACACGAAATTTAGCGAGTATGGATGTAGAAGAAGCGATTCGCGGCAACCCGATGGATGGGGTTGTACTGTTAACAGGCTGCGATAAAACTACCCCTGCGCTGCTAATGGGTGCGGCCAGCTGCGATGTCCCTGCCATTGTCGTCACCGGTGGGCCAATGCTAAATGGCAAACATAAAGGGAAAGATATCGGTGCGGGCACTATCGTCTGGCAAATGCATGAAGAGCTAAAAGCTGGCAAAATTGATCTCAACGAATTTTTATCTGCAGAGTCGGGGATGTCGCGCTCAGCGGGTACATGTAATACGATGGGTACTGCCTCGACGATGGCTTGTATGGCTGAAGCATTAGGGACTTCTTTACCACATAATGCCGCTATTCCAGCAGTGGATTCACGCCGTTATGTTTTGGCGCACTTATCAGGTATGCGTATTGTCGATATGGTTAAAGAAGATCTGACGTTATCCAAAATTTTAACCAAAGAAGCGTTTGAAAATGCGATTAAAGTCAACGCCGCCATTGGTGGATCAACCAACGCAGTGATTCATTTAAAAGCCATTGCTGGACGTATTGGTGTTGATTTAGAGCTAGAAGACTGGAATCGTATTGGTCGCGGTATGCCTACCATTGTGGATTTGCAGCCGTCAGGGCGATTTTTGATGGAAGAGTTTTATTATAGCGGCGGCCTACCTGCGGTACTGCGCCGTATGGGGGAGCACAATCTACTACCGCATCCGCAAGCACTGACTGCGAACGGACAAAGCATTTGGGAGAATTGTCAAAGCTCGCCTATCTATAATGATGAGGTTATCCGTCAAATAGATAATCCACTGAGTAAAGATGGCGGGATGTGTATCTTACATGGCAATCTAGCACCAAAAGGTGCCGTTCTCAAACCATCTGCCGCTTCAGCAGAATTGATGACACATCGTGGCCGCGCCGTGGTGTTTGAAGACCTTGATGACTACAAAGCACGTATTGTAGATCCAGATTTGGATGTCGATGAAACCTGCGTTCTGGTACTTAAAAACGCAGGACCTAAAGGGTATCCCGGTATGGCTGAAGTTGGCAATATGGGATTGCCGCCCAAGCTGTTAGAAAAAGGCATCACAGATATGCTACGAATTTCTGATGCGCGCATGAGTGGTACGGCGTATGGCAGCGTGGTATTACACGTGGCACCAGAAGCCCGAGCAGGGGGACCATTAGCTGCTGTGCAAAACGGTGACTTTATTGAGCTTGATGCTTACGCTGGAAAACTGCACTTAGATGTTAGCGATAAAGAGCTACAGCAGCGTCTGGCCAATTTACCAGCACCGCCGACACCTAATTTCATCGGCGGCTATCGTGAACTCTATGTCAAGCACGTGCTGCAAGCGGATGAAGGCTGTGATTTCGATTTTCTAGTCGGCTGTCGTGGTTCCGAGGTTCCTCGTCATTCACATTAATCTATTTAAATATTTGAACTATAGTCAGTTCAAAATAAAATTGTTATGGTTAGGACAAACATCGTAAAACAATTTGGATAAGTCGTTTTCCATCCAGCCTTGGCGTAGAAACTTCACTTGTGCCCATTTCTTTTCAATAGGGTTCAAGTCTGGGCTGTACGGCGGCAGCCATAATATACGATGACCATGCCGGTTGAGTAGTTTTTGGGTACGTCTACTTTTATGAAATCGAGCGTTATCCATGACAATCACACATTTGGTTTTAAGACTTGGGATGAGGGTTTTTTTGCACCAGCCGTAGAATATGCTGCTGTTGATGCTGTACTTAAAGTAATCAAGTGCAAACAGCATCTTCTCATAAAGAGCACCAATGACATTGGTTCGCTTTTTACCTTGCCAGTTGTAGCGATCAATACAAGGTTTGCCTATCGGTGCATAGCCATGAGAACGAATGGTTTCAGCCTCAAAGCCACTTTCATCCATGTAAACAATGGGGTAGCCTTGTTGCATGAAGCTATTAAGCTTACTGTGATATATCGCTCTTTTTATCGGACATGCCTTTGGATGCTCTAAGGTCTTTTTTTTGACTGATACCAAGGCGTTTTAAGGCATGATAAATGCCTGTTTTACTACAGTTTAAACGACGTGCTCGCTCATGGTATGTGCTGAAGAAACTGTAGAAATAAAATTGGTAAACTGACGACTCGATGAAGAGGTTACTATGACCAAGAAGATAAGAACTTATAGCACTGTAGTGGCATAATTAAATTGGTCAGAGCATAAGAGGCTTATACTAAAAATTCTAAGTAACTAACTTTAATTGAAATTATCACTGCAGATTTAACATAAATTCATCTAGAGTAAAACTTTTAATGACCATACAACATCAACTGATTAATGAATTGTCACGAACCTTAGGTTCAGATAAGGTCCTTTATAGAGCAAATGATAAAGCACATTATCTGAAGGGATTTCGGGTGGGTAAAGGGGACGCGATTGGGGTTGTTCTTCCCGATACCCTATTGGCACTATGGCGAACACTAGAAATCTGTGTAAAACATGATGTAATCGTGATTTTACAGGCATCCAATACAGGCTTAACAGGTGGGTCGACTCCCGATGCTAATGATTATGACCGCGATGTGATTGTAATTAGCACTCGTCGGTTGAAGGGTTTACAATTATTAGATAGTGCACAGCAGGTTTTAGCCTTTCCTGGCACGACTTTGACTGAGTTGGAAAATGCTTTAAAGCCTTATAAGCGTGAGCCACATTCGGTGATTGGTTCCTCATGCATTGGTGCTTCTGTTATTGGTGGAATTTGTAACAACTCAGGAGGTTCCTTAATTCGTCGTGGTCCTGCCTATACCGAAAAGTCTCTATTTGCCCAAATTGATGAGTATGGTAGCTTACAGCTTGTAAACCATCTAGGCATTGCGCTTGGTGAAACACCTGAACAAGTCTTTCAAAATTTGGAACAACAAAATTATGTGATTAATCAAGCGGAAGACTGGGATGGTCAAATCTGGGCTGAACAATATGCCGAGAACTTGCGTGATACTACATCACCGACGCCGACACGTTATAATGGAAATCCAGCATATTTACATGAAAGTTCAGGTTGCTCAGGTAAACTTGCTGTCTTTGCTGTGCGTTTACCGACCTTTGAAGCTGGATCAAACTCAACTTCTTATTTTATCAGTAGCAACGATGAAGTTGAACTGATTCAACTGCGTAAATACTTACTAGAAAATCTCACAGTTCTACCAAATCAGGCTGAATATATTCATCATCAGGCATTTGAACTGACTCAACGTTATGCCAAACATATGTATAAAATAATTGATATTTTCGGGGCAGAAAAAATTCCTACTTTATTTGCCCTAAAAGCCAAGCTAGATCGTTTTTTCAAATCTGTACCGTTATTGCCTAACAATATTTTTGATCGTTGTATTCAATTATTTAATAGTCTAACACCTACATGGATTGAACCTCGATTACAGAAATTTCAGAAAAAATACCAACATCATTTAGTGATTAAAATTGAACAAGTGCAGCAAGATGAACTTCAACAACTACTAACTGATTTCTTTAAAGGAGATATAGAACAGTTTTTTCAATGTACCCCAAAAGAAGAAAAGAATGCCTTTTTGATTCGTTTTGCAATTGGAGGTGGTCTCATTTACTACTGTGAGAGTGAAGGGATCGACCCTAACGAACGTCTAGTCTCATTTGATGTTGCCTTGCGTCGTAATGATCAACAGTGGTTAATTGATTTGCCTGAGCATCTTCAACAACAAGTAATGATGGAAAGCTGTTGTGGTCACTTTTTCTGTTTTGTTTGCCATCAAGATTATTTGTTAAATGAAGATGTAGATGCTCACCAGTTTAAAAATGAGGTTTTAGCTTATCTAGAGCAGCGAGGAGCAACATACCCTGCAGAACATAATGTCGGACATATATATCATGCTTCTACAGAGTATCAGGAACATTTAAAAATTCTCGATCCAACTAATAGCTTTAATCCTGGGATTGGAAAGACTAGTAAATGTAAACATTGGCATTAAATCTTGAATTTACAGATTTTTCTTGTTATTTCGTCATAAGGAAAAGGCTATAAACTGCTCCGAGATTGTCGGTGGCCCCTGCCATCAAATTCGTACGGTTAAAATTGGGAGATTTTAGTTATGCAGCCTGATGATGAAAGCCAAACCATACCTACCTGGGCTTGTTATAGCCCAAGCTCTTTTAAATTCTTGTTTGGTTGTAGTACAGATAGATATAGCCGATGATAGCTGTAAACCCTGTTTTATAGTCTTGGTGATATACCAGTTAATTCCTCAACACGACACAGAAGCTTGTTATGGGAGCGTTGTTGAAACAATTATCTGTGCCACTCATTGAGCTTGTAAACAGATGCTGCTTGCTTAATGATCTTATGATACGCATGGATACTGACTGCCTCTGTCTGAATGTACAATTAGCCCTCCTTTTTCTTGATAACAATGTTCAATGCGTGACAGACTAAATTTGCGGTCGGGTGCTTATTAATGGTGTAGCCAATCAGATCTTTGGTATATAAATCTTTTACTCTTGCTAAGTATAGCCAACCCTCAGCAGTCTAAATATAGATGATGTTACTGAGCTACGCCTTATTGGGACACTTAGCATCAAACTGCTGACCCAATACGTTTATATAGATAAGCTTGTTATGTTTGGAGTCAGTAATTACTTTAAAGCGCTTGTGGGGGCGATATTTTATACTATGCTCTTCTTTAATAAGTCGAACCATACGTAGGCTAAGATCGTGTCCTTGCTCAGTTAGCTGGGCATGCAAACGCTCATAACCATAACGGGTCTTATGACAAATGACTTTGGATACAAAAAACTTAACTCACAATAGATAGTTTCTCATCTGTGATTAGCATCATATGCACAAAAAACCGTAGTAGCGGCGAGTATTGCCATTTATTCGTTTGATCTCTAGGATCTCGGCTAGCAATACCGATATGAATAGCTTCTATCGAGTTTTTAGACTGCCGCTTAATATCTTGATAATCGGTAGGTGACATATTTTTCATCAACAAGGCTTCGTTGCTACTTGTCAGCCAATGTTTCAAAGGCAGCAGTTTTTCCGCAATATCAATGAAACGCTGCAGCTGTTTCTCATCTCCTTTCCCGAATGGTAGGTATGCTTTGCTATTAGATATTTTTTGACTACATATCTCAATGAACCATGCCCAGTCAGTCCCTGATTCTTCTCGTAAGCGATAGGCATTACTTAATAAAAGCGATAGCAATCTTAAGTCACTTTGGTATTGAATGTTCAGTGGACTCAGTACGGAATTCTTTGAATCTGATAGCTTAACAAAGCGAGGTTTGCCGCGTTTGGTAGTGATGTCGGCAACCTCGCTGGCACGTTCTATTAAAATGTTTGCATCGTGAATAGAAATATTTGCTAACTGGGCTGCTTTATTTAATGAAATCTCTTTATCATAAGCCTGTAGTAGCAGCTGTACTCGGTTTTGCCCATAACGACCAAACAACTCATTAGTGTCTAGTGAGTTGGTGCTCAAGAGAAGTTGCTTATCACAGCTTTCGATCGTAAATTTCGGTGACTTGCGTTTGCCTTCTATAATATTTTTAAATAAAAGTGTACGCATGCTAGGTATGCTGACGCTACTATTACTAACAGTCGCATTATTTTCCTTAAGCTTTTTATTAGTAAAACTTGTTATGTTATACAGCGTTCGCTCTGGCAATGTTATATTTGCTTTACTAAGCGCATAGGTTGCCATCAGCGTGGCAAAATGGTTGTAATACTCAAAGCTACGCTCAGGCGACAAGTGACCCATAATACCTGATAGGGCGTACCAGCGATCTTGTGCATCGATATGCTCTCCAAGTAGGCCATGCTTTATACGCAGTATGTCGTTTTTGTCATAGTCGGTTAGTGCCTCTATAAGATCCGGATGACCTAATAGCGCTAAAGATAGGTTACTCACAGCCGTATGCCTAAACCCATGAAAGGTATGCTCTGCCACATTATCATCTACTGATATGTCTTTTAAGACTCGTTTGAGTAACTGTAGAGGAACATGGTCATCAATAGGGCGCTGATTTGATGATAAGGTAAAGATAAATTTGTTTGAAGTGCCGCCGATATTACTTTGCACAAAGTTCATAAAGAAATTCAACTCATCATGCTTGAGGAGGGCAAATAAGGGAACGCGGCGAATACTACTTTGAGTCTTAGTTGGACGGTAGCTATTGGGTCTGATTATCACTGAGGGTGTGGCTGTTTTTAAACCTTCGATATCATTATACTTAAGTCCCAACAGCTCTTTTTTGCGCATCCCAGTACGATAGACTAAGATAAATAAAAGCGCGAACATTTCCCGCTCCAATATATCTACAGAACCCAGTATCTGCTTAATAATGGCTTGGTACGCTTGTGGTGATATCAGCTCTGCACGTACACGTCGACCATTTTTAGACTGTTGGAAGTTCACGGAGGGTAGGTTGTATTTGCTCTTAGCAAAGTTGTGCATACTCTTCAATAAATTGGCAGAGTATCCAACGTCAGTATTGTTCCGCACAACAGCTTTGTACTCTAAAATATCTTCATAAAGTTCCTCAAACTCTTCCTCTGACCAAATATCAAGCGGCTGCGCAGTTGTAAAATACAACCATTCATAGCCTATGGTTCTGATATATTTCAAAATAGACTCATTACTAAGCGATTTTGACTCCTTTCGATCTAATAAGCTTAATACCCAATCTAATAAAATCTTTTCACTTAAGTCATCATATTGCTCATAACGTTTTTCTACTCTTTCGATAAGGGTGTACGGAGTACTGTTGGGTTTTTTCTTCTTCCGTTTTTCATCCATTTTGAAGTCTTTAGTGAGATTCATAATTAAATCAGACTTTCTAGCCTCTATCTTTTTGGTAGAACTGTTAGGCGTCTCTTTTTGCATAATAGAGTTTTTGCTGATAGACAGCGTCAAAATATGTTCTAGATATACGGCTCCTCTTTGTACTGATATTTTTGGTTCAAAAACAGACCAAAGTCCTGCGTGCTCAGTCCAGTAGTGTTATGCATACCTCGCAGCACCCCAACTGAAGCATGATCAATATCAGCGCCATCGAGCATCTCCCAGTGATAACTGGCGTAATATAAAAACCTTGAAAAGGGAAGTGGCTTAATACCCAAAGGCTTGATCACGTCAGACAAAGCCACGGTCAAGTATCGTTTTATATTATCTTCTGACAGCTTGGCAATGATATGTTTGATTTCTGCTTGACTGCTGTTTTTATGATAACGCATCAGCCAACACTGACTGACCACATCTACAATGATTTGCTTGGTGTTATAAAGCTTGTCACTTCCTTCTTCGCGCTCGTTACCAAAACGCCTTTGCACAAAGCGCGGCGAGACTACTATCCTTTCTTTAATGAATGGCTGATACTCTTTGGCGAGCAATGAGGTAAGCCACCCTTGAAGCATTTGTACCTCATTGATACCGCCATATACAATCCCTGAGAATATCAGCCAGCCTATGATTTCCTCTTGGCTGTAATCGGTTGTTTGCTCCCAATTATGCTCTACTGCGCGAATAATTTTGACCAGTGATTTGCCGTTTTTGACCCAGTCGTTATTAATAATCAGCGGATTAAACTTTATGGGCTGCGGCGCGATTATCTTAGGATAATAGTGTTCTGCAAGCATGTAACGTTGATTTTGATAATCAATAAACTGACTGACAGTTTGCCATGCTTGTTTTAAGGTTTTGGTTGTTTTGTAGGCTTGAGAAATTTTATCCTGAACAATAGCTTGAAACTTATCGAACCCTTCGCCAGATAAAGGCTTTAGCTTATTAGTAAAATCACGCTGAAACTGACCTATCACTTGGCTTTGAGGCAACCATAGTTTATCAGCAAAACTTACAGGGCTCGATATAGCCAAGAAAGTACGATTATCTGGACAAAGCACTTGCCCGTAATATTTATTAAAAGATTGGGTGAACCTAACGTTGCCAGGATATTTTTTAAGCAGTAATTCCCACTGAGTCTGTAGATCGGCTAATAGCTGTAGTTCACGTTTTCTTGCAGGGTTACTATCATCAATTACCGAAGGATATGGCACGTAGCGTTTTTTCCTACCATCAAACTTTGCTAAGCCATCAATGATTTTTGGCAGATGGATATTATCTATTAGCATGATCTACCTCTACATGTCTTCTCTGTATATGACTGAGTTTAGAATAGTTTTTAATTTCTATAAGGTTTAATTCTAGCTGCTCAGCGATCTGCTCAAATACAGGTGCAGCACGTTTAATATCTGCTTTACTGCTTGAGGAAAAACGCCCCAATACTTCTTGACGGGCTTTTTCATGACCAATAATAGTATTGATTAGCGGAAGCTGAACACTATGCTTTTCAAGCTGAGTACGCACGAAGTGACGTGTCCAGTAAGGGTTGGCGTCAATGATGCTTTTGGTCATATGATAGGCGTCACCGCGCTTGATATCTTTTAGATTATTCACACTTGTAGATAAAAGCTTTAAGAGTGCTTCATCGTTACCTAAGCGGATACTATCAATAGTCTTACTAATGTCATGCTTTAATTGGTGCTTAGCCTGATAGTCGATTAGATAGTCTCTATAGTCTATCAAATGGCGTACAAGGGTAGGGCATAATGGAATTAGGCGATCACTTTTTACTCTTTTGACGGGCTTATCGTTGATCTCCAGCCAGCTCATATCAAGATCGATATCGTACATTTTGCCAAGGCCATTGTTTGGTCGCACACCCGTTAAAATGCAAAAGATAAACCATACAAAAATACTGGTTCGATTAAAGTGCTCTTCATCATTTAAACTTTGATTTAACCAGACTTTGAGTTTATCTATAATAATGCGAACGGTTTCGAGCTTAAGTGCAAACCCTGAGCCTACGGTATATTTATGCCAAGGGGTAATATAGGATAAGTCAAAATCACCTGTATTATTTAACAAGTTTAGCGCTGATTTATAGTGAGCAATAAGCGCTTCGCTGGTGTGGCTACTATAGTACATCGCAGGAGCATGTGGCGCAGGCGTACGACAGATAATATCGGCGATATGCCCATGGCAATCTGGCGTATAGCGAGAGAGTATGACATGTAGTGAGGTCTCTATACGATTGACAGATAGGTTCGGAAATCCAAGGCTGGTACGCAAGTTGGCAAGATAAGCCGTAAAATCTTCTTTCACCGGCAACTCGCAATCAAGTAAATTATCTATCAGCCACGATGGTAGTGGAATTTTGATGGTATCGGAATGATTTTCATAATCCTTTTTGGCCAGTGTTTGGCTTGTGGACCTTTTGGTAATACCTAAGCTGTGTTCAATGTAATATCTTTTACCTTCAACATTAAAAATACGAGGATGACCGATATAGCCGGATATTAATAAGGACTTAACTGGCAGTCCAGTAATCATAGATAATAGTAAAATACCCGCACAGGTTTTATCAGTCTCTGATTCTGGTAAGGTGCTTGCATCTTGGTTGAGCGTCACAAATAGCGCTTGGTAGCCGGAAAGGGAGAGTAAACGCGTGTTAGAGTTGAGCGCAAGATTGCGCTGGGACATGTAGTTTTGCTGTAGCGATAAATCTATAGTTTGTAGCGGTATAGAGTTTTTGATTAACGGGTTTGGATATTCGCCATAGCTGACATAGGGCGCCTCATAGTGGTCAATACGCTCTTCAAAGCTGGTAGTTAACCCTTCATAGCTTTCAGTA
Source organism: Psychrobacter alimentarius (assembly GCF_001606025.1). Taxonomy (NCBI): domain Bacteria; kingdom Pseudomonadati; phylum Pseudomonadota; class Gammaproteobacteria; order Moraxellales; family Moraxellaceae; genus Psychrobacter; species Psychrobacter alimentarius. Next base: position 2,424,595 of record NZ_CP014945.1, on the reverse strand, counting down.
TTAGCTTCTAAAAATGCAAGATCTATGGCGATAGCGCTGTGTTCTATATCATCACGTGTGTAACCCCATGCATCATTGCTGAGTGTAGTAGTATTCCAGTTGTGACTCGTTGCAGTAGAGTCTAAGGGTAGTCTTGATGTGTTATCTGCTAGGTTGATAGCTTTAATTTTGATATGTTTAGGTGGTTTCTTACGCTTGGGTCTAGGCTTGCGTAACGTATGCGCATTTTGATAGGCGGTCGTTATTTTACCTATTTGGTTTAGTTTGGCTTTTTCATCAGAGTCATCTTTTTTTACTTTCTTACTTTTTTTCTGCTCTAATAGATCATTGAGGATGGTGGATATATACTCTACACTTATGGTCATCTGAGGTAAATAGGGTAGTTCACGCCAAATCCATGTTCGTCTGGAAGATCCTGAAAACTGAGCCTGTTTGAATTGCATCAGTATATCTTTAGTATCAGTTTTTCTATTGTGAACGATAAGTAGAGCTGCTGTGTGCATCGCTATGGATAACCAAACTAGTTGTTGCACTGATTGACCTAACTGTCGTTTAATTACGATATCTTGCATTAGGATAAGCAGTTGCATCATCAATGGTTTTCGTGCCAAATCCTTACGATTGATTTTCATATACTTATCGGCAACCGGTCTTTTTTGTAGTGTTTGTACGACAATTTCTGATAAATACTCAATCGCATTGTCATCCCGCTCATAACTATCATCTACTGTAGTAATAATGGTAGAGATAGCCTTTAAGACAGATTCTGGGTAAACAAGTGCTTTATTACTCTTTAGGTGAGTAATGGTCTGTGCAGACAGCCAGTGTTCCTCATTGGGCGAGGTATCATCATTTTTCGTCATAAAACACCCTTACAAAGTCGCTTGTAATAAGTTTGCTCACTTATATTTATAAGCCGACAAAATGTAGC